>CAYUCH010000016.1:0-42845 GCA_964443295.1 uncultured Desulfobulbia bacterium | reverse complement strand
TCAGTGGCCGGAATCAAATGGAATGGGTGGTCGGGATCGTCTGGAATTCGCAACTGTTACGGGTTTACCCCTTCAACAAAGACCAGGGCGCAGAGAGCCAAGGTGTCTTAAACGACGCCCAAAAAATTACCAACTATTAACCAAACCAAGGCATGAAATGAAAGAAATGGAACATAGAAGCAGATACTGTGCTACAGCCATAAACTAGCGCCATTCTGGTCGATCCCTGATTTTCTGATCGGGGATGATGAGCATTTATAAAAGAGAGTATCTGAAAGTCGAGATGTTCTTTTCTGATCTTTACGGCTCACAAAGTAAAACTGTCTCTATTCAGTTTTCAGCTTGATACGACTCAACCACTTCAAGATAACATCTTGACTGTGGGTTGTTTTCTTCACTCTGCCCATAGCGTATACCCCCCTGTTACATGGAGTGGCGTGATATCTTTGTGATTTTCCTTCAGATATACATGCAGACTAGACATTTATTGGCAAAATGGTGTATTGGGTAATCGCTGGTAATGTATAAATTTACAGCTCTATATAGCCCTCTCCTTCTGCGCAAGTTCCTGCTTCGTCCCTATTAATATCACAGTTGACCAACAATGCCTCCAGGGCATCAAGATCTACACATGGAATATCCAAGTTCGCAACAAGACTTAGCTGAGTCAGTGTAGTCATGATGCTTAGAGGGCTGACATCGACTATATCGTTACCAGAGAGATCCAGATTCGTCAGGCTGGTCAAGATGTCTAAACCACTTACATCGACTATTTGGTTTGAAAGGAGATTCAGATACGTCAGATTAGTCATGATGCTTAGAGGGCTGACATCGACTATATCGTTACCATAAAGACTCAGCCAAGTCAGGTTAGTCAGAGTGTTTAGAGGGTTGACATCGACTATCTGGTTAGCCCAAAGACCCAGATAAGTCAGCTTTGTCAGAGTGTTTAGAGGGCTAACGTCGGCTATCTGGTTAAATGGAAGATCCAGGTTTGTCAGGTTAGTCAGAGTGCTTAGAGGGCTGACATCGACTATCTGATTATCAGAAAGACGCAGACCAGTTAGGCTTGTCAGAGAGTTTAAGGGGCTGATATCAACTATCTGATTTGAAAGAAGAGCAAGATCAGTCAGGTTTGTCAGGGATTCAATTCCTCCCAGCTCCCTAATTGAACAGCCCACGCAAGTTAGAGACACTACCTCATCAGCATAGGTAAAATCGGTATCACTAACAAGAATTGCTAAATTGGCGTCATCAAACTCTATGGAGCTGATTAAAAGGCGGCAGCTTGTACCATCCCAAAAACCACCTGCGTTTACACAAGCTCCTTCTGCTTTGCATAAATCTAAATGGCTTGAGTCACAGGTATCACCACTGCAGCCATATATAAAAGGGATTGATGCAAGAGATACTAGAAAAACCGTGAAAATGCGCACCCAGTTAGTCATGTGAATTTCCTTTCTCAATTTGCCGGTTACCATGTAAGATTTTGAATAAAATATCGTAAAGCTGTCATAAATTCACGTCTATGACCAGCTATGTGCATTTGAGTTGTACCATTTGATGATAGCAGTCAATCTCAGGTTTGAAAATGAATATGGTATATCTTCGATCTAAAAGTGAAGATATGATTTGTAGAATTTGAAAGGTAAAGAAGTCAAACTGCCTATATTAACCCCTTATTTTCATGATCTCATCTTCATTACCACTATCACAACACAATGAGTTTTCCAATCTTCGCAAATTTCTTCTCCCCTATTCCTTTCACCAATAGAAGATCCTCGAGTTCCTTGAAACCTCCCAGTGACTTGCGTTTATCAATAATGCGCTCGGCAAGGACAGGGCCGATGTTGGGTAAAGTAGCAAGAATATCTTGATCAGCTGTATTGATGGAAATCTTCTGAAAAAAAAGATGGGAAACAAGGGGATGGATTGTTTCCTGCTGAGCTGCTTCTTTTGAATACTCTAAAACATTGATTGATGAATCCTGCTGCTGGACTGTAAAGTGGACCAGATTTTCAGAAATACCATCTGTTAAAGGGACTAAAAAGGACTCAGGGTCCATTGCCTGTTTGGACAATGGACCCTGAGAGAATGATTTAAATAAATGTGTAACAGGTGATGCAAGGCAAATGCAGATGCCAAAGCATAAGAGAAGGAGAAGTTGATTCTTTTCCTTATTGCTCGCTTTCTCTTTCATCCTGCATCAATTTGAAGGTTATTGAATCTACTAATGCCTGCCAGCTGGCTTCCAGGATATCGTGGGAAACACCAACAGTGCCCCAGCGATGTTTCTTATCAGCCGACTCGATAAGAACACGAACAACAGCGCCGGTGCCATGCTCACTGCCCAGCACCCGCACCTTGTAATCATCCAGCCACATATCAGCCAATTGCGGATAAAACCTGGTCAGGGCTTTCCGAAGGGCATTATCCAGGGCATTGACCGGGCCTTCTCCAAGAGCTGCAGTGTGAACCATCTCTCCGGCAACTTCGATACGGATCGTGGCCTCGGCATGCATGAGGTTGTCGACACTGGTCTTCTGGTTAATCACTCGAAAACCGTGCAGCTCAAAATAATGGGACTGCATACCAAGTGCCCTGCGCATGAGAAGTTCAAAAGAAGCTTCTGCACCTTCGAATTGAAATCCCTGGTTCTCCAGGTCTTTCAATTCTTTCAGGATGGCGGTTACCCTGGGATCTTTGCTGTCCAAGTTCAAGCCAAACTTCTTGGCCTTATGAAGCACATTACTGCGGCCCGATTGATCTGAAATCAGGATGCGTCGAATATTGCCCACCTTTTCTGGCACCATATGCTCATAGGTGATGGGATTACGTTTCACCGCTGAGACATGCACCCCACCCTTATGGGCAAAGGCAGAACGTCCTACATAGGGCTGGTATTTATTATGTGGCAGATTAGCGATTTCGCTGACAAACCTGGACAACTCGGTGAGCTGCTCAAGATTTTCACCCGCCGCACACTGATAGTCTTGTTTTAACACTAAGGCTGGAATGATGGACATCAGGTTGGCATTACCACATCGCTCACCAAAGCCATTGATGGTCCCCTGCACATGGGTAGCCCCACAGGACACACCGACCAGAGAGTTGGCCACCGCTGTTTCGGAATCATTATGGGCATGGACTCCGAACTCCACATCATTACCTCGATCCGCAAAATGTTTTTTTACAGTCTCCATGATGACCGGGATCTCGGTGGGCAATGTTCCACCGTTGGTGTCACAGAGCACCAGGCAATCCGCCCCACCGTCCACTGCTTTTTCAAGTGTTTTCAGGGCATATTCCTGATTGGCCTTGAATCCGTCGAAAAAATGTTCAGCATCGTAAAAGAGATACTCCACATGGGGCCGAAGATATTTCAATGAGTCTTCAATGATCAGCAGATTGTCATCCAGACCAATGCGCAATGCCTCGGTGACATGGATATCCCAGGTCTTACCAAATATGGTGATCCCGGGAGTTTTCGCATCAAGTAACGCCTTGATATTGGGATCTTCTTCAACGGGATTATTGAAATTCCGAGTCGCCCCAAAGGCAGTCACTTTAGCGTGCTTCAACTCGTGTTTCCTGATTTCTTCAAAATAAGCAACCGCACTGGGATTGGATCCGGGCCAGCCTCCCTCGATAAAATCTATGCCCATTTTATCGAGTTTTTTGCTCACCCAGACCTTATCATCAACTGAGAGGTTGAAATTCTCAGCCTGGGTACCATCCCGCAGGGTTGTATCATAAATTACTATATTTTGGCTCATGGCCATTACTCCTCTACGTAAGTGGCTATGGCACCACATCTTTGCGCGATCGCGACTGGGCACATAGCGGGCTATTGTGAAAAGTCACGCTTGCACAAATCTGCGGCACCAGCAACCACTTACATTTTTTTCCTGTTATTTTATGCTTGTAGCTGACCGAAAATTGGTCACTCCTCAACTACCCTGTCAGCGCCTAGACCAAAAACCTCATGGAGTGCTCGGACAGCCAGTTCGGTATATTTTTCTTCCACAACACAGGACACCTTGATCTCCGAAGTGCTGATCATGGCAATATTGATCCCTTCGTTGGAAAGAGTTGTAAACATCTTTGAAGCAATACCAGCATGGTTTCGCATGCCAACTCCGACAATGGATATTTTGGCAATGGATTTGGAGCCACTGACATCCTCGGCTCCTATCTCCTCACCAATTTTTTCCACAATCGCCATGGTCTTTTCGTAATCTGTCTGTAACACCGTAAAGGTCATGTCTGTCAATTCACCGGCTCGAGTATTCTGAATAATCATGTCTACAATAATCCCGGCCTCGGTGATGGGATTAAAAATCTTCGCAGCAATACCCGGAGTATCTTTAATCTTGGTAAGGGTGATTCGTGCTTCATTTTTATTATAGGTTACTCCGGAAATTACCATTGACTCCATATCTGCTTCCTCCTCAACTACCCAGGTTCCTTCTGTGTTGGTAAATGTAGAACGTACGTGCACTGGAACTTTGTATCTTTTTGCAAGTCCAACAGAGCGGATGTCCAAGACCTTGGCTCCGAGACTGGCAAGTTCCAGCATCTCATCATAGGAAATTCTCTTTATCTTTCTTGCTTCAGCGCAAATATTTGGATCTGTTGTGTAAATGCCATCAACGTCTGTAAAAATCTCACATTGATCAGCTTTTAAAGCCGCAGCCAAGGCAACGGCAGTGGTGTCCGAACCGCCACGACCAAGGGTGGTAATATCTTTTTCTTCCGTGACTCCTTGAAATCCAGCCACAACTACTATTCGGTTTGCATCAAGGTGACCGCGCAGCAGTTCCGTATCGATATTTTGAATGCGCGCCTTGGTATGCATTTTGTCGGTTGTAATTTTAATCTGATCGCCAAGCAATGAAATAGCATCATATCCTTCAGCCTTGCAGGCCATGGCAAAGAGTGCAATTGTAACTTGTTCGCCAGTGGACAGCAAAACATCATATTCTCGGGGATCTGGAATTTCCATCATCTGGTTGGCCAAATCAACAAAACGATTTGTTTCACCAGCCATTGCAGAGAGGACCACAACCATCTGATTTCCCTGCTTGCCTGTTTCCATGACCCGCCGGGCCACAGCTTTAATCTTGTCGGGGTCAGCTACTGAAGTGCCACCAAATTTTTGTACAATGAGAGCCATCTTACGTCATATCTCCTTATTTATTCCTCATAATACATTCCAATGCAAATGTTCACTTGGACATCATCTTTGGTTTTCTGTTAAACGAATCTTATAGTCTATAGAGTATCCTGCTCATCAGTCAATAAAAGAAGTGCAATCCATGTATTTTTTTTCCTTTTGTATTTTCCTTTCGTCAAAATATAACCGGTGAAAAGTCAATTTTTTTAACATATACAAAAAGATTTTAAATGTTGATGCCTCTCACACACATATTGCACAGTCCATCCAGAACAACAGAAAACCGCGCAGAAACAACGCATTAAAACAAAGAGCTCACGTCCTCAAGTACAGTTTTTCAAAATACATTCTTCTGATATATAATGGCATGCAAATTGCAAAATATAGTTAGGAAGAAACCGTCGACAATCCACCACCCTGCAATTTTCATTGAAATTACTGTGATGCTTTGGTACACAAGGGGAGTTTCGGAGTCGACCCATAGTCAATTTAATTACGGATTCCCATGTCAAAGACAACATTACAATCAATTCTGGTTCCGAGCCTCATAGTAAACATTATACTTTGTGTCCTCATATTAAATTCCCAGTCTAGTATGCAGCCTGCTGCTGAAAACGAAGTTACTGTCCATACTGAACATGAAAAGCTTATCGCCTCTCGTTCTGAAGTGGTTGAGCTTCCAGTCGTTATTGAAGCAAAGAAAAAAGAAGTCAAGCCAGTGCCACCGACTCCTGCTCGGTTAATTAATGGTGAGCTTCGAAAGGGAGAAACCCTGGCTCACTCACTCAAGAGAAACAAAGTATCCAATTCAAACCAGCAACATATCATTACCCGTCTTGGTGAATATTTAGATTTTCGGCGTCTCATGCCCGGCCATTCTTATGAAATAGCGCTGAATGATCAGGATGATATCCTCTGGTGTTCATTCCAGGCCGGTCCACTCAACTCATATCGTATGGAAAAAACTGAAAGCGATTTCAATGTTTTTCCTGTGGAAGTTGAACTCGAATGCCGCACTGTATCTCTTTCCGGCAGCATCCAGACTTCTCTTTTTGCAGCCTTCAAAGAGCTTGGTGAGCAGGCTAAACTCATCTATTCTTTTGCCGACATTTTCGGATCGAAAATTGATTTCAACACCGAAACCAGGGTTGCAGATCGTTTTACGGTCACGGTTGAAAAGTATTATAAAAAAGACGAATTCGTCGGCTATGGAGCTATTCTATACGCTGCATATGGCAACGACTCGTACGAAAGTCCCATTGAAGGATTTTATTTTTCATCAGAAGATACTCCCGGGGCCTATTTTGATCGTGAAGGCAAACAATTAGGTACTTGGTTCCTTCGCTCTCCTGTACCCATGGGTAGAGTGACTTCCGGATTCAATCGACGTCGTATGCATCCAATCCTAGGATATAAAAGACCTCATCTTGGAGTAGACTTGGCTGCTCCCCATGGTACGCCATTATTGGCAGTGGCAGATGGTAAAGTTGCTTTCAGAGGGAAAAACGGTGGATATGGCAATCAGATCATCTTAAATCACGGCAATGGCTATCGTACCCATTACGGCCATCTTTCTAGATTTAAAAAGGGTCTTAAAACAGGGCAGAAAGTAAAAAAGAAAGAGATCATTGGATATATCGGTTCCACTGGCCTTTCCACCGGCCCCCATGTTTGCTATCGGTTTGAAAAAGATGGCACCTTTAAAAATCCCTTTGCCATGAAATTTGAACCACAGTCCATTTTAAACGGTCTGGAATTAAGCCGCTTTCAGAATTGGCTGGCAGACCTCTCACCTCTGTGTGAACCGTCAGTACAACCTCGAGTCGTAAAAACGAGGCAGGTAATTTTTTCCCCAGTGGAGCCAATTGCCTTTCTTTAGCGCTTAGCACCAAAATATTCCGGAATATATACGAAACGTGAAAGTTGCCTTGTGAAAATACTAAATTACAATTATCGACAGATAGCGAATAGAGAGAGACTTCAAGGCGCTATTACCCCATGTATCCACAAGCGATATTAAGGGATACTGAAAAGATTCCTAAAAACATTCTCCGTCCATTTCCACTTTAGTAGACTAATGAGCCCAATGCCCTTTTCCAATTCTTTCAATATAGTTCTGGTTGAGCCTGAAATTCCACAAAATACCGGGAGCATTGCACGTCTATGTGGTGCTACAAATACCGTCCTTCATCTCGTCAAGCCTTTAGGTTTCAGCACAGATGATAAACACCTCAAAAGAGCCGGCCTTGATTATTGGAAATTTGTATCCATACATTACTGGGACAGCTTTGAAGATTTTCTTGATAACATTGATGAAAGCAGACTCCACCTTTTCACGACAAAAGTAACCAAATCCTATACACAATGCACCTTCTCAACCGGTGACTTTCTTGTTTTCGGCAAAGAAACCAAAGGTCTCTCCCCGGATATCATTGACTGGTATTCACCTCAATGCGCCACAATTCCCATGGAAAATCCCAACATCCGAAGCCTCAATCTTGCCATGTCTGTTGCGGTAATTTTATATGAGGCTATTCGTCAACAAAACTAGGCAATACCCAGAGCTTAAGAATTCTCAAAAACCAATTGGCTTTTCTCCATAAAAACCGTATTAATGTAAGGGAATACATGATAATCATTGGACTGCTTTCTAATTAATCAGCACTGTTTATCACTACGACTTTTTGGGTATGGTATGGATAACTGTTCTGAATCACCAAAGGACCAAACGAACGAAAACAAGACAGCCTTGGTGGTTGATGATGACCAATGGGTGAGTGACCTCTTGTGCCGAGTTATTAGTCGAAGTGGTTTTAAAGTTATATCAGCCTCCTCATGCCATGAAGCCACCCAGCATATTCTTCAAGATACTTTGCAACTCATCATGCTGGACGTTAATCTACCCGATGGTTGTGGGCTTGACCTCATCAGTGAAATTAAAGAGCTTCAACCCAATGCAATCGTTATTACGATGACCGGGGATAATCCTGCCTGGGTAGAGGAAAAATCCAAGGAGCTCAAGGTAGCTCACCATATCGTTAAGCCTTTCGAACTCAGTGATTTAATTGACATCATTAGCGATATTTCCAACAACCTGAAATAAATCTTCCCAAGGAACCAGAAAAAAATATACCAAACACCATTTCTTCCCCCTAATATGAGCAGGTGATTTCATTGTTGCATTTTGATGGCTTTTCTCAAAAAGACACCATTGAACAGATAATTCTCCTTGATGAGATTAAAGACAAGGGTGATAAAACTATTCTCCCCGAGCTTTTTGAGATCTATTCACACCCCACCGGTGATCATGCTGTTGATGAAATGGTTTACCATACCCTTTTCCACTTATTGCACGGTGAAACCAACGAGATTGTCAAAGGTTTGCACCATGCTTCCCACGATGTTCAACTTATTAGTATTCGTAGCGCTGCAGAAACCCACTCCGCTGAAGTTATGGAAAGCCTGCTGGATTTGTTGGCTCAATCTCAACATTCTGACATCATTGCAGAAACCCTGCGAGCCTTAACAAATTTCAATGACACTACCCTTGTCCCGAAACTCGCTCCTTTCATCCTCCATGAGGATTGCGCTATTATGGCCGGAGCAACCCAAGCGCTCATGTCCTATAAAGATAAACAAGTTCGGAATAATCTCATTCAATTAATAGAGGAAAGTGATGAAGTGCAAGGGAGTGAGTCAGGTTGCTCTCTTCGCACCGCAATTGCCATAAACAGCCTTTCGCAAATCTCCGACCAACAAAGCATCGAAGTTTTAGTAAGCTATATTCATCATCACAACCCTTCCTTTAGACGCGAAACCATTTCCTCACTTGCCTCAATGGATGAAGTCGTTCTGCCTGCTTTATCAAAATGCCTGGAACAGGGAGACAATGATGAAAAAATAATGGCCGCAAATATAATTGGAGTTGCAGGCCATAAGTCAGGTGCTGATATTGCGGTTGATTTTCTCACAAAAGTTGATGATCAAAACTTGAAATTCGCCCTGTACGAGGCCTTGGGGCGCATAGATTCGTTACGAAGTCTAGCAGGACTTTCCGATGGATTGAAAGAAGAAAATGAACTCGTACTCATGGCTGTCATCACCGGTCTTGAAAATCTTTTCAACCAAAGCGTTGTACATATCCTGGTTCAAAAGGTCATTGATACTGAGCCGGCACAGTTGAAACAAATACTCAAGGGGATCATCGCCAGCAGGGCCCTGAAGATTTTTATAGCTTTTTATCAGGAAGGGACAATAAAGGCCAAGCTTATGTCTCAACTCATGGCATGTAGGGACCATGAGGCAATGAACCTCTTTCGCGGTGAGTTGAGTGAAATCGAAAGCGAATTGGCAGAAGATGATATCTCAAAACTCACTATCTATGATGCCAGCCCCCAAGAAAAGAAAATCCTTGCAGCAGATGATTCAAAAACTATGCTCTTTTTCTATAAAGGTGTCGCTGCAGATTTAGGTGTTGAAATTGTTACAGTTGAAGATGGTCGCCAGGCCTTGGATCAAATGAAAGTATATCCACATTTTGACCTGATCATTATTGACATGAACATGCCCAATATGGATGGCATTGAATTGGCTCGTGAAATACGTAAGCAGGATCAGTGGAGAAACCTACCTTTGCTTATGGCGACTGCCGAGTCAAAGTCTAGCCAAGCACAAATTGCAAAAGACGCAGGGATAAATAATTTTATTACTAAGCCATTTACTAAAGAGGACTTTAAGGCCAAAGTCGCAGAGATGATCTGAAATAACCTTTTAGAGGAAATAAAAAAAAGGGGACGCCGTTTGGCGTCCCCTTTTTTGTTTCATATGTAGCTTTCTTTATGGAAGGTTGGTTTTAAAATGAATTTCAACCCTTCTATTTTGTACTCGCCCTTCTTCTGTTTCGTTACTGGCGATCGGTTTTGTCTCACCATATCCAATTGCAACCAGCCTGCTGGCATCGATACCGTTGTCAACCAGGTATTTAACAACTGCATTTGCACGTCGTTCTGACAGGCTCTGATTATACTCATCAGTGCCAAGCCAACATGCATGACCCTGGAATTCAGCATTGATATTGGTATATTGGGCAAGAAATTTAACCCATCGATCCAATTCGAAAATTGACTCTTTCTTTAAGTCTGATTTATCAAAATCAAAGAAGATATTGTTCAATCGAATAACTACATTGTCTTCTGTGAGTTTAGCTACAGGATAGAGCGTAATATTTTTGGTATACTCTGCAAAATCTGCCTTGTCAGTCAAGTCAACATTTTCAGATCGACCAATATATCCTTCTTTGTCAGCATAGAAACTGAACATATGGCCGGCAGGCAGGGCGATAAAATAATCACCGGTACCAGGTGCGCTGGTGGCGTGACCGGCATTTTTATTTAAGGTTAAGTCATTCCAGATAATTGAAGCTCCACCAATGGGCATACCAAGAGGATCGAGGACCTGACCAGAAACTGTGGTGACCATATTAGGCTGCATAGTTACCGGCAGGTCCGTGATGTAAAGATCATTTCCACCTAGGGTATCATTCCGGCTGTCTGTGGCAAAATATGCCTTGGTTCCAGAAGTGGCAATCTGATAGCCCCAGTCATTATTGGTGCCATTAATATCTTTTCCAAGGTTAACCGGCTCACTCCATTCAGTCCAAGATGTGTCGCTGAGTCTCGTGGATTTAAAAACATCTAAACCACCCAGGCCAGCATGACCATCTGAGCTAAAATACAAGGTCTTGCCGTCAGCATGAAGGTATGGAGAGTATTCACTATAAGGTGTGTTAATAGTTGAACCGAGGTTAATGGCCTGTGGTCCGGCGCCATTATCAACAATTACATATATGTCTGTATTTCCACCATATCCACCGTGAAAGAAATCTCCTTTCAAATGAGATGCACCTACATTGCCTGGGCGTTCACTGGCCAAAAACATAGTTTTACCATCAGCGGCGAGCATGGCATCGGATTCAAAATATGGTGTATTGATAGGGGCTGGATAATGTTGGATGCCGGACCAGCAATCAGCTTCTTTTTCAGCATAAAATATATCTCCACGACCAAAAGAATCGGCATAATTGCCGAAGAGAGTCATGGTATTTCCATCAGCGGATATTCCTAACGGTACCTCATGGGTAGAGGTATTAATTGGCCGGCCAATATTAATTCCGGGTCCCCACTGTTTTCCGGTGTGTGCTGAGATGAAAATATCCTCACCGCCCTCTCCTTCGGTATCTCTGGAAAAGAAAATGAACTTTTCATCGGCTGTCACAACAGGATGATATTCGCTTTTGTAAGAGTTTATTCCACCGCCCAGATTGGTTGTCGAAAGATCTTGGGTAGGAGCTCTGAGTATGGAAATTAGAGTTGCAAATTTTGTTTCCATACCGGGAAAATCGGAGCGATATTTATTTAATACGGATATGGCGCCAAGCCAATCTTCCCTGTCCAGGTAGGGCTTTGCAATCCTTTGCACTGCCACAAAAGCCAACTCTGCGGGTTTAAATTCACTAATGAAAGCATCAAAATCAGCTACGGAAGTTGCCCGGGTGAAAGCGACCGCCATATCACTTAAAGGTGCCGGTTTAGTTGGAATGGGACACAATGTATTTTTCCCAGCAACAGATGATGCACCAACGCCGGAGGAGTCTCTTCTTGTAACTGCATAATGCTTAGGTTTCTCTGAACCTATGGCAGGGATTTCAGGAGCACCGGCATATTGCTCAGAATCATCTTTCTCTGAGCGCACCTCATCTGTGAGTTCGACGGGTTCCTCTTGTTCGGCTTTTGATTTTGCAGGTTCATACACCTTACCATCGGCAACAAGATAGCGTTTTGCCCCGGCATCTGGTCCCATGACATATCCTGCACACCCGGTAAGCAGCATGGTTACGAAAATGAAAAGTGTGGCAACGATGGGATAATGGTTACTGTTCTTTTTCATTCTTCTCCTCACAATAAACTGTTGGCCTTTTGTTTAATGGTGCCGGAATCATATATTTGATAATTGCAAAAACAATAGTGTGAAATCATCGTCTGACAGGCGATAAAAAAAAAGTGTTTGATGAGCAGTCGAAAAACCTGCCTATACGACGATGGTTTGAAAGGCTCATAATCGAATATTTTTACCAAGAATTCAGGAGATTGGCAATAACCTATCTGAATTATTATCGGAATTTGTTCTACAGGAAAATTGTTCTACAAAAAAATCCCAACAAAACGAACTCAAAAAAGTATTATAGGTTCAACAAATAAGCCGTTTGGTATGTTTCTTTTTTCCTGTCCACTTTTTTCCCAAACTTGTTTTGATGACGGTTAGCTCATTTACGCTTTTCCTTGACAATACCTTGAAAGAAAAGCAAAATTCCTGGTTCAAAGGCCTAAGGCTGTTTGGTCACTAGTTCAAATATTGTGAGAAAGACCATGATCACTTACACTATTAAGAAGCAAATAAAATCTTTTCTAAACGAAGACATTGGTGGTGGTGATATCACCTCTTCTGCTCTCTTCCAAGAAGAAAAAATAGGCACTGCCGCGATGATTTCCAGGGAACCCTTGGTAACCGCCGGTTTTTCCACCATTGCTCAAGAAGTATTCAAAATTCTTAATTCAGAAATAACATGTACTGATATTTTGGAGGATGGCCAAAAGGTCCAAACAGGAACCAGGCTCCTCTCACTTTCCGGTAGCGTGTACCACATTCTTTTAGGAGAGCGAGTGGCATTAAATCTGGTCCAGCGTTTATGCGGTATAGCCAGCTTGACCAATCAATTTGTGGAACGAGTCAAATCGTTACCGGTAAAAATTGTCGATACGAGAAAAACCACGCCCGGCCTTCGTATATTTGAAAAATATGCCGTTCGTTGTGGTGGTGGGCATAACCATCGATTCAACCTGAATGACGGTATCATGATCAAGGACAATCACATTGTTGCCAGTGGGTCGATTACCAAAGCTGTTGAATCTGTGAGAAACACGGCTCCACATACCCTGAAAATTGAAGTCGAGACGGACACATTGCTTCAAGTTGATGAATGTCTGGCCTGTGGGGTGGATATTATCATGCTCGACAATATGAGCCCTGACTTGATGAAAAAGGCTGTAAAGTTGATTGATGGACGGGCCATAACAGAAGCTTCTGGTGGAGTTACTCTGGAAAATGTCCGTGAAATTGCCGAAACCGGAGTGGACATCATCTCAATTGGCGCCCTCACCCATTCAGCCCCAGCCTGTGATATTGGATTAGATTTTACTTAAGGTAGATAATGAGGGGACTGATTTTATTTTTCCAATATGGGGACAGAATAATTTTCAAATGATGAGAACATCATAGGATTCGACAGACAAGTTGCAAGCAAGAAAAATTCAATCTGTCTCCCGACTCGTTTGAAAAAAATTCAGTCCCCGTAGGTTTAAACTTCCTTCAGCCTTTAGTCTTTAACCTCTAACCTTTCAAACGTTCCACCGCTTCCCTGTACCGTGCGCCACTTTTTTCCAGTATTTCGGCAGGAAGTTTAGGAGGAGGAGGAGTTTTGTCCCAATCAAGGCCCGAAAGATAATCCCTTAAAAATTGCTTATCAAAGCTAGGCTGACTACCACCGATCGTATACTGATCTTCTGGCCAGAACCGTGATGAATCTGGTGTAAGCACTTCATCTATTAGGATAAGCTCACCATCATAGATACCAAGCTCAAATTTAGTGTCGGCAATGATAATACCTTTGGAACGAGCAAAATCAGCAGCTTTTTCATAAAGGCGCACACTGATGTCCGCCACTTTTTCACTCAAGTCATCACCAATAATCTCTCTCATCTTGTTTATAGAAATATTCTCATCGTGCAAACCCTGTTCTGCTTTGGTTGAAGGTGTGAAAAGAGGACTTGGAAATTTCTCCGATTCCTGCATGCCCTCGGGCAGTTCAAAGCCGCACACTGTTGTGGACTTTTGATATGCCTTCCAAAATGAACCAGAGATATACCCACGCACGATACATTCAACGGGCAATGGTTTAGCTTTTTTAACCAGCATGGATCGACCGGCAAGTATTTCAGCATAGGGTTTACAAATTTCAGGGTATTCGTTCACATCAGCAGTAATGAGATGGTTGGCCACTATATCTTTCAAATAGTCAAACCAGAATAATGATAATTCTGTCAACACACTGCCTTTATTGGGAATAGGATCATCCATTACCACGTCATAGGCGGAAATCCTGTCCGTAGCCACCATGAGTAGTTTATCTTCAACTTCATAAAGATCACGGACTTTACCGCGATGGATCAATTGTAAATCATCAAATTGGGTTGTTGTAATAGCTGTCATTGTATTTCCTTAAATAAAAATAAATCTTATGGATGAGAAAAATCCTAAACACTTTTCACTCTACATTTTTCACTTTTCACTCATCAAATTCTGGAGTCGCCCCTTGTTGAGAAGCCACATAGCTGCCACGCTTGTTGGCGTTTTCCAGACATTCCTGCCAGGTCTTTTTCTTTATAAAACAATCGATAAAAGCAGCAAAAAAAGCATCACCAGCACCGACAGTATCAGCTACTTTTGTGGGGAAACCAGGATGGGAAAATATTCCTTCCTCGGTAGCAAGCCACGCACCGGCTGCCCCTTCAGTAACCAAAAAAGCCGAGCAATTATACAGGTTCATGAGTTCCAGCGCCGCTTTTTTTTCATCGGAAAATTCGATTTCCGCCCAAGCTGCTAATTGCGCCAATTCATGTTCATTTACTTTTACTACATCTGCAACAGCCAAAGAATCTTCTACGAGTTCCCTGGTGGTAAATGGTGGCCTGAGATTCACATCATAGAAACGAAATGATGCCATATCCCAAAGTGCACGAATAGTTGCCCTGGATCGAGAATCTCGTTGGCCAAGGGTGCCGAAAACCATCTGGAAAGTAACATTTCCGATGGCTTCTCTTGCGTGATCGAGGTCAATGCTGTCCCAGGATGAAGGAGCGACAATATCAAAACTTGGTTCATTATTGTCTCCAAAACTGACATTCACCCGACCAGTAGCCAGTTGAGGATCCACTTGTATGCCGGTTAATGGTAATCCCAGTTCGGCCACTTTCTGTTTCGTTTCATTACCTAGTTCATCATTTCCGACTCTACTGATGGGCAAAACAGAGTGGCCAAGTAATTGCAGGTGATAGGCGACATTGACAGGTGCACCACCGAGTACAGTTTGATCGGGGAAAATATCCCAGACCACTTCGCCAATGGAAACGATAATTTCAGCCACTTTATTACTCCAAAAAATATGATTCACGGTTCTTTTTCATCTCAACCGTAAACGTTATAACCCTTGCCCCTCGCCCCCTTGAACCCTCGAACTCTTGGCCCCTCGAATCCTTGGCCCCTTGACCCCTTGGCCCCTCGAATCCTTGAACCCTCGTCCCCTACTCTATCTTAAAAGCTCGATGCTTGAAAAAGAGATGGTACATGAGATGACAATATTGCCCCAATCTATACTTTGCCTTATCAGATATGGAATAACGCCAGAAACCATATACCTTTGTGAGCCTGGTTAACCTGCGACAATACAATTCCCAGGTGAAATATTTCTGAGCACGCTGCATGCCAGATTTGGAGAATTTTCGCCAGTGTTTTGGATCTTCTTCTGCAAGGCTGAAAAAATCGAAGATTTTACTGGTCATGGCAGCAGGATCAGTGGGGTTAATCAGGAAACCGCTTTCCCCGTCAATAATAATTTCCTGAGGACCACCAAACTCGGTGGCAAATACAGGCAGGCCAGAATGCATTGCCTCAAGGATGGTTAAACCAAAAGCTTCAAACAATGCAGGTTGTACGAATATACCGGCTCGATCGGCCATTATTCGATACACCTCGCCGGTATCAGACTTTGAAAGACGCTTGCCTATCCAACGTATGGAACCATAAAGATTGTAAAGCTCTATAATAGCGTGCATCTTGCGGATTTCATCCCTTTCTTCGCTGTCAGTGGATTTTTCAATATCAATTGAACTAGCCACAAGGATGAGATTTGCTCTCTCACGGAGATTTGCATCCTGCCCATAGGCCTCAACCAAACCAGTCAAGTTTTTAATCCGATCCAGGCGGGCGATGGAAAAAATTGGAGGTTTTTCCGGATCGTATAGCTCCCCAAAGCACTCCTCATCATTAATCTCAAACATGATTCTTTTGAGTCGGTCTGTATCGGCTTTATCACGTTTTTTCTTTTGAGTATAAGGAAAATAAGTTTGTGTACTGACACCAGGAGGAATGACATTGAAGCGTGGATGAAACAGGTCTATTCCGTTAATCACCTGTAAAAGGCCAGGCATGGAAAAAAATTGGTACGATTCATACTGGCCAATGGATGTGTCTGTACCGGTAATTTCCTGGCCGGTGCTTGTAATGATAAAGTTAGCATGGTTCATGGAAATGAGATCAGCCATGATTTGTACGGAAAAATTATATTCATCTTCAAACTTATCCCAGTACAAATCGGAAAAGAGATATTTCGATTTTTCAAGAGCATGGGCAATATTACATTGAATAACACCAAGGTTTTTTGAAAGATTGGTCGCTACGAGATTGCCATCTGAATAGTTCCCGACAAAAAGATCAGGACGACCACCAAGCTCCTCAACGATATCTTTTTCCACATCCACCGAATACTGGTCTAAATACGGCCAGATACGAAAACGAGAAATCCAATGGGGAATAATATTACCTTCCAAATCTCTAAAAGGTGTCCTTAGGATATATACATTTTGGGTATTTTTGACTTTTTCAAGACGCTGGTCACAGCTGGTGCCATCCGCTTCTGGAATAAGCCGGGTAGCAATGAGCACTTTTGGTTTGATATCAAGGCCTGCCAGCCGAAGGTCCTTGGCAAGATATTGTTCTAAGGCTTTCGCCTGATCAAGAATGTAGACCACCTGGCCACCAGTATCAGGTCTACCCAAAACATTCTCCTGGCCAAACCAGCCATGGGGTGACAGAAGAACAACCTTTGAAACCATGGGCACTCGCGAAAGAAATTCTTCCAGCGTGTCCTCATTTGGCTGTTCAATAATATCCTGCAGTAAATTCATGGTCTCCAGCATGCGGGCCTGGTTATTACCCCAGCCGGAGAGAAAACCAAGGTGCTTTAATTTATTTTTCAATCTCTTCAGGTCTTCCTGGCAGTCACATCGTTCAAGAAAATCAACCGCATCTTCAAGGCATGATTCAAGTTCCTCGGCGGTTTTGATTTTCTCACCATCCAAGAGGAGTTGTTCACCATGCAATTGATGCAGCTTCAAAAATTCGAACAATGTATTGTTCCACTTCTGGCGCTGATGAAAGACATTGGCGGACATATATCTATTCAAATGCCTGATACCATTTCCAATGGTGCCGGGATCCTTGAGGTCAGGTCCATAATCATAAAAAGGCGCCATGTTAATTTCCATGGTACGCTGCCCAAGTGGCAGGTCAGGATTGGCCAACCGTTCTTTTATTCCTAAAAAATCTTTTATGCTCAGCCGCACGAGCATACTGCTTGTTTCCTTCACCTCATACACCCTGCTACTGGCACGTCGATGACGGTATAGCACCACACGTCGATCTTCCAGGTGAAGAATCTCCTGCACCTTTTGAATAAAGCGCTTGCTACTGGACATACGGGGAAGATTCGGATTACAGGCCATGAAATCCTGAAACGCCAATTTTATATCATTGTGCAGTGAGATATGAGAATCATTATCCGGCAAAGCGAATATAAAACGCAAAAAAGGCGCTATCTCTTCATCTTCGATAAAGTTTGCCAACGGCTTAGTCATGATGCCGTATCCTCCATAAAACGATAATGGTGCAGTCCATCAATTATACCGGCTGCATAAGATTGTTTACTGAAAAAGATTTTCCTGGCCCCTCGTAATGCTTCAAGTTCCTCGCGGTAGTTCCCAACAACAAGTCCACAGGTATCACCACGCAACATTTCTTCATCTTTAATGGAATCACCACATACCATAATGCTCGGCAATGGAATGCCCCATTTATAAGAGAGATATCGAATAGCTTTTCCTTTCGACGCTCTGTACGGCAAAATATCAATATATTGACCAAGGGCGTATACCATTTGATACCGCAGCTTCCTGGCCTGTAGAGCATGATGCACTTTTGCAATTATATCAGGATCTTTTTCCGGGTCGACATAATAACTTATTTTAAAATTTTGCTGAAATTCATCTTCCTGCAGTTCCAAACTATTTAAATTTTTAAGAGCTGACTGAATGAGTTTTGGTTTCCACAAATGAGAAATATGTTGTTTCCATCCATTATCCAGGGCCATGCCAGGACCATAAAAAATCTCAGTACCTACAGAGCAGATCAGGATGTCAGGATCAGGAACACCGTTATCCTCCAAGGCTTCCTGGGCAGCCTCCAATGTGCGTCCGGTTGCAAGTCCCCAAATGAGATTATCTCGATTGGAATACAACAGAGCTAGCAAGTCTTCCAAGGCACTCTCGTCACCAATCATGGTGTCGTCAATATCACTTATTAAAATTCGTTTTGCCCTGGTAAGACGCTTTCCAAAACCATGCCGACGAGTTCGCTTTGCTTCAATCTCTGACTCAGGTGGCATGACCTGGAGCTCTTGTACCATAAGCTCAAAAGACCTGCTGCAATGTCGGCTCCATGAGTAGTGTTTTCGTACGCCATTTATGCCGTTATGAGAATAGGTTTTCCAAAGCTCTCCATCAACGAGAATTTTCTTCAGGGCAGAAGCAATTTCCTCGGTATTCTGTGGATCAATAAGAATGCCATTTTCACAGTTTCGAATTATGTCGGCAGGCCCACCATTTTTTGTGGCTATTATGGGCAGTCCACATGAAGCAGCCTCAACAAGTGTTAAGCCAAAGGGTTCAACCAAGGCAGGATTAACAAAGACCCCTTTACTGTCTGCGCAGAGTCGATATAATTCCGGAACTTCAGTGGCAAAATCGTGTTTTTTAGGAATTGCCAATTTGCCATATAGATCATAGGCATCCATCATCAAAAGCATTTCGGTTAATACCTGTTCTTCATTTTCCTCCATTTGCTGAATATCCCTACGAATACCAGCAAATATAGCGAGATTGGCTATGGCCTGCAGGTTCTTATCTTCTCCATATGCCTTAACTAACCCGGCAATGTTCTTTCTTTGGTCCGGACGGCAGAGAACGAGGATAAATGGCTTTTCCGGGTGTACCCAGAATCGGTGTAAATCGCCGAGCAAGGTCATACGGGCCTGTCGGGCCGCCTCTTCATCTACATCAACATCAAGTTGTGAATGATAGTAAGGATAAAAAGTGTCCATATCGATACCTGGTGGAATAACCATATACCGACCAAATTCAGAGCTTTCATAAAGCCCATATTGTTCTTCAATCTCGTGATTTGTGCTGGTTATAATCCTCTGTGCTTCCTTGATAACACGTTCTTCGACTTCAATACGGTAATCAATATGGTAACGTCGATTAATCTCATTTTCAGACATGTCATCGACCAAAAGTTTTTCTTTTTTATGACGTCCCATGGAATGGCCGGTGAAAAAAAATGGCGCCCCAAAAATATTAGCGAGCATTCTAGCGACATAACCACCATCGGCGTAGTGCCCATGGAATATATCCGGAACGAGTCCTTCTTTTTTTATAAACTTGAGGGTCTTATCGACAAATTCGGGGAGGTGGGGCCATAGCAGTTCCTTTCGTATATACTTACGACCACCACATTGAATACGGACAATACGAGATTTTTCGCTTATGGGCTCAAGGTGAACGCCATAATCAGTTGAAACTGTTTTGTCTTGAATGAGACGAGTGACTAAGTCGACCTGCCCTACCTCAGGAATTTCGGCAAGAGTTTTGGCCAACTCAAGAACATATTTCACCTGACCGCCGGTGTCGGCGTCCCGCCCAAGTTCCGGAGCACTGGAACGAATAAGACCATGAATACTAAAAAGTTGAATATAAAGGCCGCGTTCCGCCATTTCCATATGCATCCCCTGTATACGATAATGATGCGAAGTGAAACTGCATTACGTGGTAATTTAAAATACTGTGTACAGAATCGCCTTTCTCAACCCTGCTGTCAAGTATCCAGCCATCAGGTTCTTTGAAACCAGCTTTTCATATCCTGCACAGAAAAATGTTTCATCACCGGTCGGCCATGGGGACAGTGTGAAAAAACAGTTGACTGGAGAATCCGTGCTACCAAGTGCTCCATTTCCTCTCCGGTCAGACTCTGTCCAGCCTTAATTGCGGCTTTACACGCCATGGTGGCCAAAATATGCTCCATGCGATTACGGGAAGAACTAATCACTTTATTTGTAAAGCGAGATAAAATTCCCAAGACTACATCTTCTGCTTCGAGATGAGTCATTAACGCCGGCACGGCTTTTATGATATAGGACTCACCGCCAAAGGGCTCTATTTCAAGTCCAAGTTTTTCAATTTCTTCTTTATTCTCTTCTAAAACACTGCCTATGTCTGGAGGAAATTGGACCATTTTAGGAAAGAGTAAAGCTTGACTCGGCACACCTGTCTGTTGATAGTCGTCCTTTAATTTTTCAAAAAGGATCCGTTCTTGAACAGCATGCTGGTCTATAGCAACTAAGCCATTTTCAACTTCGCAGAGAATATAGGCATTCATTATTTGACCGATAATGCGTGCACTTTGAAATGGCATTTCTTCTGCCATTAAAGAGGCCTGTACATCGGAATTATCTTGTTGAATTTCACTTAAAACTTCGGTGAAAAGTGCCTCAGAGTCCCCTTTCTGATGATGTATAGGCACTGACTTATAGGAGGGAGCGTTTTCTGCCAGAACATTTCTCTTGAAGAGTGCCCCTTGTCTTTCAACATAGTCATGATTGTTTTTGTGTATTTCTTGGGGCTCTGTGCTTTTTGAATGTATAAAAACGGTTTCCTTCAAGGAATCCTGGTAGGCTGCCATTCCTTTTTGCACCGCAGCAACAACCTGAGAATGAATCTGGGGTGATTTATGAAAACGTATTTCTTGTTTTGTTGGATGGACATTGACATCAACTTCTTCCGGTGACAAATCAATAAACAGAACACCGGCAGGCCTTTTCCCTTTGAGAAGAAATTCCCTCATGCCTTCCGCCACTGCATGACTCAACATCCGGTCCCGCACGACTCTACCGTTAACAAAGAGTCGCAGACGGGCTGTTGAGGCATAGCCACTTTCAGGTGGGAGCAGGCAACCACTGATTTTCACTCCGCTCTTCTGTTCATTAAAATCAAGAGAAATTAATGGGCCATGAAGACCTTTGGCAGAAAGCCGTCGGATTCTATCTTCATGGGTGTCGGAACCAACCGGTAAATCGAGTACTTCTTTACCGTTTACAGAGAAATGCAGTCCAAGTCGCGGATGGACCAAGCCATAGCCTATGGCGACTTCTTCCATGTGAAAAATTTCGGTGGCAGCAGATTTAAGGAATTTTCGTCTGGCCGGCACATTTCCAAATAAATCATGTACTTCAACTACGGTTCCCTGTGGGCAACCCATTTCGTGAGCGCGCATCAATTTACCGAAGCGCATTTCAGCTCGCATCCCCAACGGGTTGGACTCGGTGCGTGAAGTTATGAAAAATTTTGAAACCGAGGCAATTGAGGGGACAGCTTCCCCACGAAAACCTAAAGTCTTTATGGCGCCAAGATCTTCAAGGCTTTTAAGCTTGCTGGTGCCATGACGTTCAAGACAAAGCAACACATCATCTTGATCCATGCCCTGGCCATTATCGATAATTCTGATGAGCCGTGTGCCATTACCCTGCACTTGAATCTCCAGCTGAGTCGCACCGGCATCCAAGCTATTCTCGACTAATTCTTTCACCACAGAAGCAGGGCGTTCAATCACCTCACCAGCTGCAATTTGATTGGCCAAGTTTTCAGGAAGAATGTTAATTTTTGACACAAATATTAACCGGTGAAAACATTCAGTTGTCAGCCTTTATTCCGTTCAAGATATGTGCTCTTTAATGCATGCTGAAAACGAATCGCTCACTTTAAAATAGACTCAATATTAAGATCTAACCAATGGGCATCCCACCATTCTAATGGGTTAACGAAAAGACCATTGATCAGAACACTAAAATGCAAATGATCACCACCTGCCATGCCGGTAATTCCAGTAAGCCCAATAACGTCACCTTTTTTCACCATGACATCCGGTGCCGTGGCTATCTGGCTCAGATGTGAATACAAACTGAAAAGACCAAGACCGTGGTCAATAATCACTGTATTCCCGTAGATTCCCAGGTATTCAGCAAAAACTATCCGACCATGATTGGCTGCCCCAACTTCAGCGTGTTTTGTGGAGGCGAGATCAGTGCCTAAATGAACCTGTTTGTCTATCTCCTTCCCTTTGTAAAAGTAGGTCCGATGATCTGCAAACTGGGCCTGAGTGCTGCTTCTACCCAGTCGTGAAAATCGTCCCTCCCAAAAACGTTCAGGAGCCGAGGCCATACACACTTCTCTAATCTTCTGATTATTTCTTTTTCGCACTTCACTATTTGTGAAAACGTATTGCTCAACATCTTCTCCGGCCATGTCAGGATAATGATTACGGAATTCAGGTAATTTCAGCTGCAGAAAACCATCTCCGACATTGATGGTACGATTTTTTCGAAATTTAGCATTGCGGACAATCATGCCAAAACTCGCCCTCCCCTCATTACCTGCTTTATCGATGGCAACGATATGGGCATCATTAATGCTATCCTGGTCAAATGCTAAACCGATCATGGCTCCAAAAATCCCTGCCCCCTTTTTCTCAAGTGGAAAACCAGGGTTAAAAAATCCATTTATGTAAACGCCATGTCGTACAGCGTCTTCACCAATACGATATAAAACCACTCCTGCACCACCTTGTTTGATGGCTCGGGGAGATTCCATTACAAAAACCTGTGGAGGTTTGGTATCCAAGGTTAGAGAAGTCTGAAAATGTGACTCATTGCCGTTCATCCAATTCCAAAAAGAAAAATCTCGGGCTGTGATAAGCAGTTCCATCTCACCGTCTTTAAGGCCAAGACTTGAACTGTTTATTTCTATCTTCTCTTGAAATTTGTTCTCACCGGCCGCGGAAAAATATCCTTGCCGTATAAAAGTCTGGGAATAAAGACGTACCTTTTTTTCTCCTTGCAGAAGAGCAACCTCGACCCACTGCAAGCCACTTTTTTCATCGATAATTGAAAAGGTAAACTGGCCACTTGGTCCAAGCAGGGAAATATCATTGACCATAGAAACATGAGGTTGCTCACGTTCGTAGAGCATAACTCCAGCACCCACAGCACCTATAAGTGCAATAACGGGTATTAATTTTAAAAATAGAATGAATGAAGACTTCTTTCTTTCACGCTTACCATGCCCTTTTAATTTCATGTCCTGACCTTTGTATTAATTCCTGCACGATGGGGAGAGGAATATTCTATTGAATTAAAATTTTCTTGAACTGAACTCAATTATTGTGGCGTCTAAAAACTCAATTGACGAAGTTTTTTACTCTCGCCAAAACTTGCAATGCAATTCAGCCTGGTATAATACTATTGCCAATTATCGGAGCGGCTCATTTTTAATGTAAACCTTCGAATACTAACATGGAAAATGCAAAAAAGGTAGCCGCCATATCTGACGAAATTTTCATGAAATGGAATATTTTTATTTCTGCTCCTTATAGATAGGGAAGAACTGCACGCAACATGGAAAAATGGCACACCATTATTATAGGAGCAGGCCCAGCTGGGTTAGCTTGCGCCGAGAAGCTTGCAGCTCAATCTTACGATGTCCTCGTTCTTGAAAGAAATCGAGTCATTGGACCAAAAGTGTGCGCCGGCGGAATAACCGGTTCCGGCCTATTAAAAGAACTTCCTGTTGAGTTCATTGAACGGACGTTTCATGAACAACATGTGGCCACCCGTTGCCAAAAAACTGTTCTTTCCTCAGACTCTCCCATTATCTCAACAGTAAACAGAAAAAACCTTGGGCAATGGATGTTAAAAAAAGCCATTGCTGCTGGTGCATCAATACGCACTGAAAGTCGAGTATCCTCCATTTCCGACAATAAAATCACACTCAACACCGGCGAGGAATTTGAGTTTGATTTTCTCGTTGGGGCAGATGGATCTTCCTCTATAGTTCGCAAATATCTCAATATTCCTACTCAATATTATGGAACCGGTATTCAATATACGTTGCCCTATTCCATGACAAACATGGAGTGGCACCTTGATAATCGCTTTTTTAAAAATGGTTATGCCTGGATTTTTCCCCACCAAGAGATCTCATCTGTTGGGGCCTATATTGCCAGAGGGAAAACGAGTCCCAGAGAGCTTCAGAAATCTCTACTGGCTTGGGCCTCTCAAAAGAAACTTGAGCTTGCACACATTAAACCTGAAGCCGGACTGATAAATTTTGATTATCGAGGCTGGCATTTTAACAACATTTACCTTGCTGGGGATGCTGCAGGCTTTGCATCAGGCATAACAGGAGAAGGAATTTTTCCAGCTGTTCTTTCCGGGAAAACTGTTGCCAAGTCCATCATAAAAGAACAGAATGATCATGAAGACATTGATCAACTTATAAAGGACAATATAAAACACCGGCAACTGGTAACTCTCACCGCAAAAAATAATATAGTGTGCAACCTTGTTATGGAGACCCTGGTACTTGGGCTTCGTCTTGGACTCGTTGATTTTAACGCGGTGGAAATGGGAAGTTGCTAAAAAATACTCGGAGAGTCTCACTGTGACGGAAACATACAATCCCAAAAAAACAAAACTGCTCCATCTTCTCTTTATTGTGAGCTGCACAGGTATTTTTCTTTTCCTCTGGTTCGCTCCCCAGGAAACTACCCCTCAATTACCACATAATGAGACCCATGAAGTTTTTTTTGGTATCGATAAAAAAGAGGCGGAAAAACAATGTGAAGAATGTCACAATCCCGACGGTGAATACCCCCTTCCGGAGCAACATCCTCCCAAGTATCGTTGTCTCTTCTGTCATAAGAGGAAATAGTCTTAATCCATGACAGTTCACACCGAACAAAATGTGGTTAGCATTGTTCTGCCAACACTAGAGGAGACTCAGCGCTTTGGCCGTAAACTGGGCGGGCTGGCTCTGGCAGGTGATGTTGTTGCCCTTGAGGGAGACCTTGGGGCCGGCAAAACCACCCTCACCCAGGCCATTGGCCACGGACTTGAAGTACCTAAATCATGTTATATCACCAGCCCCACCTTCAGCCTTTTACATGAATACCCTGGGCGGATCCCCCTCTATCACATGGACCTCTATCGCTTGGCTGACCCTGAGGAACTGGAATATTTAGGTTTTGAAGAATACTTCTATGGAGAGGGTTTGACGGTCATCGAATGGCCAGACCGGTTGGGAGATTTCATGCCCGATGAACGACTTGAAGTACATCTTGAATTCACAGGACCGGATTCCAGGAAGGCAACTCTCACCGCTTTTGGAGAGTCATGGATAGAAAGGTTGACCTGCCTTATATAACTATTCCTCACAAATTATTCAGCTTCTGCAGCAAGAATTTCCTGGACTTCATGGAAGGGAATCGCACCATCCCGCACCAACCAGATCACATCATTGAAACAGGCCAGAATGGTGGAGCTGGGACCGCCCTTGGTGGTTCCCCCATCAAGGGTAAAATCCACTCCTGTGGAGAATAATGAATCAACCTCTTCGGCGCTTTGACATGGAGTAGCACCAGAGAGATTAGCACTTGTGGCGGTTACAGGACTCTGCACCACATCAACAAATTGAGCCGCAGCGGGGTGTGATGTGAGTCGCACTCCTACGGTACCTGTTTCACCGGTAAGCAAAGGAGGAAGCCCTGCAAGAGCTGGAAAAATCAAAGTCAAGGGACCAGGCCAATACCTTTGTATAAGTGGAGTGAAGATTTCTGGAACTTTTTTGGTAAGCCGGTCCAGTTGATCCATCTGGTTAATCACAACCAGGACCGGTTTTTCAATAGGTCTTTTTTTCAGGGCAAAAAGGCCTTCGAGTGCATGCTGACTGAAAGGATCAACAGCCAAGCCATAGGAAGTCTCCGTTGGGAAGGCAACAATACCGTCCTTTAGAAAGACCTCCCTGGCATGCTGTAGATCACTACTTGATATGTCTCTCTTACTGTCTGAGTCGTCGGTCATCAGCAAAAATCTATTGTTTATAACTCTTCAGCAGTGCTACAGATGTGTTCAAGCAGGCTTGTGAAGAATAGCTCTTTTCTATCTGAGTAAGCCTGATCGGACACAGGTGGGGTGCTGCTGGAGAGTTTCCATTAATTAGACCTTCAGATTCTTAGCCTTCTCATCAACCTGAGCGGCCATTTCCGCTTTAAAATCTGCGAGTTTTGCGGCAATGGCAGCATCCTTCACGCCTAATATCTGAGCCGCTAAAATAGCACCGTTTTTAGCCCCTGATTTGCCTATCCCCATGGTGGCAACAGGCACTCCTGGTGGCATTTGCACAGTAGATAACAAGCTGTCCAAGCCTTTCAATGATGACGCATCGATGGGTATCCCAATGACTGGCAGCGTTGTATGAGCTGCCAGAACACCGGCCAGATGAGCCGCCATGCCTGCACCGGCAATGATGACACCAACTCCCCTCTCCCGGGCTGTCTCAGAAAACTCGGCCGCCCTTGCAGGTGTGCGATGCGCTGAAGCCACCGTAATTTCAAATGGAATATCCATTTTCTTCAGAAAATCAACGGCTCCCATCATTACCGGAAGATCCGAATCACTTCCCATTATAATACCAACTTTTGTCGTCATACTATCATCCTTTCTGCTTAATGCTTTATGTCCAATATCCCTACGGAAGTAACAATCTTCCCAGGTAATACAATCAACGGCCTGGTAGGCCTTGTTAATGGCAGCTTGCAGAGTATCCCCAAGCGCTGTAATGCCCAGTACACGACCACCGCTAGTGGTGACCTTATCATCTTCCAGAGTAGTCCCGGCATGAAAAACTTTAACATCCTCTATGTCGTCGGCTTTATCAAGACCGGAAATAATCTTTCCTTTATCATAACTGCCAGGGTAGCCGCCGGATGCCATTACCACACACACTGTTGGACGAGTGTCGATCTTGGGTTTAATATAAGCAAGACGGCTGTCGACAACAGCTTCCAAAATCTCAAGCAAGTCACTCTCCAATCGCATGAGCAGCGGCTGGCATTCAGGGTCACCAAATCGACAATTGTATTCCAAGACATTCAGCTTGTCACCGTCAATCATCATACCGGCATAAAGCATACCCTTATATGGTCTCCCTTCGGCAGCCATGGCTTGGACAGTAGGAATCATTACTTCTTCCATAATCCTTTGATGCAAAGCTTCCGTGACAACTGGAGCAGGTGAATAGGCTCCCATTCCACCTGTATTGGGGCCCTTATCACCTTCATAAACTGCTTTATGATCCTGTGATGTAGGTAAAGGTAAAACAGTTTCCCCGTCTGTAAAGGCGATAAATGAGGCTTCTTCGCCCACCAGAAATTCTTCGATGACAACTCTACTGCCGGCATCGCCAAAGGCTTTATCTTCCATGATGAGGTCGAGGGCATCTAAAGCATCTTCAGTGGTTTCGGCAACAATAACACCCTTGCCTGCGGCCAGGCCATCAGCCTTGACAACGAGAGGTGCACCGTGTTGCTCAACATAATTTCTCGCTTCCTGCAGATCATCAAACATTGCAAAACCGCCGGACGGCACATTGTATTTTTGAAGCAACTCTTTCATAAATACTTTGCTGCCTTCTAATTCAGCCGCTCTTTGGTTGGGTCCAAAAATCCGCAAGCCTTCCTCTTCAAAACGATCAACAATACCAAGCGTAAGAGCAGCTTCAGGCCCTACAACTGTCAACTCAACGCTCTTATCCTTTGCAAAGGATAAAAGCCCATCAACATCTTCTGCACTTATATCTACACATTGTGCGTCAGTAGCTATACCTGCATTACCGGGAGCACAGTAAATTGTATCTACTTGGGGATTTTGCCTTAATTTCCATACCAAAGCATGTTCCCTTCCACCTGATCCAACCACAAGAATTTTCATGAATATAGCTCCTTTTCTCAGAACTTCGCCTGCAGTCTGTTTTTCTGTTATTTCTTCTCGATTCTAACCTCTGAAATCCCTTGACACCTCTTCACTCTCTGTTCTATCATAGCAATCTGAATGAACAGCCATTCATCTTTTCATTTGCTTTAAAGTTTTACATTTGTGCAAGAAAACGCAACCCTTATTTTGTGGTCTCGTAGATAGTACTTCAAAGTGCATAAACTGCGACTTTTAAATACGACGAGACGAACGTGCTTCATGTAGTAACATGTCATAATCATAACGTGGCATTTGAAGTTTTTTGTTGATGCCCCTCAAGGGGTGTTGAAACGAATTTACCAATATTTAAACTATTTTCAACTCAGATGCGAACTTCCGATAAACACCAAAAAATAATTCAAGCTGCCGTTAAAGTCTTTGCCAGTAAAGGCTTTTATAATGCACGAATTTCAGATATTGCCAAAACTGCTAAAGTCGCCGATGGTACCATCTACCTCTATTTCAACAATAAATATGACATCTTGATTTCTCTTTTTGAAGAAGAAATCGGCAAGATCATTGTCCAGGTTAAAAAGGCCATCGAGGTAGAGTCAGATCCGGGGAATATGCTTCAAACATTTGCGCTCAATCACCTTTCCCTATTGGAAACAAATCGTGAGTTGGCCGAAGTATTACAGGTCGAGTTAAGACAAAGTACATTTTTTATGAAAGAGTATCGAAACAAAAAATTTGTCGAATACCTTGATATTATTTCTGCAATTGTTGAAGCCGGACAATCCCAAGGTCTGTTTCGTAGCGATATAAATCCGGATTTCTTTAAACGTGCCTACTTTGGTGCTTTGGATGAGCTTTCTCGTATTTGGATTCTTACCCCTAAGCCAAGCCTCACCATTGAAGAAACTGCTCAGCAAGTATGTGATATTTTTCTTTCAGGTATTAAAGAAAAATAAAACGGAAGAGTTACAGTCTTCCGTTTTCCCTAAGATGCAGTTGGGCTTCCAATCTCCATAATTTCCAAATGACGCACCCCGCCTGGAGCTTTCACCGTTACTTCATCACCCTCATTTTTACCGATAAGAGCCTGTCCCAGAGGGGCCTCAACAGAAATACTTCCCGCTTTAACATCCGCCTCCTCTGGCCCCAACAATTGATATTTCATCTCTTCATCAGTATCAATATCAACAACAGTCACTATTGTACCAAAGACCACCCTGTCACAATTAACCGCACTGCAATCGATAATCTCTGCACGGCCCAATTTATCCTTCAGTTCCATGATCCGGCCTTCAATATGGCCTTGTCGATCCTTGGCTGCATGATATTCAGCATTTTCTTTGAGGTCACCATGCTCCCTGGCAACTTCTATTGACTTAATTACTTCCAGTCTATCCTTTCTTTGCAAAGTATTAAGTTCTTCTTTCAACTTGGCATGGCCGGTCTTGGACATGGGAATTCTTTTCACCATGGATAATCTCCTTCTATAGGGAACCTCTTCCCTTTGATGTCAAATTTAATACCATCGTTACCAGAAGTACTTTCTGGATTTTGTGTGCAGGGTTCAATAAAAACTATTGAATTACAAAAAAAAAACAGGCGACACGCCCAGCGCCGCCCTAGGATATAACATCGTATGCAAACTTATATTTGTCACATAGCATACCAAAAGAAAGTTTGCAAGAACTTGGTCATCTCAATGGCTGTTTACCAACGGTATACAGCATTGATATTCACTTCTTTGATTCTTGAAATTTGAGAGCTTTTATACAATCCTGAAGCCTCCATTATAAAATGTGGTGTCCATTCAAGAAAAAAACTTCCTGCCAAAGTTTGCGCACCATATCCCTGTGCATCATAATCTAACGTATATTTTAATGTATAATAGCGAGGCACACCGCGTCGTAAAGAATCTTCACTCAATTGATGTTTAAAATACAGTTCAAAACGGTTACGCCAATAATTTTTCGGTGCCCAATACGGATGGTCGTTTTCGGCAAATCCATCTTCAAGAGGAAGGCCAGCTTGAGCTCCATTTTTTGACTCTTTAAAATCATAGGCATATTTAAAGTTCAAGAAATAGGGCTCTTGAAAAAACTGATACGTTGTCCAAAACTGGTAGTGTAATGTGTAGTTATTATCGGAAAGATAACGTACACCATAATCCCCCCCTACTTTCAAGTGGGGCAGCAGTCCTAATGACAGACCCGATGAAATATCAGTTTCAATGATATTTCTCATCAGGCTTGCTGTGGTGTCGGCAACCACATCTCTCTTTACCGATAAATCACCCGTGAGCCTGTCTCCTAATTTACTGGAAATTTTACAATCAAATAATCCAGAGGAGGGATACCCATCTTCCAAATCTTCAACCCCCGCTCCCATGGTCAAAGAAAAGCCGTTCATAAAATGGCTTCTGTAAGAAAGATATAACCGCCTCGAAGCGACTCGACTGGAGATATCCATTGAGCTATAACCAATCCGTTTTACTACTATGTCCAGTTCATGCTGAGGTTTTGGACTGACCCAAAAGGCAGCCTGTACTTCCTCTCTTTCCATAGACTTATAACCAAAATAGCCCTCTTCGCGCAGATAAGTTCCTCCCATGGAACCACGAGGGCGCCGTTTGAGCCAATTCCGCTGACGGGCATTTTGTAAACCTGGAAACGAAGCGTCAAGACTCATGATTTTTTCATACAACAAGGCTTCATCGAGCAACATGTCAAGACGGCTATAAATTCCTGCCAAGTCAAAAAGGAGCGACTCCTCAACTTGATATTCTTCAATCAAGTCTTCGTATTGGTAAATGGCGCTGTAAAATGATCTTCTCTTTACAGCATCTCGGGCAGCCAGTTCCTTGGCAAACCGTTTTTGCCAATTGTGAAGTGCATAGTAGGCAACCGCCATTTTAACGATCTTTTTCCTTTCAACATGGTTATCTGGCAAGCCAACGTGAGACAATGCCAATTCAAGAAGAGTTGGCGGTGATTCTTGGGAAAAAGTAATTCGCTGCCACAATGTCGGCTCTTGGTCAGGAACGTCTATTTGCAGGTGATTGTTTTCAAGTTCATCGGCAAATAAGGAATCGGCAGAAGGTGTAATAATTCCTTGATACACCTCAATGGCTTCTGGAAATCGCTGCAATGCCCAAAGAGCTCTTACTTTATAAAGAATTATATCAATTCGATTCGGGTCCAGGGCCAATATAGCATCGCAACGCGTGAGCGCCTCAAGGAACTCACCATTCTTAAGTAAGAGTCGAATGTACGCTGTAACTGCCTTGTTATTATCAGGATACTCAGCCACTAAACGTGCTATAATTCCAATTGCCTCCTGTTTTCCCCCTTGGTCTTCCAATGCGTCTGCCAATAGAAATTTTGCTTTAAGAGACTGCGGCAGCTCATCGAGAGCAGTACGGGAAAGGAAAAGCATCTGCTCTGGAATGCCATATTTTTTTGCCAGTTGAGCAGCGATTAACAAACGACCAACATCCTGACGGGCAGCAAAAAGTATTCGAGCAAAGACGTCTCGTGCTTCACTACTTTTCTTCTGTCTCTGATAGCTCTTCAGCAGCATGAACAAGGGATGAAATTCCGTTTTTTCAGATGCTCTTCCTTCCTCAAGCAGGATTTGACATATTCGGGCTGCCTTACTTGGTTGATTATTCTCTAAATAATAGCCAGCGAGATCCATGCCAATGCTTCTCCGCAATTGGCTTTTCAGAGTCATGTCATCCGTCGCTTGTGCCCCTACTTCTGTAAAAATGTCCCAGGCAAGATAGGTTGCTTCATCATATTTGCCATCCACAGCCAATAACCGTGCCCGTAAGCGTTTTATGTTCCAATTAAAGCGTTGGCGATCTTCGTCATTTTCTTTTGCCTCAAGATCGTTTTTCTTTTGTTTCAAACTGAACCAGCGGAATAACCACTGGGTGTGATCAATGAGAGTATCATTTTTAACCGAGCTTTTTCCGAGTAACCAAAAAATTTCATCAAGACCTTCAGGGGCATACAGCAAAGCCTTGCGAAAATTCTCCTCTGCCTCGAACACAAGGCCTGCCTGGTGATATGTCTTTGAAATTTCGAGGTATGTTTGACCCAATACGATATTGTCACTTTCATTTGCAGCCAGGAGTGAAAAGTAAAGCTTTTGTGCATCATCAAAAGCACCACAGTTGCGAAATGCATTGGCAATTCGAAATATGCCGTCATATTTCAAAGCTGTCGAAGCATACGACTTTAATTTATTAAAATGTCGTCGAACCTCTTCAAGCAATCCCAGTTGTCCTGCAATATCAATTAATTGTAACCGCACTTGATGTCGTTCTGGAGCTAAATGGAGAACTTCTTTTAAATCGAGTAAGGCCTGCTTAAACTTCATGGACTTCGTAAAAAGGATTCCCCTCCCTTCATGAAATTCAACGCTCTTATATCCAACCAATTCAAGTCGCTCATAAAAATAAAGACTCCTGGTTAAATCACCTTTTTCATAAAATATTTGAGCCAATTCCAAAGTGATTTCAGTATCAGATGGTTGTAAATCATGAATGGTTTCCAAAACCTCAAGATATTCTTCTTGGCGACCTAATTTTTTCAACAGGTCAGCCATGGAACGATATAGCTCAACCCTTTTTGGGCCTAATCTCCTGAAATACCGGCGCATTCCGAACTTACCATCGTTCTGTGCTACATTTATCAGATCTTTGGCAAGTGTACTTAAAGTATCTGGGTCATCAGGGGCAATGGCTAATAGACGCGTGTAAAATGGCACAGCTTCTCGAAAACGCCCTGTTGCACTAAACAATCGAGCAGCATGTTTGAGTTCAAGTTGCGAAGGATCTTGGTCAAGTGAAAAGTAGGTCTCGAGAACAGTAATTATCTCTTGCCTATTGCCAAGAGCCGAATGCACTTCAACCAAGCCGTTAAGAACCTGTTTACTAAAAGCTTTCAGAGCCACACATTGTTCCAAATAGGGAAGTGCCTCGACATATTTTTCTTCTTTTATATAGAGATTTGCCACTTCCCAGAGTATTTCCGTATCTGCTTTGTCCAAATTTAATGCTGGCAACAAATAATCTAAGGCTTTGTTTCGACGACCGGCCTCCCCTTCTGCTTGTGATAATTTCAATCGTGCAAGCCTATGAGTCGGCTTTTTTTCAAGAACCCTCTGCCAGTATTCTACGGCAAGGTTTTCCAGGTTCAAGCGATCATGAGCCAAGGCAGTCATTTCTAATATGGATACTTCTGCCTGGGGATTCTGTGACAATACAACCAAGTGGGGTAAGGCTTTTTCGTCTTGCCCAAAGGATTCATATAGTTTGGCTAATCTTAGAAGCACAAAAGAATTACTGGGAACAAGCTTAAATAACTTTTCTTGGTATTTCAGGGCCTTTTCCCGTTGCTCTAGTTGCAGGCAGACATAGACCATCCCCCGTAATGCAGTTCCATTTTCAGGCTGAATTTCTAAGATTTTTTCAAAAAGCTTAGCAACTCGATCTAATTGATTACTTTCAAATAATGTATAGGCCAAACCAGATAGATATGAGACAGTTTGCGGGTTTTCTTCGACGAGAAGCTCAAGGTGTGTAATGGCTTTGGCAAAATCTCTTAAACGAATGTGAATTCCAGCCAACTCCCATCGGGCATGTTGCAAGCCAGAATATTTCAATAAAAGAGACTCATATCCTTGGCTGGCAGAAGACAAGTCACCATTGCGAGCAATTCCCCTCACCTGCTGCCATTCCCGCTGCCACTGCGGTCTATCATCATCATTTGCATGGATAATCTTTTGGGGAAGTTTGGTGGACTGCAGAATTTCTTGAAGCTGCTCATTAATAAGAGAAGCTCGTTCATCTGCCTTACAAGGAATGGCGAAGGATAAAAAAAGAACGAAACACCATAATATTCGACCAATAAGTCCAATTACAGGGGGCATTAATGGCTGACAGGGTGTGTTCTTTCTTTTAATCATTCCCAGATTGATTCTTTTTCGCTCGATAGGCTAAAGAAAATGAAGAGCCAAGTACGGCTTCTATGAAAAAAAACCTTTAATTTGATTTACAACATATCGTTGCATATCAATAGTTAATTCCGGATAAATAGGCAAAGCAAGAGTTTCAAGTGAAGCAAGCTCTGCTTCAGGAAAAGAAAGACTACCAAATCCCAAGTCTGCAACACATTCCTGTTTATGAAGAGGGATGGGATAGTAAATCTCATTGCCAACACCGGCTTCGTCGAGACACTTCTTTACCCCGTCTCTATTATTAAGACGAATTATATATTGATTGTATATATGGTAGTCAGGTTCATCCTGGGTATTGTCAGCTAAATCTTTGTATACCGCTTCAGGCAAACCGATTCTACCATCATCAACAAGCCCGGATTCCATAAAGAGCTGGTTATAATTGGCAGCATTTTTCCTTCTTGCTTTATGCCAATCTCCCAAATGAGGTAATTTTACGTCAAGAGCCACAGCCTGTATTGGATCCATGCGGAAATTACCACCTACCATAGAGTGATGATATTTGGGCGACATGCCATGCATACGCAATTGCTCCATGCGTTCGGCCAACTCACTATTATTGGTAACCACCATGCCACCATCACCAATACCACCAAGGTTTTTGCTTGGGAAAAATGAAAAACACCCCATGTCACCCAATGATCCGGCGGGCTTCCATTGGGGATCACTCTCTCCCATCGGATAACAGGCTCCAATAGCTTGCGCAGCATCCTCAATGATGGGTATGTCATATTTTTTTGCAAGGGTGCAAATTGAACTCATATCGGAACATTGACCATAAAGATGCACTGGGATCATTGCCTTGAACTGCAGGCCTTTTTCTGCATAATCATCCAGGACTTCTGCCATCTTTTCTGGGTCGATATTGTAGGATACCGGATCGATATCTACAAATACCGGTTGTGCTCCCAGCCTTAGAATTGCTCCCATGGTGGCAAAAAATGTATATGGAGTGGTGAGAACCAGGTCCCCCTGTCCGACTCCCAACGCCATTAACGAAATGAGCAAGGCATCGGTGCCGCTCGAGACGCCAATGCCGTATTTAACTCCGGAATATCGGGCAATATTTCTTTCGAATTCAACAACCTTTGGCCCCATTATATATCGAGTGGAATCGAGAACCTCCGTAATTGCACTGAGGATGTTATCTCGCAGGGGAGAAAGTTGAGCTTTTAAATCCAGCAAAGGTACATGCATATTATGTCTAATCCAGGTTCTGGGTTTTAGGTCTCTATTCGAAATGAATTCTGTAAGATTGAATGGTGAATCCTCTACACTGCTGTTAAGCCTAGTCACCACCACCACTAATACCGTCAATAAAATTCTCAACGTCAGGTACTTCTTGAAGCATGTATTTTTTTAATTTTTTCAACAGTCCTGCCTCAATCTGGCGCACCCTTTCCCTTGATATACTGAAACGATCAGCAATGGTTTGCAGGGTTACAGGATCATCACTCAGAAGTCTGTCAAAGAGCACCGCAAGTTCTTTCGGATTCAGCGAGCCTCGCATTTCTTCCAGTACTTTCTGTACCTGATCTTGCATTTCACGGGAGGCCACACTTTCCTCAATACTGGCTCCATTTTGGACGATGAAATCTTTTTGTTGATCATCAGAGTCTTCACGGACCGGGCTTTCTAAAGAAACATCCCAGCTTTCCATGCGCTGACTCATTTCAATGACTTCTGATTCTTTGACATTCAGACGCTCTGCCAAGAGCTTCGGTTCCGGCTTGAATCCTTGGGATTCCAATTGACGTCTCTCTTTATTGAGACTAAAGAAAAGCTTTCGTTGCGCCTGGGTAGTGCCGATTTTTACCAGCCGCCAGTTATCCATAATGGATTTAAGAATATAGGCCCTAATCCAATACGCCGCGTAATAAGAAAACTTCACACCACGGTAGGGATCAAATTTCTTCACCGCCTGGACCAGGCCGACGTTGCCCTCTTGTATAAGATCCAAAAAATTCTGCATCCAATATTTTTGAAAATCCATTGCCACTTTGACGACTAAGCGTAAATTAGCAGACACCAATGTGTAGGCAGCATCCTGGTCCCCAGTTTCCTGGTAGCGAATGGCGAGTTCTTCAGTCTCTTCGCGAGAAAGCAATTTATACCGACTAATTTCCTGGAGATATCGATGCAGCCCAGGATGGGAAATGGCCGGAAGATTAACATCATCAGACAGTGCAACAAGTGGGTGCATTTCGGATGGTTGATCAGTTGCCTCGATGATTTCGGCAGATTCTATTTTCTCTTCCATTATGCCTGCTAATTAGGGGATTCGATGATTCTGTTGTTAATGTAATTGAATAATATACTGTTATCTTCCGACCAATATTGTCCTGAATGTATTAGTACATCATATATTAAAACATTAAATGATATCCTTTCCTGCCTGTATCGTCAATTTTTAACTGAACAAACAGCCCGATAAAGAAGAAAGAAATGTAAATACCGTGTACACGAATTTCAACTTCATACTGTTCCACATTCTCGGTCGCCAGTTAAACGAATAAGTTGTATTCACTGTATAAAAGGCAATGCAATAGTCATTGCAAAGAAATAATCAATAGAGTTGTCTGCACCGAACTTTCTAGTTTTGCATAGAAAATCTTGTTTGCAACTTATAATATAACGCGTATAGTGTCTGCCTCTTTGGCCCTTACAAAAAACCATCAGGTTAAACAGAGCACCTTAGCACCTCCAACACCATGAAAAAAGTTCGTAATTTCAGCATTATTGCCCACATAGATCACGGAAAATCCACCTTGGCCGACCGCTTTATTCAATATTGCGGTATGGTTACCGACCGCGAGTTCAAAGATCAATTGCTTGATACTATGGACATTGAAAGGGAAAGGGGCATTACCATAAAAAGTCAGCCAGTTTGCCTTCCTTATAAGGCAAAAGATGGCCAAGATTATATTCTCAACCTTGTTGACACCCCAGGTCACGTGGACTTCAGCTATGAAGTATCACGAGCCCTTGCATCCTGTGAAGGCGCCTTACTTCTCATTGATGCTTCTCAGGGTGTTGAGGCTCAAACACTGGCAAATCTTTATCTCGCCATGGAAAACGATCTCGAAGTTATTCCGGTAATCAATAAAATTGACTTACCAGCCGCTGATCCGGATACCATTGCCCTTCAAATCGAAGATGATTTGGGTTTAGATATGGACCGTGTTCAACGCTGTTCCGCCAAAACCGGTGAAGGCGTTGAGGATGTCTTGGAAGCCATTGTTAAATATCTGCCCCCACCTGAAGGCGAAGTAAATATCCCCCTTCAGGCTCTTATTTTTGACGCAAATTACGATCCATTCCGAGGAACCATTATTTCATGCCGGGTATTCCAGGGTACTTTGAAACCTGGCGATACCATTCGTTTTCTTTCCAACCAAACAACTTATAAGGTAGAAGAGGTTGGCCTCTTTCGTATACAGCGAGAACCTCAAAAAAAACTGCAAGCAGGCCAGGTTGGTTACATTATTGCCGGAATCAAAACTGTGGCCGATACAAAGATCGGCGATACCATAACCGTAGACGATAATCCCTGTGATGGACCATTGACCGGTTTCGAAGAAATGAAGCAGGTCGTCTTTTCATCACTCTATCCCATTTCCACAGACGATTATGAAAACCTTGTCACGGCAATGGACAAACTCAAACTCAACGATGCTGCACTCACTTTCCAGAAAGACAGTTCCAGCGCCCTGGGTTTTGGATTTCGTTGCGGCTTTTTGGGGCTGCTCCACCTCGAAGTGATCCAAGAAAGAATTGAACGTGAATTTGATATTCCCCTCATACTCACCGTACCTTCCGTAGTTTATCGCTTTCAATTGCAGGATGGTCAAGTCCAGGAACTTGATAATCCATCATACTACCCGGACCCTGGCTCAATTATCAAAACGGAAGAACCATATGTTAAGGCCTCCATTCTGATGCCCGAACGATATATGGGGGTTATTATGACCCTCTGTATGGAACGACGTGGTGAAAACACCCATTATCACTACCCCATGCCTGGTCGGATCGAATTTACTGTTGAGTTGCCTCTGGCCGAAATTATCTACGATTTTTATGACAAACTCAAATCCGTCACCCAGGGATATGGATCTTTTGACTATTCTCTCATGGATTATCGAGAAAGTGATCTGGTCAAAATGGATATTCTGGTTAATGGTGAAAGAGTTGATGCCTTATCACAGCTGGTGCATCGCGAAAAAGCACGTGAACGCGGCATGCACGCCTGTGAAATGCTGAAAGAAGAAATTCCCCGTCAAATGTTCAAAATTGCCATCCAGGCAGCCATTGGTGGGACAATCATTGGCCGTACAACAATTTCTGCCCTTAGAAAAGATGTGACCGCCAAATGTTATGGCGGTGATATCACCCGAAAGCGCAAACTGCTTGAAAAACAAAAAGCAGGTAAAAAGCGCATGAAAACAGTGGGTAATGTCGACATCCCCCAACGCGCCTTCCTGGCAGTTTTAAAATCCGACCAATCGTAAAAAAAACTGACTAAAGGCTGAAGCATTTTAGCCTGACGCGCTGGAAAACGAGTGGTGTGTCACGTTTTAATAATCATGACGATATTTTGGTTTTAAGGCAGGAAATTAACAACAAGAGCGATCACAAGAATAGCCGACGGACCATATTCAACACCTGTAGGCGCGAACCTTGTATTCGCCTTTATTTTCGAAAGCCGACACAATGTCGGTAACGTCCACTTCAGTCTTCAGCCTAAACACCTTCAGCGCAACTGAAAATACAGATTAGGGAACCTTTTTATTTCATTTTCTGTCATTATGTCATTATAGATAGATTGACAACTTGAAATATTCATTACTGCGTTGACCAACACCACACATTGCATGGAGGAATTACCATGGGCTTCAAAACGTTATTTAACGTAGCAACAACATTATTACTTTCCAGCGTCCTCCTGCTTACTTCTGGTTGCGCAATGTTTCGAGCCGACACCCAGGATGTGAATGTTGATGAAATGGACCATTATAGAGCGGATTATGACGCCTCTGATATGCGTAACATCACTCAAGATGTAGTTGACCAACTCCTTACCAGCACTTTTCTAAAAAATGAGCAAACTGCTCCAATTCTTATGATCGCCGGCGTCCAAAACCGAACCAGTGAATACGTCGACACCAAGAATCTCACCGACCGTATGCGCACTCTGCTTATCCAGAGTGGCAAAATGCAGTTTGTCAATGCAGCTCGTCGAAGAGATTTAATGAAAGAACAGAAATATCAGCAGAAAAATGTCACAGCAGAAACGCAATCTGCCATTGGCCGTCAACTGGGCGCCAAATATATGTTGACCGGCTCACTCAGCCAAATGACCCAAAAAACACCACGGCAAGTCCGGGTTTCTAAAACAAAGATGAACTACTACAAACTCACCACCGAAATCACCGACCTGGAAACAGGCTTGATTTCCTGGACCACAGAAGTCGAATTTGCCCGTAAGGAACGACAACCACTCATTGGTTGGTAATTTCCCTTGCATGTTGTAACTCAAAAAAATACCAGGATCGCTCTGCTGGCGATCCTGGTCCTTCTACTCCAAACCGGTTGTGCTACCCACCTCAATACGGCACGTGGTTATTTCTACCAAGGCGACTACAGTAAAGCCGAGGCAGAACTGGACATAACAACAATCAATGAGAAGGATCGTGTGCTCTTTCTTATGGAGCGTGGCACCATTCGTCAGGCTGCTGGTGATTATCAGGGAAGTGCAAACGATTTCATTTTAGCCGCCGAAATTTTAAAAGACCTCGAGACGTATAGTGTTTCCAAAGGTGCTGCCAGCCTTGTAATCAATGATAATGTTCAATCCTTCATGGGCGCTCCCTTTGAAAGGACCTTGTTGCATGATCTAACGGCTTTAAATCACCTGGCATTGGGCGATTGGGACAATGCAGCCGTCGAGTCCCGTAAAATCATTAACTCTCTCAGTGAAGAAAAACGAGGCGACTATCCTGAAGATGGATTTTCGCGCTATATTGCGGGATTGGGTCTGGAACTCATTGATGATAGATCCAATGCAGCTCTGCAATACCGCCTGGCCGACGAGCTTTTACCAGATATTTCCATTGAAGAAACAGGCCTGCTCTCGGACACCATAGAAAATAAAGCCGCCAATGCCGATAACTGGCCCACTGAACTGGTCTGTGTCCTCTTATTGGGTCGCTCACCCAGTGGAAATGAAATGGTCCATAATTATGGATATTATGATTTCAACAGACATGCTGAGATCTCAGTAGACGGTCGATATCTAGGCAGGAGCTTTCCATTGTCGGATACGGCACAATTAGCTCTGACAACTATGCACCAACAAGCTGTGGCCAAAGCGGTAAAAACCACATCACGTATCGTGTTAAAAGAGAGTGTCGCCCATGCGGTGGATCATGAATATGGACCGGGATGGGGGGCATTGGTTCGGTTGATCTTCATTGCCCTTCTTGAACAACCGGACATTCGACGCTGGGAGACGCTGCCGCGTCAACTTCATATTGCCCGGGTTCCATGCCCTCCCGATTTAAATGAGTTCAACCTATTTATCAAAAACCAACGTGGCACTCTTATACAAAAAATCAAGATGGACTATCCCATCACTCGCATCGGTAACACGTTTTTTGCGCTTTACAGGGATTTACCAGTCCCACCCAACCGACGTATTAGACTTGAATAAAAAAGAAGCGATTTTAACAGCACCCCCTATAAAATCATCCTATGCGAAAGGAAGACCGATTGTCTGTCGCTTAGCTAAATGAGCATTTACGTTAACCAACCACCCAGATTGCTACATTGTCGACATTTGACATCACCCTGTCACTCACTCCCATAAAGACATTCTTTTCTTTGTCAAGCCGGCTGCCCATTACAATAGTTGAGTAAGCTTGCTTTTTAACTTCCCTGGCAATCATCTGGGAGGGCTCAATGCCGGATTCGCTGTGCACTTTATGGATATGCTCTGATGGAATATTGTGTTCCTTCAAAATTTGCTCAGTCGCATGAAAATGATAATGGCCCTTCCCGTCTCCCTTGAGATGCTGGTCACACCATTCTCTGCCCCATTTCTCATAAAAATCCTCCTTGGGAGTAATATTGTCATCTGCCAGGAGAGAGTTGGAATGAAAAAGAGTGATTTCAGCCTCCTTATCGCCTTGTAGAATAAAGCCAAGATGATCAACTGCGTTCAATGTGTGTAAAGAACAATCTACAGGAACTAAAAAATGATGACCGGTTGGGTTGCCGCTGACAATCCATAATGGCCCGGAGTTATCCTTTTCTCCAAGGACGGCTGAAATACTTCCGCTGAGCATTTTCTCAAGACCGGACAGATCTCTTTTGGCCAAAATTATAGCGTCATAGAGTCCGGCTTGTCCATGTTGCAACAAAGTAGCAGCCACGCTACTCCAGGAAAATACTGCCTCACAGGTCACTAGCTCTTCGGGATAACCGGCACTTGTAAGTATCTTTTTAAGGCTGGCCAGATAAGTAAGGGCTTTTTCTTTCTTCCGCATTACTGACGGTTTCGATTGAGCCAGCGAGTCAATATCTCCAAGCAGCAATTGGGCCTCGGTCACTCCTTGAATTGGTACTACAGTAAAAAGATCTATTCCGACATCATGCTTATCCTGAAAGAGATTCCCAAGATAATTAACCGTAATTTTATCCAAGCCAGTATTGCCGATTGCTACTAATAATTTTCTTTCCATTATGGTGTTGCCTCTCCCCTTGCCGCCCAGCAATTTAATGTCACGATTATTCAGGCCTTTGTTGTATTCACATCCTTATTGATAAACTCTAACATCTCATTTTTCCGTGGTGGTATATGTGCCTTGCAGAATTTACAGGTTACGGTTTTACCCCTTTGACTCGGTTTTGTTACTTGCTCTCTCTTACATTTCGGACATTTCCTTTTAAGATTAAGTATTGTTTTGAACGCTGAATAAAAAATTACCATTGTCAGCACCCTTCTTAATTGAACAATTATATCTTAGCAGGATGTAGGGCCTTAAAAAAGTTCATTGTCGAGGATTAAAGAAGAGAGAGAGATCATACCAACTAGTTCCCCTCCCTCCTCTACAGGTGCTCTTCGTATACCGGCTCGGTATATCAACCGAGCCACATAACGTATGTCCATTTCCGCCGGTACAGTGATAATAGGCTTTGTCATGATTTCATAGACATTGACCTCATCCGGAGAGCGGCCTGGTATTATCACTCCTTTAATAAAATCTTGAACCACCAATATACCCCAGGCATCATCGTCGTGCCGCTTATCGACAAGAAGAGCTGCAACTTTTTCAGACCGCATTTTGGCTGCAGCCTCTCTTGCCGTGGCCATGCCGTCAATGGTTGTAATCCCTTTATGCATCACATCCCGTGCTCGAATTATTGAGGTGCTGTCAGGAACCATAATTATCTCCCTCTATAGAAATGGGTTTCATTACTAAGCACACTAAAAAATATAATTTAACAACCACCCCTAGAAGGGGTGGATTAAAAGGTGACCCTAAAAGGGTT
>CAYUCH010000015.1:0-45612 GCA_964443295.1 uncultured Desulfobulbia bacterium | reverse complement strand
CTGGATTCGTCAACATGCCATTCCTGTTGCGAGCCGACGCGATCCGCTATCCAGAGGTTCCTGAACCTGCTTCCATGTTGCTTATTGGTTCCGGTTTAGCTGGATTGTTGGGTTTACGACGAAAAATGAAATAGCAATAGAATTTTATATCTCCAACAATTAAAAAAGCGGGTGGTTTTTCCACCCGCTTTTTTTTCGTCTTGTCTGACTATCAGAACGTCAATGCTACTTGCCATACTCTTTTAATGTCTCAATCATCGGGCCAAACAAGTTTTCATAATCCTGCTTTGCTTTTTTGAGGATGGTGGCAAAATGGGGCACATCATTATCATTCACCACCAGATTGGCGCTGTTACTCAATGCTTCCAGGTCATATAAGGTGTGGAAAGATGGGCCAATCAGGGTGTAAAAAATATTCCGTCGCCGGTCCATTTCCATTTTTTGCATATAGGCATGAAAGGCTGACTGGTCGACATCCTTCCCTTCTATTTCAGGATGAAAGACTATGGCTGCATACTGCACAAAACGCATGGATTCCATGGCCTTTTCAACCGTTTTAGCAAATACCGGCCGATAGGACTCACTCACAAAGGTTTCAGCAATAGTGGTCTTCATCGCTGGAGTATCAACTAAAATAAGAGCCAAAGGGACATCTTCCACAACACCCCGTTTTTCAAATTGACCACTTGCCAACCACTTTGTATCTGGAGGCAAGGGTATTCCCTGGCCTTTACTTATACCGCTAACCTGCATCTGTGTTTCAACATCAACACCTTGCTGGTCTTTCTTTTTACCCGAGGCAGGCAGGCCGTCAGCCTGCAAATTGAAAGCAAGCCCACAATGGGGACAATTCATACGAAGATTTTTACCCGGCCCGAGATTGGCGAGAGCTGTTTCAAGCTTTTCCAACTGGGCATCGGAAAAGTTAAAGTCTTGTTTACAGTGTATGCAATTCTCAATCATTGTCATTCCTCTATATGAATTCCTGATCTGTGGTCTCCATAGCCAAGCCGGAAATACCTGAAGTAGCTTCACCGCGAGAGGCCTTCAGTTGATCCAGCCCACGACTTAAGATCGAGCGCCTTGTACAATATCGTAGAGCGGTTTCTTCATCAACTAAACCATCCTCAAAAAGACGGAGAATGGCTTGATCAAATGTACACCACCCTAGTGGGGTTGAACTTGCAATAACTTCATAGAAGGTCTTACCATCCACTTCCCCATTAAGCACGAGATCCGCGACCCGAAGATTCATACCCATAATTTCAAATGCCGCCACTCGGCCTGCATCAACTCGAGGCAAGAGCCTTTGCCCCACAACCCAGCGCAAAGTATCCACAAGACGATTTCGAGTCTGTGCCTGCTCGTCAAGATCGTACATGCCAAGAATACGATTGATTGTTTGACCTGCATCAACCGTATGCAGGGTGGAAAACACCAAATGCCCTGTTTCCGCAGCAGTAAGTGCGATATCCATGGTTTCCCGATCCCGCATCTCACCTACCAGAATTACTTTTGGCGCCTGTCGAAGAGCGGCTCGCAGTCCATTGGCAAACGAGTCATAGTCAACCCCAAGTTCGCGCTGATTAAAAGTGGCCTTTTTATGGGGATGCACATACTCAATGGGATCTTCGAGGGTTACAACATGAACCTGCTGTTGTTTATTAATATCATCAAGGATAGCTGCGAGAGAAGTTGTTTTACCTGTACCGGTGGCGCCGGTGAAGAGAACCAGTCCGTTCTTCAATCCGGCCATCTGAAAAAATACATCGGGTAGATTCAGGCGTTCTATGGAAGGCACCTCAGTTCCCAAAAGACGCATTACGGTAGACAAACGATGGGTCTGGGAGAAGACATTAACCCTGAAACGGGTACGCTCATCAATCCAATACGAGAGATCACAAGAACCATGCTCAATGAGATCATTGAGAAGCCTTCTTTCTCCCCGAATGAGATTCAGGGCAAAAACCTCTGATTGAAACGGAGTGAGGGAAGAAACGTCAGGATCTAACTTCACCGGTTTCAGCACACCATCAGATTCCACCTGTAATGGTTTGCCCACAGTGAAATTGAGATCTGATATTCTCTTGTGGGAGGCAAGCATGCGCCTGACCCAGTATTCTATTTCCGGCTGTTTCATTCTTCCTCTCCGATGGCACAAGCAGAGTTAATGGATTAGACCGAAGATTGGATACTGAAGGACACATAAAAACCTGCCTTCAGTAGCTACCTAACAGCCTCCAGCAAAGCCGACTTTTATTGTACACTTCCGTGACAGGTCTGACAACCTTTGAGGCAGGGTATTTAATCTCATACATGGAGCTACGGTAAAGCCGCATTTTTTCAAGCGCATTCCACGGTAGAAGCAAGTTTTTGCTTGACCTCTGCTCCGGCCTGATTCAGAATGATTCTATCTCACGAAAATAGGAAAATGATAAAAAGAAAATAGGATCTTCAAACCACATGCACAATGTTGTTTTCAAACAACTCGAAAAGGGAGAGATTATGAGCAACTCTGATGACAACAAAATTGTAAGCCTGGCAACTGAAGGAAAAGTAATCCAACCACCCACCGAGGGCCAGGACCAGGCCCAGGTTAAAAGTATGGCGGAATATGAGGACCATTACAAACGGTCCATGGAAGATCCGGAAGGATATTGGGCCGACCGTGCTGAAGAGCTCATCACCTGGGACAAAAAATGGGACAAAGTCCTGGACTATGATTTTCACAAACCGGAGATTAACTGGTATATCAATGGCAAGTTGAATATCTCGGCCAACTGCCTCGACCGCCACCTCACCGACGGCCGCAGAAACAAAGCAGCCATCATCTGGCAAGGGGAGCCTGATGAAGATGTCAAGGTATACACATATCAGATGCTGCATACCGAAGTCTGCCGGTTTGCCAATGTTCTCAAGAAAAACGGCGTTCAAAAAGGAGACCGGGTTGCAGTCTACCTGCCCATGGTTCCGGAACTGGCAATTACCCTGCTGGCTTGTACCCGCATCGGCGCTATCCATAGTGTGGTTTTTGCCGGTTTCTCAGCCCAAAGCCTCAAAAGCCGCATCAACGACTGTGAAGCAAAGGTACTGGTCACCGCAGATGCTGTTCTGCGGGCAGGGAAAACCATTCCCTTAAAGCCCAATGCAGACGAAGCACTGGCAGACAGTCCTTCAGTGCAAAAATGTATTGTTGTCAAGCGGGGGGGCAATGATATCAACATGCAGGACGGCCGGGACAGTTATTACCATGACGAATTGGCTGCCGACGATATTAATGATAAATGCGAACCGGAGTCCATGGATGCCGAAGACATCTCATTTATCCTCTACACAAGCGGCAGCACCGGCACACCCAAAGGCGTTGTGCACACAACCGGTGGCTATCTCACCTATGCCGCCCACACCTGTCAATGGGTTTTCGACCTGAAAGACAATGACGTGTACTGGTGTACGGCTGACATAGGCTGGATTACCGGTCATACATATATATTGTATGGGCCTCTTGCCCTTGGCGCCACCTCTGTAATGTTTGAAGGTGTGCCCTCCTATCCGGACGCGGCTCGCTTCTGGCAGATATGCGAGAAATTCAAGGTCAATATTTTCTATACTGCGCCAACGGTTGTTCGTGCCTTGATGCGTATGGGTACAGAATGGACCCAGAAGCATGATCTTTCATCACTCAGAATCCTCGGTTCTGTGGGAGAGCCAATCAATCCGGAAGCCTGGATGTGGTATTACGAAAATATCGGGGCCAGCAAACTTCCAATTGTAGACACGTGGTGGCAGACAGAAACCGGTGGCATCCTGATCTCCGGCCTGCCCTATGCAACCCCAATGAAGCCCGGCTCTGCCTCTCGCCCTCTGCCCGGTGTTGATGCCGACGTCATCACCCAGGAAGGAGAAAAATCAGGTCTTAATGAAGGTGGACGTCTGATTATCAGGAGTCCATGGCCAGGCATGTTGCGTGGTGTATATAAAAATCCTGAGAGATTTAAGAAAACGTATTTTTCTAGCTATCCTGGTATTTACGATCCGGAAGACGGAGCCCGTAGAGATGATGACGGATATTTCTGGATCATGGGTCGTCTTGATGATGTTATCAATGTTTCCGGACATCGCCTGGGTACTGCGGAAATCGAATCAGCCCTGGTGGCCCATCCCGAAGTTGCAGAAGCAGCTGTGGTTGGTGCACCTCATGAAATCAAGGGACAAACTATTTACTCCTATGTTTCCCTGCAAGCTGGTGGTACACCATCCGATGAGTTGCGAGGTGCTTTGAAGAAGCATGTTCGAGCTGAAATCGGACCCATTGCCACCCCTGAAATCATTCAATTTGCCGATGGTTTGCCAAAAACCAGAAGCGGTAAAATCATGCGTCGGATTCTCAGGAAAATTGCCGCAGGGCAGACTGAACCTCACGATTTCGGTGACACCTCCACCCTGGCAGATCCATCGGTTGTGGATACCCTGGTGGAAGGAAGTAAAGAATTTGTAAAACAGTTATAGACTGAAGGTAGATAGACTGAAGGCTGAAGGGTTGCATCCAACTCTTCAGCCTTTTTTCATTTATGATTAGTAATGAGCAATTGATTATTATGTTATTCATCTCTTAGTAGAAAAAAACCCTGCCTCATCCCTCCGGATAAAAACAGTATGGATCTTTATCATTAAACACGTCCAACCCCATGCCATGGACAACTGCCAGGCATCCCCCACACACGGACCGAATTGTACAATCCCGGCAGGCCGAAGATCCGGCTCGATATTTTTTCGCCAGATCTGATTCGTAAATTTCGGAAAATGTATTCTCAAGGATATTACCTATATAAGAAGGGAACTTCCGACAGGCATGAACCTCACCTTCGGCAAGGAGGGAGACAAAATTAAATGCTGCCCCGCATCCATATCCGGTGCAACCACCAAATTGCGGTTTTCCTTCCTTGTTAAAAATAGTATTCAGATGGTTATCCTTATAGCCTATGCAGGGATTGTCTGCGGCGGCCTTAAGGTAATCTTGCAGAAAAACTTCATAGGTATCTGTGGGAGCAGAAAGCAAGTCCGCGCCTTCACCCACCATGGCCAGTCGATTAAAGTGAAAAATATCCACTTTATCCCGTAAATATTCGGTGAGCTCCAATACCTGCCCCTGATTTTCCCTGGTTAAAGTCAACATGACCATGGATGACACGCCCAGTTCCTTCAGGACACCAAGAAATTCCACCACTCTTTTGAAATGCCCTTTGCCACTGATCTCATCATTATGCTCCTCCATGCCTTCCAAGCTGACCTGAAAAAACTCCAGAGGATGCATGGCAAGGAGGGCTTCAATCTCTTCTTTGGGGGCAGGGTTGCCGAGGATCGCCAATTGCATGCCACGATCACCAGCGGCCTGATACAATTCATGAAAATGGGGATACATGAGGGGGTTGCCACCAGTAAAGGTCACCTGGCCAAAGACATGATGCTCTTTTAAAAAAGCGCGAAAATCATCCAGAATGCGAACACCTTCCTCCATGGAAAGGGCTTTTCGACTGGTGCGATCATAGCAATGCTTACAATGTAGATCACAGGCCTGGGTAATATGCCATTGCAAAGTAAAAGCAGGTGACGTGAGGTACCGCTCCCCTACTGCATCGTTGGTAATAAAAATATCTGTATCCCGGCAAAGGGTTGTTTCCGGTACCAGGAGATAGCCTTCATCCTCTCCCAATTCCAGGACACTATCCAGACGCGCCAGGGTAATCTCATTTTCCTTGGCCACCTGCTTTAGATCCAACTCTTCGCCTACCAACTTCAAGGCCAAAAGATCCTGGTCACCAGGAACTTTAAAGCGCACACCACCAGCGCAACGCCAGACCAGAATCAATTCGTGCCCAGGCTCTGGAGACGGCGCATCATCCCTTTCCGCCATGAGAGGTACGAGATGCAACCAATCGGATTCAAATAGCTGCAAGGTCGGATTAACCCGGGCTTTATCAGCAGGAGGACTGAGATCATCCTGTAATTGTTCAACATCGTATATTTTTTCTTCCAGGCTAGCAAGAGAGGGAAGATACGCAGGCAAAGAGAACTCTTTTACCTTTTCACCCAACCAATTTGAAAAAGATGCATCATTGTCCTTACTGTATGCTTCTTGAGAAATCTCGAGACAGACATCTTTAATTATTTCCTGGGATCTATAATGAACATGACTCATATATATTGACCTGGTAATTTCAGAAAAAAAATCAATCCATTATGGATATACACTCATACAGAAACTACCTCTACAACCTATCAGTAGTCGCATGAGCCGTAGATGTTAGTGTTTAGGGAATCAGTCTATAGATTTACTATGCTGTATTCCTAAACGCGGGCAGGTAAACGATCTCGCGAGACTCCGGGTAGGGGTGCAGAGGCTGCTGATAAAAAAATCGGGTTTAAAGTCTATAGAGACAGTAAACCCGATTTATAATGTAAACGCTAACTGCGTTTATTTATGACCGCCTCAGCTGCTGCCTGCTGCATCTTTCTTTTTATCGACACTACCTGTGTCGTCTTTGTGTCCGCCTCAGCTGCTGCCTGCTGCACCTTCTTTCTTATCGACACCACCTGTGTCGCCTTTGTGCCCGCCTCAGCTACTGCCTGCAGAATCAGCTTTGTCGGCGCCACCTGCGCCGCTGGCTGGACCTCAGCCGCTTCCGGCGTTACCGCAGCCAGGTGTAGCAATGCCCACCCCTGCGATAAGACCGGCAATTCCCAGACTTGCCAAAGTCTTCTTCAGTTCTTTCAGTTCCATTTCAACCTCCTCGATGAGAGAGATTCAGAGATGACTTGCACCATGCATATCATCCATTACTAAAAATCATTATTGCATACCAACTACTGAATGCCAATATTTTTTACTCACACAAAAAATGATATTCAATAAAAACGAAAAGGCTTCAAATACCGCTATGTGCATAAAGCAGTTACGGAGTGTCATCCATCCGTCTCGCAAATTTATGCCAATACTACTGAGAACAAACTCATCATTTCTGTATTAATTCATAGGTATTCTCCAGCCGATGTATAGCCCCTTTTTGTGTCAGCGTGCTTGAGTACAAATGAAATGTATTGATAGAAAACGACTGACTGGCATAAAGCGCATTACCCGACAGAAAGTTCGTCAGACGTTTCAGCGGTGTTCCTTTAAGACGAGCCAAGGTTATGTGGGGGGCAAATTTTCGTCCTTCAGGTGCAAGCCCGCAACGAACCAAAGCAGCTTCAACGCGGTTACGAAGATTGACAAGTTCTTCATTTTTTTCTACTCCAGCCCACAATACCCGCGGCTTTTTCCGAGGTGGGAAAAAACCCATACTTTCGAGACGCATGGGAAAAGAACTCGCCTTTACTTCTTCTAAAGCAGCTTGAATATCCCTGAATATGACACCATCAACTTCTCCAATGAAACGCAGAGTGAGATGAATCTGATCCTCAGAAACCCACTTTGCCCCCGGCAACCCAAAACAAAGGGTAGCGAGATTTTCACGGATATTCCATGGAAGATCAATTGCCACAAAAAGCCGAATCATTTTCGCTCCGCAATTACATCGTCAAACAAGCCTGAGCACTGAACCCCTTGACAATATTAAAAAAAACAGGAATACTTCTAGCGATTATACTACAGAAAAAAACCTATGATATAAAATGTCAATTCAAAAAAATAGCCAAGATAAAACTCATCCACCTTTAACACGCCCCAACAAACCACTCGGCCAACATAGAGACGATATTTCCAAAAACTGTATCGAATGTGGACTTTGCAGCAAAGACTGCCTCTTCCTGCAAAAGAACGATACTCCTAAAAATATTGCCGACAATTATGACCCTGCAAATGGAAAATACCTGAGTCTGCCATTTGATTGCAGTCTCTGCCAATTATGCGCTGCTGTCTGCCCCGTGGACCTGAACCCCGGTTCTCTTTTCCTGGCCATGCGCCGGGAGGCTATCAATCGTAATTTTGATCGAAAAAAAGGTCATTGTGCTGTTCTGGGATATGAAAAAAAAGGCCTTTCGAAATTTCTCACTTTATCTGCCTTCCCTGAGAACTGCGACACCATTTTCTTTCCCGGATGTACCTTACCGGGAACACGCTCAAAAAGAGTCATTCATATAGTAGAACATTTACAGCAGTTTATCCCCAATATTGGAGTCATGCTTAATTGCTGTACAAAGCCTTCCCATGATCTCGGTCTGGCCGAACAGTTTTCAAGCCGTTTTTTCCCTTTGAAAACTTTTCTCTTGGAAAATGGCATAAAAAACGTCATTGTAGCTTGTCCCAATTGTTATAAAGTTTTCAATCGGTATGGTGGACCACTCAAGACTGAAATCCTCTATGACAGGCTTTCAAGCTACCCCTGTCCTTCTTCCGAAACGGTCTCTGGCACAGTCACTATTCATGACCCATGTGTAACCAGGTATAATCCCGAGATTCATGCTGCGATACGGAAGCTGGTCACCTCAGTAGGACTTTCCATCAACGAAATGGACCATCATGGCAAAAAAACGTTTTGTTGCGGTGAAGGTGGCACTGTTGCCTGCCAGACACCCCTTTTGGCAAATGAATGGACATCCAGAAGGACCCATGAAGTAAATGGGCAAAAGGTTCTTTCATATTGTGCCGGGTGTGTTGAATTTCTCTCCAAAGAAAACCAGGCTTTTCATATTATCGATCTGCTTTGTGAGCCCAGAAAGACCATGGCTAATGAAGTAAATATTACCCAGAGTCCTTTCACCTATTTTCAACGCTGGCGCCTTAAAAGGCTGCTCAAAAAGCATTTTCCCCAGGCCCGGATTGGCGAAGCACCATTCACGGGTTCAGAAAACAATCCATAAAAGATTGAAAATACAACCATCTCCATATTGACCATCGCTGACGAGCATGCTACTTAGTGTGCGTTCAGGTTTATAATAGTATTCTGATTGAAATTCAGAATCGCTTCATCCTTACAATGCTTAATTAGATTTTATAATGGATCAAAACAAATACCCTATACAACGTGGCCGGAAAATCTGTGTCTCCATTGCAGGGGAAAACACTGCCGATGCACTGGAGAAGGCCCAAAATGCCGCTGCCACGGCTGATGTCCTGGAAATCAGGCTGGACAGTCTGGCAAATTGTTCTCCTGCACCTTTTCTTGACGCTTTAGACACTCCGCTCCTCTTCACCAACCGGCCAGAATGGGAGGGTGGCAATTTTAAAGGAGAAGAAGAAGAAAGGATTTCCTTGCTGGAAGAGGCCGTTCAAGCCGGAGCAAGCTATATAGATATCGAGCTGCGCACCATGCCATCTTTGCGGGATAAACTTATTCAAAGCGCAGCAGACCGAACTCAATCAATTGTTTCCTGGCACGATTTCGATACCACTCCGGCAAATCTGGAACTCTTTACCATCATCCGACAAATGCAGGAATCCGGTGCCGACATTGGCAAATTGGTCACTACAGCCCATACCTTTCAAGACGTTTTGCATGTACTTTCTTTGCAGATCGAGGCCGCAGAATTGGATTTCCCTCTTATCGCCTTTTGCATGGGCAAACAGGGAATGATCAGTCGAGTTGCCACCTTGGGACTTGGCGGTTTTATGACCTATGCCTCACCAGATGGTGGGCAGGCCACGGCACCCGGGCAACTTCCGGCAGGAAAACTGAGAGCCATCCTGAAGGATCTGGACCATGGTAATTGATGAGCAACCACATGGGCTTACACCGGACATAATCAACAACCGTAGGGGTATCTTTGTGTACCCGTGTCAATATACGAGGATAGAATGAAAACAATTCAACCACTTGATACCGTGGATGTCACCCTGCAGGTACCCGGGTCTAAAAGTATCACCCAACGAGCTCTTATTGCTGCGGCACTGGCCAACGGAGAAAGTCGGATCATCGGTCCACTCTCCAGCGAAGACACCCTGTACACTTCCAGCGCATTAAAGGCCATGGGGGTCACTATTATAGAGAAGGAAGGTGGTTGGTACGTCACTGGCAAAGGAGGCCAGATTGCAACACCGGCTGACGATATATTCCTTGGTAACAACGGAACTGCCACACGATTTTTGACCTCTGTTGCCGCCCTGGGGAACGGTATTTTCCGTATTACTGGGGATACCCGGATGGAAGAACGCCCCATCCAGCCATTGATGACAGCTTTGCAAGGCTGGGGTGTTGAGATTAAAAGCATCAAGGACACTGGTTGCCCACCATTGGAGATTAATGCCAAAGGTTTATCCGGCGGAAAAACCATTTTACCGGAAGGCAAGAGCAGCCAGTATCTCTCTTCATTATTATTGGTTGCACCCTATGGCCGTGACAACAGTGAGCTTGAAGTGGATGGCGAAGTCCTCTCCAAACCATATGTGGACATGACTCTGGCAGTGATGGACTCATTCGGGGCTAAAGTTACAGCCAGCGAGGCATTAAATCATTTCACCATCCCCACCGGTGGATACACTGCCCGTGAATACCAGGTGGAAGGTGACGCCTCTTCTGCATCCTATTTCTTTGCCGCTGCCGCAGTAACCGGAGGCAGGGTAACAGTTTCCAATGTCCCTTCACCGTCATTGCAAGGTGACACCGCCTTGGTGGACATTCTGGCTAAAATGGGCTGTACGGTGGAACGAAGCCAAAACGGTATCACTGTAACCGGGACCGACGAGTTACAGGGAGTTGAAGTGGATATGGGAGATTGCCCCGATGTAGTTCCCACCCTGGCAGTGGTTGCGGCCCGGGCAAAAGGGAGAACAGTCGTTAACAATATCGCCCACCTGCGCATCAAAGAATGTGATCGACTCCATGTCATGGCCACTGAACTGGCAAAATTAGGAGTACACACCGAAGAAACAGATGACACGCTGATCATTGATGGAGTTGGCCCGGACGGAGCCCTGCATGGGGCGGAAATTGAAACATACAACGACCACCGCATTGCCATGAGTTTCGCGGTGGCCGGATTAACCGTACCCGGGATCAACATCCTGGGTGAAGAATGCGTGGTAAAATCATTCCCCGACTTCTGGGAACGCTTTCAGTTGTTGTATGATAATTGACTGCAACACAAAAACAGAAGGGCAACCACAAGGATTGCCCCTACGAGACAAGACACAATTTAGTTCTATCCATCCAAAGTTTTGAAAAATCACAGAATGTAACGGTTCAGATGTGCTTCAGATTTTAACAAGCAGGCTTACGAGTCTATAGCTTGCTATGTGAGTAAGCCTGATCGTTAAAAGATGTAGTGCAGCTGATCCGTTACAATTAATTGAGGAACTCAACCTCATTAACAGTGACAATCGCCCCACCACCACGTTTAAATGGCTTAATCTTATGTATAACCCCGGTGAAGGTAATCTGTTCACCTTTTTTCAACGTAGCCGCTCTCTCTATTTCTGAAATCACCACCAAGACAATATTATAGCCTTTATGTCGTTGACGATCCTTGTTGGCCACCAGGACCTTGGCCTTGCCACGGCCACCAACCACATCCACTACCTTACCCTGCCATTGCACCTCGGTTCCGACAGCAGTCCGGGTGTATTCTTTAACAGCAAACTTGGTATTTTTTCTTAAATTAACCCCGTCGACAACCTCTCCGAAACTTAAGGATTGTTCTGCCTGGGCTACCAAGACTCCAGTAAAACAAAAGAGAAACGCCATACCCGCCAAACCCAGCATCTGCATCCATTTTTTCATCATGTCGACCACCTTGGTTAAAGAAAGATATTTTTAGCAATTTGCAAAAAAAATTATATGAGGAGCCAGGAAGACTGTCAAACGAAATCAGCTCACAAATAAAAAGGAGTTATGGCACAAGCCATAACTCCTTGATTATTCTCACAACAGTTTTACAACAGGGAAGGCTGTTGCTTTATTACGTTTATCAACTGTGCAATCAGCCGGATTGCATGTGCTCGATAATCCTTTCCGCTATCTGCTCCGGAGTTAGATTATCTGTGTCGATTTCATGTTGGCCGGCATCCTGATATTTTGGAATTCTTCGTTCCAGAACCTCAGCCACCTCTTCGGTGAAGGTTTTCCCCTCTACCAGGGCGGGTCTCTCGGTGCCATCTTCAATTCTCGAGACAATGACGTCCACCGAGGCCTTTAGCCAGAAGATCACAGCATTGTTTCGAAGGGCCTCAATGTTTTCAGGCCGTTCAATGATACCGCCACCGGTGTCAATGATGACGTTGTCGAGTCCTGAAAGCTCCCGTGCAAGGTCAGATTCCATGTCGCGAAATTTTGGCCAGCCAAATTTCTCCACAATATCCGGGATGGACATGCCCGCCTTTTCCACTATACCCGCGTCCATACCTATACATTTCATGCCAAGACGCTCGGCAAGTATTTTTCCTATGACGCTTTTTCCCGTACCGCGATATCCGATAAGTACAATGTTCATTTTGTCAGATGCTCCATTACCACCCGGCGCATAACCTCTTCAGGGGCATCAGTACCGGTGAATCGTTCGAATTGTAAAACTGCCTGGTTTATAAACATTTCCACGCCGGAAATGATTGTGAGACCGGCTGCCTTGGCCTCTCTGACCAGTTTGGTTTCAAGGGGGGTATAGACAATGTCAAAAATCACCTGGCCGGGGCGAAAAAGATTGGGTGGAACAAGGGAGGCATCCTCTTTGGGATGCATGCCGATGGGGGTGCAGTGAATGATGAGGTCGGCTCTCCCCATTGCTGTGGCCAAAGAATCGTCATTCATGATCTCATGTTTTATGGACGCCTCGGTACCGGCTCGCAGATCTGCGGCCAGCTCGTCGAGCATCTCTTCGTTAATATCCAGCAAGGTAAGTTCAGCGAGCCCTGTATTATTGGCCAAAGTAAAGGCAATGGCCCGGGAGGCGCCGCCGGCTCCCAACATGAGGACATTTTTGCCGCTGATATCAACTCCAGCATCGGCAATGGCCTTTTGGGCCCCCGGTCCGTCGGTACCCAGACCAATGAGCTTACCGTTTTCATTGATAACCGTGTTGATGGAACCGATGTTGCGGTCCACATCGGCTATTTCATCCATATATTCCATGATCTCAATTTTATGGGGGATGGTGACGCTCATACCACGAAAACCCGGCAAAGCCCGCATGCCTGCCATGGCATTTTTCACATCCTCCACCGGAAAAGCGACATACACAAAATTCAGGTCACGTTCCTCAAAGGCGGCATTATGAAGCGCCGGCGAAAGACTGTGCGAAACCGGGTTGCCAATAATGGCGCATACTTGGGTGGCGGTATCTATAGTTCTCACTGTCATTATGAATCTCCATGGAGAAATTTCTTATTTACCCGTTTTCCTGATAGCGAAAACGGCACATGCTTGTTTCAAGGCCGACAATACTAGCACATATTCAGCCATATTCAAGTCCTGATAACCAAGTGTGATATAGCCCAAGTCAGACAAGGAATTAACGGTCCGGCTGCTCGCCAGGAGGGACAAGAAATCTCTCCATCTGCTCGCGGTAATACTCCTCCTGGTCTGGATCCATTTCCATGGCCCGCATCTCCAAGGCCAGGGCCTCCTCTTTATTGCCATTCATCCATAAGGCAGTAGCAAGGGTGTCCAGAACGAAGCCCCGTTCCAATGCCTGGACAGCCCTGCGGGCCAGCTCCAACCCACGCTCTAGGTCACGTAGTGTTACATTCTCTGCTGTCACCAGTAGCCAGGCAATATTATTCAACAACAAACCATCTTCAGGGGCGAGAGCCAAGGCCCTCTCGTAGGAAACCAAAGCAGCTGCCTCATTCTTTACTTCGATTTGCAAATCTCCAAGGGATTGATGCCAGATATAGTTTTCAGGTTCATTGCGGGCTTGCCACTCCAAAAACACTAGAGCCTGTTCTTTGTTGGTTGAATCAAGTGCAGTGACATTGGGGGGATGAATCATAAAAAATATTCCGCTCAACAAAAACAGACCATAGATCACCAGTGAAATGTGTACTTTCACATCATGTTGCCTGGCTGTTTGTGGCTTATTCTGACATTTCAGTAGAAAATCAACCCGCTGACCAATACCGAAATGATGCCAGCTTGGCTCATCACGGGTATTTCCAGACAGCAAGGCGATCTTCTCAAAAACCCGCACCAGGGGTGCGATGTATCCTATGGCGTGGTATGAGTAAACATCGGCCTGACGTTCAAAATTGCGCATAAAGTAGCCAAAGAGAAAACGAACATAGAGAACCACCAAAGCCACCAAACTCATCACAGTGATGAAGGTCATGAGCTTACCTAGATCATTCCCAAACAATTCTGCTATCTGGAGAAATGTCTCCGGTTGCCATAAAAAGAATAATTCTCCCGGGACAGTCACAAAAGAAAGCAGAGGAATTAAACCCGTAAGGACAAAAAGATATAGCGGTAAATGGAAGCGTTTCACATGACCCGTTTCATGGGCCATGACCGCCTGAACTTCTTCAGGCGAAAGAGCCTGGAGCAATGAAGGAGTAATGAGCAGATACCGGAAACGACCAATAATTCCCAAAACACCGGCAGTCAACATCCGACCGCCGAACAGTGGCCAGAGGCATATTTCACGGTACTTCACCTTCTGGTCCCGACAAAATGTCTTTATTGCCTCACGAGCACTTCCCTCTGGCAAGGGAGTACACTCCCAAAGACGGACCATGATTACCGGGAACCCTGCCATCAGGATTAAAAAGAAAATAAAAAAAACTATGCCGTTTCCTATTTCTGTAGCAAGAATCTTTTGCAAAGGAGGATATTTGATGAGCAATAGGCCATCTGCCAGCAATGAGAGAGTAATCCAGGGGAGCAAGAGAGCCAGGTTGATTTTTAGATTGGTTGACAAAAATGCCGTAGTTTTTGCATACAAACCTGTAACCCTGGCATAACTTCTTTGAGCCACAAGCCACATGGTCAACAGGTAAGCAAAATAAATCCCAAGACCGCCTATCTGGCAGAGTACCGGCAGGCTATCCACAAAGGGTAAGTCGGAGAGGAAATATTTGATATCAAGAAAGAAAATATCGGTGGCCAGGCAGGCAATGGCAAGCATGACTCCTTTCTGCTCAGCCTTGAGATATCCCGCCATATGTCGAACAGACCGGCGAAACAGCCAGGTATTGAATAGGAAGAACAGGAAACCTTTAAGAAAAAACATGAAAGATGTTTCTGTTAATGAAAAACGGGATGCTTCCGGCACGCTGCTGGTGGACAGAAGGAGCACAACGGCCAAAAGGGCGATGAGATTATTATAGATCAAAGTCTGCTCTATTTACCTGATTGAATTTATCTCAATGTCTTGGAATATCTAAGATTGTGGGCATGGAACTCTTCCAGTTGCTGTTCCAGTGCTTCAGCGGTCAAAATTCCCTTCTCAAGGAAATATTCTCCAAATTTACGAGCCGCCTTTTTCTGCTGATTGAGCAGAATAAGTAGCTGGCGATCACTTAAAAGGCCACGTTTAATAGCAGATTCACCGAAAAGCAGAACATCCTCATGGTCGCGAACAATGGTGAAGATATCTTCTTTAGATAACCACCCCATACTGAATCCAAGCTCACCAAGCCGCTTCTGATGTTTACGCTGCCATACCAAGACATCCACTATTGTTTTCCAGGTGATTACCCCGGAATAATATAAATAGAGTCCGAACAAGAGTGGCCTGGCTGGAATCTCTCCTTTATAAAGTTTTCCCGGTTCCCAGGGTTTATCAATTTCAAAGGAAGGTGAAGGCTTTTGAAGGTCAACTTTCTGCCTTTTTGGAGTAATAATTTTCTCAGCTTTAGGCTTTGAATGTCTTTGTGCTTCTCGTTTTTTAGGAGGTTTCTGCTTTCTTGCTTTTACTTCACCCTGAATTTCCTCCCTCACTTCATGTTTCTTACCAAAAAAACTGCTCCTCCGTCTTTTAAAAAAAGAACCATTCTTCTTATCACGCTGCTCGATAAAATCCGTTAATTTTTCATAGGCACGCTGGACAATTAAAAAACGCTCTGCATAGCGTCGTTGGACAAGAAAACTTTGGCCCATTGCGAGATCGGGATGGGTCTGGCGGACCTTTTTACGGTATGCCTCCTTTAAGCCCGAGAGCTGAATATAGCTCAAGAAGCCTTCTGGAATACCGTAATCCAGGTCGAAAAGAACTCTGCAAAAATAATGCAGCTCCTGTTCTTCGGCCAATTTCATCAATCCACCACAGTCAAAAAAAATTTGGGGAAAATTCCCGTGTAAAACCCTTGCTTGTTACCACTATTTATACCTTTTCATCTCAAAAAACTCAACTACACGGAGGCACCCTTACAAGCTTAAATTTCTTTACGTATCCGCTGTGACCGGATAAAAAAAGAAATCATGAAATTCGTGTCCGGTAACACATAGCCCTTTTTCTCAATTCCCTTCAGGAGAATATATCATGCCAGCCCGTGTCCCCATGAGCACTTTACCGGCTTATAGCGATCTCAAAGCACATGCTGAAAATCCAATTGATCTCACTTCGCCGGAAATTCTTACCGCTGATAGAATTAAAAAATATATCTGCAGAGGAGCAGGGTTCAGTCTGCACTACGCAACCCAGCGAATCGACGACAAGACATTAGATTTGTTACAAAAAATTGCTGACCAAAGCCAGGTTGTCGAGCAATATAATGCTATGAAATCCGGAGCTGTGATTAATAAAATCGACGGCTTTGAGAGTGAAAACAGACAGGCACTCCATACTGCCACCAGAGATGTCTTTGGTTCGAACCCCCTTGAGCCGACGGCAACTCAGGAAGCCCAGAAAGAACTTGGCAAGCTTACCACATTTCTATCAGACCTTGATAACGGGCTCATCGCAAATAAACAAGGTGAACCATTCACTGATATGGTGAATGTGGGCATCGGCGGTTCTGATCTTGGCCCGAGAGCGGTTTATCTTGCCTTGGCAGGTGATACGAAAAGGAAAAGACAAGTTCATTTTATTGCCAATGTTGACCCTGATGATGCGGCTTCGGTTCTCGACGATCTGGACCTTTCACGCACTTTAGTAAATGTAGTTTCGAAAAGCGGCACCACTTTAGAGACTTTGACCAATGAAACAATGGTCCGCGAGGCATTCATCCAGGCTGGCCTTGATCCGAAAGAACATTTCCTGGCTGTTACCGGCCAAGGAAGCCCCATGGAAAATCCCGCCAATTATCGTCACTCTTTTTCAATGTTTGACTATATTGGTGGCCGATATTCTACGACGTCCATGGTTGGCGGAGTTATGCTTGGCTTTGCCCTGGGTATGGATGGCTTCATGGAGCTCCTCGAAGGAGCCAACGCCATGGATCAAGCTGCCGAGGAAACAAATATTCGTAACAACATGCCTCTTCTTTTGGCATTACTTGGTATCTGGAACCGTAATCTTCTTGGGCATGAAACCATGGCGATTCTGCCGTATAGTCAGGCATTGCACCGATTCAGCGCCCACTTACAACAATGTGACATGGAGAGTAATGGAAAATCCATCACTCGACAGGGAGACCGTGTGCCCTACGGCACCGGGCCAATAATTTGGGGTGAAGCTGGAACAAATGGCCAACATGCCTTTTACCAGCTTCTGCATCAAGGCACTATCACTGTCCCCATTGAATTCATAGGTTTTAGACAAAGTCAAAGAGGAAAAGACCTGGAAGTCAAATCCACCACATCCCAAGAAAAATTGACTGCCAACTTGCTGGCTCAATCCATTGCCATGGCCAAGGGGCAAAATCACGAAAATCCCAATAAAGTTTTTCCTGGGAACCGTCCCAACTCAATTTTAATGGCCGACAAACTGACTCCCAAATCCATGGGAGCCCTGCTGGCCCTTTATGAAAACAAAGTGGCATTCCAAGGTTTTTTATGGAATATCAATTCATTTGACCAAGAAGGAGTCCAATTGGGCAAAGTATTGGCCAATCAACTTCTGGATCATTTTACCGGCCTTCGAGAGGATGCCTCATATGATGGTTCAACCAAAGATCCTGTGGGTTGGACTTTAATGCAAACAACAGGATTGATTTAAAATTACTTGGTTGATCATCTATAGGTTTTATTTTTTATGAAAGAGAACGGACTTTTTCTTATCAATACTGGCAATGGGAAAGGCAAAACAACCGCTGCCCTGGGCCAGGCTCTACGTGCGGCAGGACACGGCATGCGTGTCTGCATCATTCAATTTATCAAAGGGAAATGGAAAACCGGAGAGGCAAAACTCTTGGATAGCCTCTCAGACTTGATAGAGATTCATGTCATGGGAAGCGGCTTTACTTGGCAGGCAGACAACCAAGATGAGGTGAAAGACGCGGCACTGGAAGGATGGAAACTGGCCCAAGAGAAAATACATTCCGATTACTTTGATATGGTTATCCTGGACGAACTCACCTACCTGATTCTTTTCGGGATTGTGAAAGAGCAAGAGATCCTGAAGCTACTCGGGGCCCGTCCCTCCCGCCTAAACGTGCTTCTCACAGGCCGTGATGCCTCTAAAGGACTCATTCAGGCGGCGGACCTGGTGACTGAAATGCGCGAAATCAAACATCCTTATCAAAAAGATATAAAGGCCCGCAAAGGTATCGAATGGTAATGAAAAAAGAGATTAATGCACTGCTATTGGAAGGAAAAACCAAACAGCAAATCTGGCGAAAACTGAAAACAGATGACAAGCAGGTCAACCTGGCATTTCATCTCAACAATATTGCCTTGCCGGTTGATCGGAAGAAATTCATCTTCATGAATATATTCCTTGCTGGTATTCTCCTCTTTCTCACCTTTAAAAAAATATATGCTACAGCCTCCCATGGCCACGCTGATCTCTATTTCTTCATGTCTCTGGTGGTACCGATAATTAATATATATGTTCTCCGCGAGGTCCTGAAATTTCATCGAATCGGGTATCAGTTTCTCTTCATTTTATCATGCCTCTCTCTTTTCAGGCCGGAGAACAGACAGCCACAGGAATTATTAATGTCTGCTGTACTCATAGGACTTTCGGGCTTTCTTTATCTCAAATTATTTCCATCTAAAAACCATATTAAGATCCCTAAACATGCCGACACATAATAATACCAACGCTGTTTCCACCGATGTGGTAGTTGCCTTTCTTGAAAATGCCCTGCCATTCAGCAAACTCTCCCCTCGTGCCTTGAGGGACCTTGCCCGGCATTGCATTATTGATTTTTTCCCGGCCGGTGAGACTATTTTTCGCCAGGGGAAAACCAAGGTCAACTATCTGTATCTCATCCAAAGAGGCGGAGTCAAAAGCTACCTGATCAATGATAACGGTGACATGACCTTGAAAGATTATCGTGGGGCGGGTGAATATTTTGGCGCGCTGCCTCTCATTCAGGAATCTCCGGCCAATCTCACCATTGAAACGGTGGAAGACACCTTTTGTTTTCTAATTGACAAAGAAAACTTTCTTTCCATGCTCAAAGATAACCAGGAAGTCACCCAGTTTTTCCTGCGCAGCATGTCCACCAAAATGGTGAAGAATATATATGCAGAATTACGTCACCATAAGATGTCACCCCGTAACGAAGGAGCTCTCTATCTCTTCAGTGCCCAGGTTGGTGACATTGCCAAAGGGAATCTCTTTACCGCACCGGTAGAATGCACGGTGAGAGAAGCCGCTGTCATCATGTCGGAAAACCATATTGGCTCCCTGCTCCTACGCGACAACGATGAGAAAATTGTCGGCATTGTTACAGACAAAGATATCCGTAAAAAAGTTGTGGCCGTAGGCCTGGATTATGACACTCGAGTTGAAAGGATTATGTCCTCTCCAGTGAGAACTATCTCAAACCAGGCCATCTGTTTTGACGCCCTATTAATAATGATGAAAAACCAGGTGCATCATCTGGCCATTGAGAAACGCGGTGAAATTATCCGTATGATTACCACCCATGACATCATGGTTGCCCAGGGTACCTCTCCTCTCTATCTGTTTCGTGAAATTGTCGCCCAGAAAAAAATCAGCGGCCTCTATCCTCTGTCCCACAAAATACAACGTGTTGTCCACTCCATGGTCGAAGAAGGCGCCAAGGCCAATAACATCACCCGAATGATCGCTATTCTCAATGACCATATCCTGGAAAGGTTGCTGACCCTGCTCATTGAAGAAACAGGAGACCCACCTCTGCCTTTCTGTTGGCTCCTGATGGGAAGTGAAGGGCGGAGCGAGCAGACCTTTAAAACAGACCAGGACAATGCAATTATATACGCCGACTCCCAGGATCCGGCATTAATGAATGAAGCTGAGGAATATTTTCAGGAACTTTCTCAAAAGGCCATTGAACACTTGGTGCAATGTGGCTATCCATTGTGTCCAGGTGAGGTTATGGCTTCAAACATGAAGTGGCGCCAACCATTATCTGTCTGGAAGGACTATTTCAGAAGTTGGTGCATGACCCCTGAGCCTAAAAGTGTACTTCATTCCACAATTTTCTTTGATTTCCGCTGCGGTTTTGGCTCTTCCGAAATTGCTGATGAGTTGCGGGCTCAACTCCTGGATCCCAAGAAACGCATTGACCTCTTTTTTATTCACCTGGCCCAGAACTGCCTCTCTTCCCGGCCACCGTTAACATTCTTTAAAAACTTCATGGTGGAAAAGGATGGCGAGCATAAAAACACCCTGGACCTGAAACGTAAAGGCCTGGTCTTTTTTGTTGATTTTGCCCGGTTACTCGCCTTGAAATACAACATTCCCGCCACAAACACCCTTGACCGCCTGGCCCGGCTTCATGAGAACCAGTATCTCTCTACGGAATTGTATACGGAAACCACAGAGGCATATGAATTTCTCATGCATCTTCGCCTGGTACACCAACTCAACATGATTGAAGAAGGGAAGGAACCGGACAATTATATTGATCCCCGGGATCTCTCCGATCTTGAAAGGAAAACAACCAAGGAAGCATTTGCTGTTATTTCTCGCCTGCAGGAATACATACGCCAGGACTTTCATTTGACAGACTATGGCACCGACTAGTGAGAGGAACCCATTGTTTTTAAAGAACTTTTTCAAAAAAACGCCGGAAAAAATCCACCAGCTCATCATTGAAAATAATAGATATTTCTCAAAAGTTAACCTCAACCTCCCACTGCATGATTATGAGTTCATTTCTTTTGATACTGAACTGACCGGCCTGGATCCCAAGAGCGACGAGATTATTGCCATTGGCGGCGTTCGAATCAGAAATTTGCAGATCTGTTGCGGTGAAACCTTTTATGCTTTGGTCAAACCCACCAATATGTCCCACACGCCAAGCACCCTGGTGCATCGCATTACTCCCCAGGAATTACAAGAAGCAAAGCCACTTAAAGATGTTCTGCCCGAATTCCTTCAATTTTGTGGTAATGCATTCCTTGTTGGGCATTATGTAGGGCTTGATCTCGGGTTTATGAATCGCTCGGCCCAAGAATTATTGGGTGGTGTCATAAAAACCCACTGCCTTGATACCATACGCTTGGCCATGGCATATAATGAATTTCAACACGGGGCCTATTATGATCATTACGCAACAAAATATAACCTTGCTGAATTGACCAAAGAATTCAACCTCCCGCAATTTCATGAGCACAATGCTTTGCAGGATTCTATGCAAACCGCCTATCTCTTACTTTATCTGTTAAAAAAAATGCAACGTCAGGGCCTACGCACCATGAGAGATTACCTTAAGGCTGGAAGAAAGTGGAAAATAACCTATTAAACCTGCCAACCAATACAACCTAGTCCACTATGACAGCATGTCGACCAAAGAGCGCCAAACCAACTCAAGGCTTGACACTGCAAGAATCAACATGCTATACCGACACGAATATATTTAAAGAATTTCAACCATAAGGAGAAATTTTAAAGAACTACTGTAACACCTTCTGACGGCGTAATATGATTAATTAATCATTATTTTGTTGGTCCAATTTTTCTTTATAGGACGAGGAAATTGGATGACAAACTTAAACTAGTTTCAGAAAAGTGAATTCTGAACATTTGCTCTAAACAGAGCTTTTTTCTGCCACGAAAAAAGCCACGTACAAATCAAAGAGGAGGGTTAGGTATGAGTGACCAAAAGGCCTACTGGCAGGCCAACATCCGTCTAATGACCGGTTGTCTCGTTGTCTGGTTCATCGTTTCTTTTGGGCTGGGCATTTTTTTTGTTAATCCAATGAACGCAATCCAACTGGGTGGCTACAAGCTCGGTTTCTGGTTTGCCCAACAAGGCTCCATCTATACTTTTGTTTTCCTTATTTTCTTTTACGCGGCCCGCATGAATAAACTTGATCGCGAATTTAATGTTCACGAAGAATAAGGGAGAAAAGTAAAATGGATCTTAAAACAATGACATTTCTTGTGTTGTAGGGGCGACGTTTGCTCTCTACATCTATATAGCTATTAAGGCCAGGGCCTCCAGCACCTCTGATTTCTATGTGGCGGGCAAAGGCGTCCATCCTGTTCTTAATGGTATGGCAACTGGTGCGGACTGGATGAGTGCCGCATCGTTCATTTCAATGGCCGGCCTCATTGCCTTCAAAGGTTATGACGCTTCTGTGTATCTCATGGGTTGGACTGGAGGGTATGTTCTCCTGGCCATGCTCCTTGCTCCATATCTCAGAAAATATGGCAAGTTTACTGTGCCGGAATTTATTGGCGACCGCTTTTACTCTAATAAGGCAAGGATGGTGGCTATCATATGCTTGATCGTTGCCTCTCTGACCTATGTTATCGGCCAGATGAAGGGTATTGGCGTGGCCTTTTCCCGATTCCTGGAAGTTGATTTTTCCGTCGGCCTTTTTGCCGGTATGGCCATTGTTTTTGTCTATGCCGTACTTGGCGGCATGAAAGGTATTACCTATACCCAGATTGCCCAATACTGTGTTTTGATTTTTGCTTATACAGTGCCTGCAGTTTTTATCTCACTGCAACTCACCGGCAATCCCATTCCACAGCTCGGACTTGGCAGCACCATGGCCGACGGCAGTGGTGTCTTGCTCCTTGACAAATTAGACCAGGTGCTTGTCGATCTAGGTTTTAAAGCCTATACAATACAGAAAGGGTCCACTCTTAACATGTTCTTGCTGACCCTCTCCCTGATGATCGGTACTGCCGGTCTGCCCCATGTTATTACCCGTTTCTTCACCGTACCCAAGGTAAAAGACGCCCGTTCTTCCGCTGGTTGGGCCCTTGTCTTCATCGCTATCCTGTACACCACCGCACCAGCAGTTGGCGCCATGGCACGTCTGAATCTGATAGACACAATCCAGACAGGTAAAGTACTGGCTGCCGACGGTAATCTGAAAATTGAAGACCGGCCGGCCTGGTTCAAAAACTGGGAAAAAACTGGCTTGCTGAAATACGAAGATAAAAATGGTGATGGGCGCATTCAGTACTACGGTCCTGACAAAGACTTCGCGGCTAAGGCGAAACTGGCTGGTTGGGAAGGCAATGAGATGACCAAGGTTGACCGTGACATCATGGTTCTTGCCAATCCCGAGATTGCCAAGCTGCCTAACTGGGTTATCGCCCTTGTTGCAGCCGGTGGTATTGCCGCGGCCCTCTCCACCGCAGCTGGTCTTCTTCTGGCCATTGCGGCAGCCATTTCCCATGACTTGCTGAAAGGTATTTTCATGCCCAACATCAGTGAGAAAAATGAGCTTATGGCAAGCCGAATTGCCATGGCTGGCGCTATTGTTGTTGCCGGTCTGTTGGGTTTGAATCCTCCAGGATTCGCCGCCCAGGTTGTTGCCCTGGCCTTCGGTCTGGCAGCATCTTCCATTTTCCCAGCCCTGATGCTTGGTATTTTTTCCAAGCGCTGTAATAACACCGGCGCCATCTGTGGTATGCTGGCTGGTCTTGGAACTACTCTGGTCTATATCTTCTGGTTCAAAGGCTGGCTCTTCATCAAAGGTACAGCCATGGCCCCGGATACAGCAGAATACTGGTTGCTCGGTATTTCACCGGGTTCCTTCGGTGCTGTTGGTGCGGCCTTGAACTTCATCGTGGCCCTGACAGTGTCTCAATTCACTTCACCTGTGCCTGAGCACATTGAGCATATGGTTGAGGACATCCGTGTTCCAGTCGGAGCAGGTGGTGCTGTTGACCATTAAATTTAACCTCGAGACAATCATTGTCTGGAGTTAAGTAAAAATTTAAAAGCTGCAGGGAGCTCTTCCCTGCAGCTTTTTTGTTTCCTGAATTCCGGAAGATTTAATTCCGACAAAACGGAATAACCAAGAAGATTAAGCATTAAAGCGACCACTTAAAAATATTCAACCCTATAATATCTCTAGTAAAATCAGACCTCCCTTTTGTGGCACATTTCTTGCGTACAATTAAACTATTAAGTGCCCAGTTGCATATCCAAATTCCAAATGACAGATCCTTGCATCTAAATGATCCATTAATTTTAAACCTTAGCAGGTAATAGTCTGCTAAGAATGTTGGACCAGGATTCCTTTTACTATGTCCAACCTAATTAATTGAGCAAAAAAGGAGCTGACTATGGGAACAAAAAAACTCCGCGCTTTGGCAATGGCCGTCTCGACGACATGGTTACTTATCATTCTAGGTGCAATGCCAGGGCTTGCAGCTGTTCCCATTGAAATATTTCCCAACCAGCATTGGGGTCATAAAAACCTTAATGCAGCAAAAATAAAAAAAATCATCAGTAAACAAGTTCGAAATGCTGCACAGGCTAAAATTCAAGCCCGCACAACCTCCACTGCCAATAAATCTCTCCAAGACACGGTTTCTTCTCAATATATAACTGGTGATGACGAATATCATAAAGCCAAAATTAAAATGACCTATGATGATAATGGCAAAGCCGATCATCTTGTATTGTATTTATTAAGCAAGACTTCATACTCCGTTGAAACCATCCGGATTAACCTGGATAATAATTATGGCGTGAGTCAAGTCATCAGCAATTATGACACCAGCCATGAGGAATTAAAACACACCATTCAGGCTGACGAATCATACGCCGGTGGCACCTGTCCGGACCCAACCGTTGACATGGTTTTTGCTTCTACGGAGGCCTCCAATATAGATACCGCAGGTCAGGCCATAGATGATGCTGCCAAAATCGGTCGGGATGCCGGCTATAATGTGGTTACATTGAAAGATTCCGAAGAGAATATACAGAATGTAAAAGATTGGTTGGCCTGTGAAAATTTAATCGTTTTCGGTCGGGTCGGTCATGGGTATGAAGATGGTATTGTCCTGGAAGACGGTGAACTGAAAAATGATCATTTCGAGAGCCTCGCCTCCACCGCCTTGAACAACAATCTTATCTATTTCAACTCCTGCCTAGTTCACAACGATCCCCTGGAGCCCGCCATCGTTAATGCCGGAGCCCAGAAATATATCGGTGGAGATGTTAATCTCAGCATTGGCCCTTCAGAGGACGTTTTTATCTGTGTCATGGGTCGAGTGATCACTGATGGTGATGCCATCTCCACTTCCCTGACTGAATGTGAACGGCAACATTACTATTATAAAAGTCAGGTCCGCGGTACAGACGGTATCGGAGATCATGGTATCTCCGGTAACGGTTCCGATTATCTCAGCGAAGCCAATAACTGTTCTGCTGAGCTGGATTCTTCCAACGCCTCTTATGATGCCGGTGGCGGATCCGGCAGTATTGAAGTCACCATCAATGACGATTGTGAGTGGACTGTTGGCAGCAACGACGAATGGATCACCATTGACTCCGGTGAAGAGTATACCGGTAGCCAGACCGTTACCTATACAGTTGCAGCCGAGGCCAATGCCCAGCGTAGTGGCTCCCTGACCATCGCCGGTATTTCATATACGATTTCTCAGGGCATAATTACCATTGAAATCACTGAACAAGGTGATCTGGAAAAAGATGAATGGCACCACTACGGCCCCTATGACGCACTGGCCGGTGATTTTGTTGCAGCAATGACCGGCACCAATGATGTTGATCTCTATGTACGGGAAGGTGCCGAACCCACTCTCAATGATTACGATTGCCGGCCCTATGCCGGTGATGCCACCGAGACATGCACCCAGGAAGGCCCTGGAGAATTCTATGTCTCTGTTCAGGGATATACGAGTCCCTCCAGTTCATACGAACTGACTATTACCTATCTTGGCGCACAACAATCCGATGCGGTGTGTGATGCAGACCATCTTTATCTCTGCGGCAGTGAAGTTACCTGCGAAGGCGCTGACTTAAACTGGTGCAATAGTGAATGTCAGGTTGAAAGTTGTACCATTGATCCGGACCCAGTATGTGACCAAGACAATCCGAATCTCTGTGGCGACCAGGCGTCATGCGAAGACGCTGGTCTCAACTGGTGCGACAACGCGTGTCAAGTTGACGCTTGTTCCGTAGAGCCAGAGCCTACGTGCGATGCTGACCATCCTGATCTCTGCCAAAGTCGATCCACATGCGAGGATGCTGGATTAAATTGGTGTGACGATGAATGCCAGGTAGCAGTATGCCCAGCCCCTGAACCTGTATGCGACGCCGACCATCCGGAACTTTGTGTTGATCAGGCTTCATGTGAAAATGCCGGACTCAACTGGTGTGACGATGTATGTCAAATCGATTCTTGTCCAGCCCCTCCAGCAAATACCAATTTTGCCCTGGGAGCTACAATTTCAGCTTCATCCTACTATAGTTGGCAGTACATGCCATACAATGTCAATGACAGCAACTACTGGACGAGCTGGGCTTCCCGTCCGGTAAATCCGTGGAGTTGGCCAGAGTGGATCATGCTAGACTTGGGGAGTCAAGAGACCGTAAGCCAAGTAGTCATTGCCTGGCATTCCACCTCATTCTCCCGAAGTTACCGCGTTTCAGTATGGCGTAATGGTTCTTGGTCATCTGTTGCCACTAAGAATAAAAGCTCTGCCGGCACAGACACGGTCAGCTTTTCACCGCAAACCACCGGTTCTGTCTTAATTGAAATGCAATCCCCCAACAGGTATACCTATGGGATTGATGAAATTGAAATTTGGTAGATTAGTTATTAATCTATGTATTAGGTAAAATAAGGGTCATCAATTTGGTGTAATGTATAACCAAAATGATGACCCTTATTCATTATATGGTTGGTACAATTATGACATGGTTCACCCAGATAGGTCTTACAGCCGCTTTTCTGTTGCTCTTTGCAATGCCATGCATGGCAGAAGTGCCAATTTCATTTTTCCCTGATCCTGAAAATAAAATAGCCACTGGGGTAAGTAAAAAACTCGCTGAAACAGTGACAGGATTTTTCACCTTGCACTCACCTGAAAGTCCATACAGGAAGGTAAAGCTGAAGTTGCTGGCTTCAAGCAGTAACGACCAATACCTGCTTAATGTCTACCTGTTTCACAAATCAAAATATTATTGTGAAATCCATACCCTTAAAGTTGATATGAATTTCCAGGTCATTGAAGCAACGAACACTTCATCAGACAAAAAAACGGAGTGAACAACCCACATTACGAACAGCGTATGAATTATCATCAATGGGAATTCTTACTGGACGGGAATTGAATAATCACTGATCAATGCCTGCCCTTCCGGGCTGGTAACATAATCAATAAAAACCTTTGCTTTACCTTGGGGTGGCCCCATGGTGACAAAATACTGGGTTAGCACTGCTGGATACTTTCCATTGAGAATAGTCTCTCTCGTAGGCATAACACCGTTTATCGAAATAACCTTTATCCCTTCTGGTAAATCAGAAAAACTGCTATAGGCGATGGCATTGGAGAATTTACGAACATAATCAGCGGCGATGCGAGGCGACCTCATAAGTCTTGATTGTGTGCTAAAACTATTTTTACTTCCCAGAACATCCATTCTGAAAAGTTCTGCCAGACCACTCCCCATGCTGGGATCAATGCGCAGAGGCCAGATTTTTTTATCCTGGCCTCCCAACTCCTGCCAGTTAGCAACTTCACCCGTAAAAACTTTTTGTAATTCTTTTCTACTGATATTCGAGACAGGATTTTCCAGGTTTAGGATGACCACATAACTATCCCGGGCATAAGGAACAACATGGAACCGTGAAAGGTTTTCTGCCACAAAAGGAAAGGTACTGGCCAATTGTTGAGGATTTTTTGAAATAATGGCAAGATCTGTCTTGCCGGCAAGTAATTCTTTTAAACCGCTAATATTGCCTGCAGGAATAATACGAGGAGAAAAATGTACATTTTCCTGAAGACGGGGAGCAAGACTCTGAATGGCTACAGTGGCTGCTTTACACCCGGAAATTAAAAAACTTTCTTCTTCAGCCCATGCATTTGAACCAAAACAAAATGCAACCAGCAGCCAGCCGATTGCACCCCATAAGCATTTCAAAAAAATCTCTCGTCTCGACATTCCTGCCCGTTTTACCATGCATGTCCTCCAAAGAAAAAGGCGTACTCAAATACGGTTCCTCTAGTGCACAATAATCTAAACTCTCCGCAATCTTCATTGTTGAAAAAAATTGAAAACGACTTTTCCCTTCATTAACTGTATGGAAAAACCTGCGACCAGGCAAGAATTATGTATAAACCAATCAATAAAAATACTTCCGGATCATGCCCATAAACATCCTTTACCACCAATTTCTTGCTTTCAAACAGGAAGTCAGGCAATAAAACCACATGAAATAAGTTCAAGAAAACAATCCTCTCAAAATTTCAATAGGGCCAATAAAATATTTTTGTTGGCGAGGTACGATATGCTAAACTTATATTTATAGGCAGCATAATTTTACATTTAGATCCATAAAAAACCTTAAATAACAACCGTTTATTATCCATGAGCCTCATTCTCAATAAGAGAATAATTTGTGTTGATGACGAGAAGGCTATTCTCTCCGCCTACCGCCGCATTCTGGCCATGGCCGATGATGATGTCTTTTCTGAAATTCTTACCCCTGAAGAACAAGCGGGCAATGAGACATCTCATAGCTACGACCTATACTTAGCCTCATCCGGCGAAGAAGCCCTTACCATCATCGAAGCCGAATTACTTAATGGCTACCATATGGCTGCAGCTTTTATAGATATGCGAATGCCCGGTGGCATTGACGGCTACGAAACCATGGCCAAAATGCGACAGTTGGATCCTAATTTAATATGCGTCATTGTTTCAGCACAAACAGATCATAGTATAATTCAGATGCGCGAGCTTTTCCCCAAGGAGAAACAAGATGAACTTCTCTTTTTTAGAAAGCCTTTTTCCCAAGCAGGAATTGAACAAACTGCCCTGAATGTGGTGCATTCATGGAACCGAAAACGTAATGAAGAAAAACATCTGCAAATAATCAAAGAAAACCAAGAAAACCTAGCCAGCACAGTAAAAAGGCTGGAGGTAGCATTCCAGGAGGCAAATGAGGCCAACCTTGCAACTCAAAAATCTATGAAGGAGTTGCAGGATGCTAATAAGATTATCGGCCAACAAAATGTTCAGTTGGCAAATATGGCCACTCGTGATGGACTTACCGGTTTATTTAATCACCGACATTTCCAGGAAATATTAGAAAAGCGATTTGCCCTGGCCAAAAGGCATGACAATGATCTTTGTCTGCTCATAATTGATCTTGATTATTTTAAAGACGTAAACGACACTTTTGGCCATGCCTTTGGGGACTTTGTTCTCAAAGAATTTGCAGAATTACTTAGAAATGAAATGCGCGATACGGATATAGTCGCTCGATATGGCGGCGAAGAGTTTACCGTATTACTGCCCAATACAGATATGAATGGTGGCCGAGTTTTGGGCCAAAAAATCAGAGAAAAAGCCGCCAACCATCTTTATGAAGACAGTAGTCATTCAAAACGAATCACTATCAGCATTGGCGGAGTCTCCATAAAGTCACAAAATCCCCAATCAGAAAACGACATGATCAAGTTTGCCGACTTAGCGCTCTATCAGGCTAAAGCACAGGGACGAAACCAGATGATCATGTACAGCCGCATTGCCAAAGCAGGGAGAGAAATAGTTACCCGTGGAGACAAATCGGTGGACGATCTTGAACATTTTAGAGAGTGTTTCAAATCCGCCCTGGAAAAAAGCAGGAAAGCTGTCATGCTGTCATTTGAAACCTTTGTGCAAGATTTGACCACACCTCACCCCCTGTTATCAAAAAGAAACATCTATTCTACCAAAATCATTGATTCTCTGGGGGAGCAGATGGGCCTGCCCAAGTCAATCATCCAAACCTTTAAAAGGACAAGCAGATTGCATGACATGTTTCGTCTCTTCATTGGCGATATCTCTGTCAAAAAATGCGGCCCACTTGATGCACAAGAACGTTCAGATATCGAAAACCAACCATTTATGCTGGAGGAACTTACGCATCTTTTTGATTTTTTCTCCAACGAAAGGGAAATTCTACTCTGTCACCATGAAAACTACGATGGCTCAGGATATCCCCAGAAGTTAGCTGGCAATGAGATCCCTATGGGAGCAAGGATTTTCTCAGTAATAGATGCTTTTGTTGCCATGACAACACCCAACATAAGCCGAGCTGCACTACCACCAGATAAGGTTCGCTATGAATTGGAAAGTCAGGCTGGTCGACAATTCGACCCAATGGTAGTCAAACTTTTACTTAATGCCATCGACAGCCAAGGCCTGTTGAAAACGGACTCCTGTCCAGAAGCCGAGGAGCCCAGTTGAGCATGGGAAAGATCATTAGCGCCAATAAGCTCATCAGAAAGATCGATGACTTCCCCCCCCCTGCCCACTGTAGTGGCGGAAATAATGCAGATTACCGCCGACAAGGAAAGCAGCATTGGTGATCTTCAAAAAATCATCTCCACTGATCTCTCGTTGACCACTTCTGTACTCAAGATGGCCAACTCTCCTTTTTTTGGATTGAGTCGTACCGTTACTTCTTTACAGCATGCCATTTCAGTGCTTGGCATGAATGAAATCCGCAATCTGGTCCTGGCACGGGCTATGTTTCAGACCTTTAGAGAGGTAAAAAACCAGACTGATTTTGATTTTTCCTTTCTTTGGCGGCATTCTTTTTTCTGTGCCTTAGCGTCTAAAATGCTCGCTGAACAGTTTCATTTACCCAGCCACGATTATTTCGTAGCCGGACTTATACACGACGTTGGTAAACTCGTCTTCATTAAAGAGCTCAGCATTGATGCACTACTACAAATGGAAATAAACAAGCCAGGGAATGATGAAATCTTCACAAAGGAACTCCAACTGGTTGATATCCGTCATGATGAGCTGGGTATGCAACTTCTTAAAAAATGGATGTTTCCTCTTAACTTAACGCAGTCAGCCGGATTTCATCATGGACCTCATAAGGCAGATGGTGACAAAACTTTTCCCATGATCATCTGTTTGGCTGACCATCTAAGCCACCTCCAGTCAGCCGATGATGCCCAAGAGAAAAAGAGCCTGATGGAATCATTCCTGGCATTACCCTATCTCGGTCTGTGTGAAGAATTTGGCCTCAAAGTCTCCCGACAATGGCTGGAAGATAATGATGCCTCCCTGGAGGAACTCCTTGCGGAAGAAGACCAAATCAAGGCCTTATTTTCTTAGGCTTTATTGCCCATGAAACATTCGGTTCCCCATCTAAGACTTTTAATTTCTTTTGGCCTGGTGGCCGGGCTCATTGTTCTCCTGTGGATTATCGCCACCTATTCTCAAAAAATGAGTCACAACGCATTAGATATAGTACTGCAAAATAGCCACTTGGTTCGTCTGGCCAAGAAAGGAGTAAACAATATGGCCATGGCCGGGCAGTTGGCCAAAAAATTAGAAACCGCCTCCACAGACATCAAATCCTTTCAAGCTGAAATCAAGGATTATCATACTCGCTTTCATGGGATCATCACTTCCCTGCAAAACTCAGAACAATCCCAGGAGAGCCGAAGCCAGGCCATAAATTTTCAGAATGCCGGTGAAGATTTTTTTATCACCATGGATGAATTTTTCCCGATCAAAAAGAAAATTCTCGACCTCACAACAAAATATAAAGGCGAAAATCGACCAATTTTTGACGTAATCAGTCAACGGGAGTTGGCACATATCTGGTATGTACGAGCCATGCGGACTTCAGTCCAGGAGAGAAAGGTTAAAGTACTGACATACGATTATAAGCAATGCGCCTTCCATAAATGGTACACAAGCACTCCTACCCAGGATGAAGATATCATGGAAGTTTTTCGTGAAATCGATCCATTACATAGAAAATTACATGCATTCGCTGGCAAAATAAGCAACTTCATAAGCCAAAATGAAATTGCCAAAGCTGAACAGGTTCTTCTGCAGGCCGAAACCACGTTATCCACTTTAGGGCGCTACTTTAGTGGTCTTCGGGAACTCTCCTATTTAAAATACATGCAAGCAAAGAAAGAATATTCAACAAAACTGGCAACATTAGACGAAAACTACATACATGCTCTCCAATCCGCCCGGGATTTTGAAAATACCATTAAAAATACCGATCTCAAACACGCTTTAGACAATATGGCACAAACAGAATCAAGGAGTTCCTTTCTTATTCGTCTTTTCGCATTTTTGGGAATTGGTCTGACCATTATCATTGCAATAATTTCTACAAAATTGAACATCATGGCCTTTGCTTCTCAAGAAAAAGCCAACAGAGAGCAGCAAAGAACTTTACAGGATCTGGTCGGCACCCGGGAAGAATTACTCAAAACAGAAAAATTTGCCGTTCTTGGCCAAATGTCCGGCATTATTGCCCATGAAGTTTTAAATCCCATTTCAACAACCTCGCTGCGTATAGAGACCAACATAGACATGGCCTATCAATCTTTGAAAGTCCTTGAAAAATTGCGTAACACAATCAGCAAGGTCAAAGACAAACTTCAAGAGAATGATCCTGACGTGGTTTATCTGGAAAAAATTAGCAGCGCATTGGAGGAATACCAGCAAGATCGGCTGCAAGACTTCACCTTCCTTGAAAAGCAGACCCTACGTATAATCAAAATTATTGACAGCCTCAGACAAATGGCACGCACTCAGCAACATCTTGAAAGAATCAATCTGGGAGATCTGATCAACGACATTATCGCTGATGTCAGCGAATCTCTCATAAAAAGAGGAATTGAGCTACAATATGACCTTTCTCCGGTTCCGGACATGGTGGCCGACCACATGGAGCTTTATGCAATCATTTCCAATCTTCTCCGCAACAGTATGGATGCCATTGATAAAGTAAATGCGGCAGAAAAAAATATTATCATTACTTTACGCCAAAAAGATGAAGCTGTTATCCTCATCGATATTAAAGATACGGGAATCGGTGTTGAAGCTGACAAGTGGGATTATATCTTTGAAGCGGAATTCACCAGTAAAGGCCGAGAAGGAACTGGATTAGGTCTGAGTTACAGCCGCAAAATTGCCCGCTCATACAATGGTGATATCAAAATCTTAGAAAGTAAAAAAGGACTGGGTACCACCATGCAAGTCAGCCTGGATATTTACACCCATGGTGCTATTGAAAATGAAATAAATTCTGCAAAAGGAGAATAATCAAAAAGGAGGTAACGAGAGATCCTCGAGTGAATTTCCCACCATTAATGCCTTGCCAATTTGGCCGCCAACCTTTTCCACTTCATGGAATTGATTCTTTGTATGCCCATACTTTCGATAATATTTTCCTAAATACTTAGACCGTTCAGGATTTTTCCCAGCCAATTTAAAAAACACCCCCAGGCTTACCCAGGGTTCCTTGGTTGGATGGGAGAATACGACCCGATTGATTACATGGGCTCCACAAGAAATGAGTCTACGGCGCAAATGCCAGTAATGGGTCCGCCAATACCGCCGGCAGGAAATAAGAGGCAAGACTGTTTTGCCATCAAAAAGCTTTTTGCCATCTCGATCCAATAACGCTAAAATTGGCCCACTGGGATTGTAGGACCAGGTAGGACCGGCAAGGATTATAAGGTCGTAAGATTCATAACACTGCTCGCTAAGGGGGAGAATTGGGACCCGATAACGAAAACAGGTTAAAAACATCATCTTCAAAGTTTGCAATACAGATCCAAATGGAAAATGCATGGATTTCACCGGTTTGATTCTTTCCTGCACTACCTGGATCCCTTCATTTTCCAGTCCATCAGCCAAATGATGACTCAAGCCACTGGCTTGGCCGCTAAAGGAAAAAAAGACAAGAAGAACTCTCTTTGCCCTGCCGGTATTGGTATCTGTATTTTTCTTCCCTGCCATTCTTCAGCCCGTGATGCTGTCTTAATTGTTCAATCTATGACAATGCAATCTTACCATGATAGCCAGCCTTTTTTAGCAAAATCCGCTTGATCAAGCCATATTTTTAATACCTACCACTCATTTTTTAGAGTAAAATTATCATTTTGATTATATGACTAATCAAACTTTTGCTCCTATCACTTATTGAATTGGTGAAACGAGCGTCTAAAGGCAATGCTTTCAAGCACACCAGGTAAATATTTCACATGGACAACCAACACGATATCATAATTATCGGAAGTGGCCTGAGCGGCTTAAGTACCTGTCATTTTCTAAAAAAATTGCAGCCAGACCTTGATATTGTCCTGCTTGAAAAAAATAATCGATCAGGAGGCGCTGTTCAATCTTTTCACGAGAATGACATACAGGCAGAATGGGGACCACATGGGTTTTTAAATAACTGCCAAGAAAGTCTCGAACTATTAAATGATACAGGCCTCTCAACATCTGTTCAATTAGCCCCTCTGGGCGACTTTTCCCGTTTTCTATGTAAAAATGGAAGGTTGAACGAACTCCCACAGCACCCCGGCAAATTCCTCGCCTCACCACTCCTCTCACCATTCGCCAAAATGCGTCTTCTTGGTGACCTATTTATCAAGCCCATTACCGATGACCAGACTATTGCCAAATGGGCGAGTCGACGATTTGGTAAAGCAATCCTGCCATTAGTGGATGCGGCAGTGACTGGTACGTTTGCAGGAGACTTCCAACAACTTTCCATCGATTCCGTCATGCCTGGTTTACGGGATCTTGAAAAAAAACATGGTTCCGTATTCCAAGCCATGCGTCACAAAAAGAAAAATTCTGTCGGGAAAAAGCCAGGTTTACCAGCCATGCAAAACTTCCCAAACGGTATGGAGCAATTAATTGACACACTTACCCAAAATACTACAATTCACTATCAACAAGAAGTATGTGGCCTCAAGTGGCAGGCTGATCAATGGCACGTAACCACCAGCCAAAATTCCTACAAAAGCAGACAACTTGTCCTGGCGCTTCCAGTAAATGACTCCCTAAACCTGCTTGCACCACACCTTACCCCGCCTGTAAAAAAAATACCGGTGGCCCGCATTGCAAATGTAGTCATGGTTTTTGGTGAAGAGGCACATATCCCAAAAGGTTTCGGCTATCTCGCCCCCGAAGTAGAAGATCGATTCTGCCTCGGAGTCATGTTCTCATCAGCTATGTTTCCCGATCGTGTACCAGGGGGCAAAGTTCTCCTGGAGGCCTTGGTAGGTGGACGACGCCATCCTGAACGCTTAGACTTAAGCGATGAAGAAATAACTCGCCATTCAGTGGAAGACGTTTCCAGCCTTATGAAATTTCCGATACCTCCCCATTTTACAAAGGTTCTGCGCCCGTCCCAAGGAATTCCACAACTTGAAATGGACCATCCAGCCCTCCTTGCCTGGCGTGACAGGATAAGAGAAAAATTTCACTCTTTAGAGATATGTGGATTTGGCTGGGATGGTATAGGGATGAATGAAATGATAAAGGCTGCCAAGAAAACAGCTCAGGCCATTCTGCAGAATGGCCGGACCGACAAAAAAGGCACTGAGGTTAAAACCGTTTACTTCTAGTGGATTAATTTTCTCTTTTCTTTCTATAACGCTCAACAAAGGAATCAATCGGCAAATTATCAACCACCTCTCGATAACACTTGGGACAATAACCGTGAGACAACCTGATTCCCTGAGGTACGCCTGCTTTTTCCCAGCCACTTTTATTTTTAATTTTTAAACAGACACAACAAATTCGCCTCATTTTTTAATCCCCAAATTCTACCTATTTTACAAAAAGAGGTAAGTAAGAATTCTACATGTGTCAAAAAATAGTCTCTCTTCAGTTTTTGTCATCGAACTAAAAATATTGTTTTTCCAATTTAGCAGTCAAATGGGCTACCTGCCCTCTCACGCTGGCATTTCGAGCCATAGTCTCTGTAACAGTACGAACAGAATGGACAACAGTAGAATGATCTCGACTAAAAGCGGCACCAATATCTGCCAAACCTTGATCTGTCATCTTACGGGCCAAATACATACCAACCTGGCGAGGAAAGGCAACAGTCTTCTTACGTGAGCGAGAGCACATTTCAGCCCTCTTGACTCGAAACTCCCTTGCCACAAAATCACGGATAACAACAGCAGAGAGTTCCTGAATACGCCCTACAATACCTGCTACGACTTCTCCGGCCATGGCCAAATCCGGCTGTTTTCTCAACATGCAGGATTTGGCCTTTAGGCCGACAATGGCACTTTCCACCTGCCGAATGTCCCCCCGAATACTCTCGGCTAAATAATCCACAACATCTGAGGTTAAACTTAAGCCTGTGTTTTCAGCCTTACGCTTAATGATCAATTGTCGGGTTCGCAGGTCAGGCGGATTGATGGTGGTGATCAATCCGTAAGACAGCCGAGATCTAAATGAATCGTCAATATCAGAAATATCGCGTGGTCGTTTTGAACCGGTAAAAATAATACGTTTACCGCGGTCCATCAGTATATCCAGAGCCATGCCCAATTCTTCCTGGGTTCTTGCTTTTCCGGAAAACACATGGACATCCTCCAACAGCAGGACATCACATCCGTTATGATACTTTTCTTTAAATTGATCCATGGTCTTATTGCGGATCCCCTGGACCATTTCTGCGGTTAATTGTTGAGCAGTGAGATAATGGAGACGAACTTCGGGTGAAGTGCCCATTATATGGTGGGCTACAGCATGGGTCAAATGACTTTTACCAAGCCCGGTTCCCGCTTCAACATACAAACAATGTCCCAGGGAGTAATCTCCTCCAGCAATGGCCTCGCAGGCAGAATGTGGAAGAAAGTTAGACTCTCCAACCATGAATTCATCAAAGGTATACCTGGGATGAAGCGTACGAACAAATGAACGCCCCTTTGGCATAGAAGGTAACTGAAGTTGCTCACGATTATTTTTTACAGGAATCTTAAATGGTGCTGGCTGAGCACTCTGTACATGAAAAGATATGGCAATATCTTGACGACCGAGGTCTGCAAGTATTTGTTGTATAGCCACAAGATAATTTTCTCTTACCCAGTTACAGAAAAAACGATCCGGACCGGCCAACTCAAGGACCTGGTCATTCTCACGCATACATTGGATCGGTTCAATCCATAGAGAGAAGGTGCTCTCGGACATTTTGGCACTGAGAAGCTTTTTCGTTTCTTGCCACATCCTTAATTATTTTCCAAATATAAGCTCAGATAGGAGTTAAGTGATTTGTTTGAACGGAATCTAGCAATATGGCTGAACACTGTCAAAGGCGGTTTTAGCAAATTTTCCATTTGAGCATTTATGTACTCATATCATCTTGAAACCCTTCTTTTTCCAGGACAAAACAACACCTTGCAATCTTAACGTGTTAAAATCAAAAGACTTTACCAATCAGACAAAAAAGTAACCTAATTCTGTAGGGTTGTTCACTTCTGCTGTAAAAAGTGCATATTTCACTTTTTTATTAAGCTTCATTTTTTCTCTCTCATTCTCTCATTTACTCCTAAATACTCTTTTTTAAAAAAAAACAAATAAAGAACTCATATTTTCATAATTAAGCTAGGCCTTACCAGGAACGAAAAAAATTGACTCCTTTCTTAGGGCATGGAACAATGGGGAAAAATAACCCTCAAAAAAGAACCATTGTGGATTGTCGATGCGTCTAGTTTGTTATCGTAAATTTTGAATTATGTTGGACTACGAGCAAATCAATCAACCCGACGCATAGAGAAGACACAACAAATTCACACACACAAGGAATAAGCTATGGATATTGCCAACCTTATCCCTGTCCCCGACGCCATCCCTGTAGCCTGGGGCTGGTTCCACTTTTTTCTCCTTCTCACTTTTTTCATTCATCTTCTCTTTATGAATATGATGCTGGGATCAGCCCTGATTATTTTTATTAATGAAATGATTACTCCAGCCGAACCACATCCGGTGTGCCACGAGCTTGGATCTAAACTTCCCAGTGTCATTGCATTTGCTGTGAACTTTGGTGTAGCCCCATTCCTTTTCCTGCAGGTACTTTATGGGCAATTCATATACTCAAGCTCCGTACTGATGGCTGGTTGGTGGCTCAGTGTGATTCCAGCATTAATTCTGGCATATGCAGGAACATATTTTCATGCCCTGAATTTTACGACCTTAAACGAAAAGCGAACAAAAGTTATGGGATTGGCTATATTCCTCCTCCTGGCTATTTCATTTCTTTTTTCAAACAACATGACTCTTATGCTCCGACCGGAAAACTGGCAGGCCTACTTCGAAGCACCAACTGGCTGGATTCTCAACCTGCAGGAGCCGACATTACTCCCAAGGTGGCTGCATTTTGTTAATGCTTCCCTGGCAGTTGGAGGACTCTTTATCGCAACCCTGGGGAAATTTAATCTAGCCGGCACGGAAAAGAAAAATATCAGACTTGGATTTAATTGGTTTTCTTCAGCAACCATTGTCCAAGTCTTCATTGGTATCTGGTTCCTTTTTTCACTTCCAATTGACATAAGACATTTATTTCTTGGTGAAAGTATTTTCCATACTGCTCTCCTACTGGCTGCAGCGACTACTGCCCTTTTAGCAATTGCCAGTAGTCTGCTACGCCGCTATTGGCTAACTATTACAACCACAGGATGCACCGTATTCCTGATGATCATGATGCGCGACCTTGTACGGCGGGCCTTTCTGTCTCCATATTTCTCTCCATCTGACCTTCAGGTCACACCTCAATATTCACCACTGATTGTATTTATCATAAGCCTGCTCATTGGCGTTGCCTTTATTGCCTACATGATCCGGTTGGCAGTCCAGGCGCATAAGGAGGTGGCCAAATGAACTATCCAGTATGGCAACTCAATTTTGCTGGTGGTGGCCTCCTCATCGCAATGATGGCAATCCTCCATGTTTACATTTCTCATTTTGCCATAGGTGGTGGTCTCTTTCTGGTCATGACCGAGATGAAGGCTTACCGAGAAAATTCCCAGGACATCCTAGATTTCACCCGTCGCCACACTAAATTTTTCCTACTTCTCACCATGGTTTTAGGCACCATTACCGGGGTTGGTATTTGGTTCACCATTTCACTCTTAAATCCTGCTGCGGTATCCATTCTTATCCACAACTTTGTGTTTTTCTGGGCTGTTGAGTGGGTCTTTTTTCTGGCAGAGATCATCGCGCTCTTTGTTTATTATTACACTTTTCAAAAAATGGACCGGAAACAACACCTCAAAATTGGCTGGCTGTACTTTGCTTTTGCCTGGCTCTCACTTTTTGTGATTAATGGTATTCTGACTTTCATGCTGACGCCGGGGGAGTGGCTGGAGACGAAGAATATATGGGATGGATTTTTTAATCCGGCATTCTGGCCATCTCTTTTCTTCCGGACTTTTCTTGCCCTGATGCTGGCAGGTCTTTTTGGCTTTCTTTCTGCTGTGTCATTGAAAGATATTTCCTTTCGAGAAAACATGGTTCGCTATTGCGCTCTGTGGTTACTAGCTCCCTTTTACTTTTTCTTGGCCTCAGCTTATTGGTACATACATGCTCTTCCTGGGCCTACCCAGGATCTTATTTTTAATCGAATGCCAGAAGTATTGCCCTTTCTCAAGGCCTTTGCCTGGCTCACTCCTATTATTTTCACCGGTGGTCTCATTATGGCTATTCGACTACCGGTAAAAATCAAAAAGCCCATGGCAGTCCTTCTGTTAATCATTGGTATTTCACATATGGGTTCTTTTGAATTTATCCGAGAAAGTAGTCGCCGGCCTTTCATTATTTACGATCTCATGTACTCCAATGCTGTTCCAGTAGAAGAAGCTGAAAAAATCAGCCAAGCAGGGATACTTTCTAAAGCACGTTGGATAAAACACAGAGAAATTACCAGTGACAACCAACAAGCCGCCGGCAAGGAAATCTTTACCACCCTTTGTCTGGCCTGCCATTCTATAGGCGGACCATTAAATGACATCATTGACCGGACAAAAAAATTCACTCCCATTGGTCTGGAAGCCCGCATAGCAGCCCTTGGCAAACTTGATAGTTATATGCCACCTTTCATGGGATCTCTTTTGGAACGCAAAGCACTCACCGCATATATCATTGAATTACAACAGCGTCCGCCGGAAACAGCTCCTGAGTTGCTTGTTCCAGCAGCACCATCCATTCCTTCTTTTAACATGAATGCCAGCGATTATGTTCTCCTGACATGGACTGATCAGGGAATCCATACTATCACCGATGCCAGTGCTCAATGGTCCTTCCGCCCCCCAGGCAGTAACCTCTATGCCATACTCATTAAAAGAGGCGAGGCACCGGAACTGATTGATGAAGATATCAGCTTGAGCTTTCTTGTTGACCCAATCCACGGTAAACCGTCGGAGCAAGTAGATTTCTGGAAACATTCTCAATCATTAGTAGGACAAATTTTACCAGAGGACACCGGCCCTACAGGCCAGCGCCATATGGGATTCTTACAAAAGAGTGACAATGGTCCCTTTTTCTCCGCTCAAGATATACCTGTGGTTCCATACACGGATCGTGGTTTCTATCAGCCTTATCCCATGGTAACGGTTACCGCCCTTTCTTCGGATGGCAAATTGCTGGCGCGGGCCAAAACCACTTTGCCTGTTTCCACTGAAATGGGCTGCCGGAATTGTCATGGCGGTCCTTGGAGGAATGAATCAATGGCAGGCATTTCCGCTGAAACCGCCTCTGGCATCCTTGCGGCCCATGACAAATTAAGTCATACGGACTTAACTGGCCAGGCCCAAAATGGCACCCCGGTCCTTTGTCAGAATTGTCATGCTCAGGATGCAGACCAACTCAACCTCTCAGCCGCCATGCATGGATTTCATGCTCCAATGTTCGCCGACACGGGAGCTAAAGCATGTAACACCTGCCATGCTTCATCACCAGATGGCGCTACTCGGTTTTTCCGGGGAATTCATAATTACCTTGAACTTGACTGTACAAACTGCCACGGCACTATGAGCAACCATGCTGCAAGTCTACTGCAGGCTGAAATTTTAAATGGCAAAGAGAAAGCAACGCTTCTGTTGCATCGTTTTGTAGACGATGAGAGTTCGTTTGTTGATATCTCTCCACGAATCCCGTGGGAACAAGAACCGGACTGTTTGAACTGCCATTTAGATTTCTCTCCGCCTGACGAAGATACAACATTTAATCAATGGACTGAGAATAGAGAGTCCCTCTTTGCCCATCGTACAGATGAAATTGGCATTCCATGCGCTGCCTGCCATGGAGCCCCACATGCCATCTATCCTACGGAAAATGCCTATGGAGAAAACCGGGATAACCTCGTTCCCATTCAACACCAAGGCACACCCTATCCTGTGGCAGCGAATAAACAATGCCAGGTTTGTCACCGCCAGGATATGGAAGAAGAAATGCACCATCCCAATTCATTACGAATGTTCCGCAACACCAAATAACACAGCAGAAACTAACAGTTCTTCTGGAAGAAATCGATTCTACGATTCCTTCCAGAAGAACTTCAAATATTCAAGGAAATAAATTAGGCTACCCTAATTTATTTTTATACCCCTAAAAAACTATTGACAGCATAATTATATACTCTTATATTCCCCTCCACATAGAAATACACAGTTGCCCCATAAAGGCCAAAATACATATCTCTATTTATAAAGGTAAACACATGGCACGAGCCCCATTACGAAAGATGAAACGCAACCAGACCGGCACCATAACCGCTATAAAAGTGGGGGGAGAAATGGGACGACGTATACGTGAAATGGGCCTGGTTCCCGGTGCGGAAATAACCATCCAGGGAAGAGCCCCGCTTTATGACCCTGTTGCTTTAAGGGTTATGGGTGGCACTTTGACATTACGCAATAATGAAGCTGATTATATAGAAATTGAAGTGGTAGACGACGGAGCCGAGCAATCATGAGTAAGAGGAACACAAATACCACTATTCAGGTTGCCTTGGCTGGAAATCCAAATGCAGGTAAAACCACTCTTTTTAACCACCTCACTGGAGCTCGCCAGCATGTGGGGAATTACCCAGGTGTGACGGTGGAAAAAAAGGAAGGCACTTTTGAACTAGACGGACAACGCATAAATATTGTCGATCTGCCAGGCACCTATTCACTTACGGCCTATTCTGTAGAAGAAGTAGTAGCCCGTGACTTCCTGGTCACTGAGAAGCCACAGGTAGTGGTCAATATCACTGATGCATCAAATTTAGAGCGCAACCTCTACCTTTCTTGCCAATTTTTTGAATTGGGAATTCCCACGGTCATTGCCTTGAACATGATTGATGTGGCCCGAGACCGTGGCATTGCCATTGACGCAGAGAAGCTGGAAAATCTACTTGGCATTCCGGTGGCCCCCATTATTGCCCGATCTGGTAAAGGTACCGACCTTTTGATGAAAAAAGCTGTGGAAATCGCCGACTCCAACCATGACTGGAAACCCGTACAAATTTCCTATGGTGAAGACCTTGATAATCTAATCATGGAGCTGGAAGAGCTCATTTCAGAAGCTAATCTTCTCACCTCCATATATCCCGCTCGCTGGACCGCTCTCAAATATATTGAGGGGGATGAACAAATAGTTGCAAAAGGTAAAGAGGTTAATCCCGACCTTTCCAACGACATGAAGAGCCAAGTACAAGTGGTGTCCGAACATCTCTTAAAAACAATGGACACTTATCCCGAAGCCCTTATTGCCGACCACCGGTATGGTTTCATCAGGTCAATCCTGCGTCAAGGTGTTGTGCGGCAGACCTTTGACCGAAACCGAATGTATGCCTCAGACAAAGTGGACAAGATTGTCACAAACCGTTTCTTCGGCCCATTAATAATGGCAATCGTTCTCTTTGGACTCTATCAATTCACTTTTACATATAGTGAAATACCTGTGGGTTGGCTGGAAACTTTTTTTGGTTGGTTGGCTGATGGTGTTGACCGCACCTTACCGGACGGTAACCTGAAGTCTTTATTAATCTCGGGCATCATTGATGGTGTTGGTGGTGTACTGGGCTTTGTCCCCTTAATTCTTTTTATGTTTTTAGGTATATCGGTTCTTGAGGATTCCGGCTACTTGGCCCGGGTGGCCTTTATGATGGACAGAATCTTCCGGATTTTTGGGCTGCACGGCAGTTCGGTCATGGCATACATTGTTTCAGGCGGTATTGCCGGCGGATGTGCGGTACCAGGTGTCATGGCCACCCGCACCCTTCGTTCCCCAAAAGAAAGGATGGCCACTCTTCTTACAGTACCTTTCATGAATTGTGGCGCTAAACTCCCAGTGCTGGCTCTGCTCACCGGTGTTTTCTTTTCTGACAATCAGGCCCAGATTCTTTTTATGCTCACCTTACTTGCCTGGCTTGTCGCTCTCGTGGTTGCAAAATTTTTACGGTCAACAATATTAAAAGGAGCCGCCACTCCATTTGTCATGGAATTACCCCCATATCGCCTACCGACCTTCACCGGACTTGCCATTCACACCTGGGAAAGAACCTGGCAATACATAAAAAAGGCCGGCACAGTAATTCTCGCCATTTCAATCGTTCTTTGGGCGATGATGACTTTTCCTGGGCTTTCTGAAGATACAACAAAACAGTTTGAACTACAGCGCCAAACCATTCTTCAAGGATACCCGGCTTCTGTTGTACAAGCCTTGAATAATGAAAATGGCCAAAATTCAGCAGAGGTGGAAAAACTTCAAAGTCAGTTATACAAAATAGAGGCGGACAAGAATGAAACCGCTCTCAGAAACTCTCTTGCCGGTCGAATTGGTATCGGCTTGGAGTCAATTAGTTGGTTGGCAGGTTTTGATTGGCGAACGAATATAGCCCTGGTTGGTGGTTTTGCCGCAAAAGAGGTGGTAATTTCCACATTGGGAACAGCCTATTCATTGGGAGAAGTGGATCCTGAGGCCGATGAATCCCTGGCCCAGACCCTGGCAAATGAGCCCCAGTGGAATCCCGTTGTGGCTCTTGCACTCATCGTTTTCATCATGTTTTATGCCCCCTGTTTCGTCACAGTGGTCTGTATTGTCCGGGAAGCAGGATCATGGAAATGGGGGGCATTTTCCATGGCCTTTAATACCGTCTTTGCATTTTCCATGGCCACCATTGTCTATCAAGTGGGAATGGCCCTTGGACTGGCAGGTTAATACTCCATGATGGAAAATATCCTTATTGCTCTTATTGTGGTTGCCGCCCTTTATACTTTGATACGGCATTTTTCAAGACAGGCTAAAGGAAAAGATGGCTGTGGATGTCAGAAGAGTAAAAGCAATACTCCTCCTTTACAAAAAACACCCCTTGACCTTCGTCCACCTGAAAAGGATAATGAGAAATTATAAAATATGATTTTACTTTGTCGGTCTCGTATATATACCCCTCCGGTTTTTGGGTCTTTATGCCAGACAGTTTCGGTAAAAATTCTCAAGAAGGGCGTGTGTCATGCCGTATGACGCCGCTTTGCTGCTAGTTGAAATTACCAGGTGGCATTTGAAACTTTTTGAGTTTTTATGAAGCCATCAGACATTGAGAGGCACATATGCAGAATGCTTTGCAGGAATGGCTGAGTACTCAAGGACTGTCCCCATATGCCGCCCATTGGGCTACCTTGGCGGCGGGAATTTTTCTGGTCTTAATCCTCGCATGGTTGGTGGGTTGGATCGGTCGACATTTCTTTGCCCCTCTGCTTGAGCGTGCTGTCCAAAAAAGTGAAAATCACTGGGACGATGCCTTACACCATCAAAAATTCTTTCAACGATTTTTTCAACTACCGCCGGTTGTAGTACTCTACGCTTCAGCTGATATGCTTTTCCCGCCAGAAAGTATGATCGCCGAGCTTATCCGACGGTTGGCAATGACTCTCTTTGTCCTGGTGGGAGTGTGGGTGCTCAATGCTCTGCTTCGATCAGCCCACGATATATATGGCAAAACTGAACGGGCAAAAGAGAAAACCATCCGGGCCTATTTAGATGCCGTCCGGATTGCCATTTTCTTCCTGGCCGGTGTTTTTATCGTGGCCATCCTCACAGACAAATCTCCCTATGGTATTTTAAGTGTCCTGGGTGGTTTTACCGTCGTCCTTATGCTGGTTTTTAAAGATACCATCTTGGGATTTGTCGCCGGCATCCAATTATCAGCCCATGACATGGTACGAGTAGGCGATTGGCTCGAAATGCCCAAATTCGGTGCCGATGGCGATGTCATTGAAATATCCATTCATACTGTCAAGGTTCAAAACTGGGACAAAACCATATCAACCATTCCCACCTATGCCCTGGTGAACAACTCCTTTAAAAATTGGCGAGGCATGAGTGAGTCCGGTGGTCGCCGTATCAAACGAAGCCTTTGTATTGACATGCACTCTATCCACTTC
>CAYUCH010000014.1:0-46368 GCA_964443295.1 uncultured Desulfobulbia bacterium | reverse complement strand
AATGGGTGGCCGGCTTCGCGTGGAATAGGTGGCCGAGATCAGTGGAATACGCACTCTGCAATTATTATCCTGTTTTTTTCTGCCGTATCAAATATTTCCTGAGGATTGACATCAAAATTTTTCAGTGAGGCCAGCCATTTCTTATCTTTTTTCAACCAGCATTGGACATCGATGGGGTCAGCGGCATGGTTGTCACACTGGACGCCCACGATATGAGGGTGGTTATCAAGGGAGATTGCTTCCACCACAACCTCCGACGATGTTGAAAGTATATTCACATGGCGAGGGAGAGGTTCTTTAACCGCCTGACCATGCCACTTGAAAAGAGGTGTTTTGGGCGGAATTCCCTCAAAAAGTGGGTGTTCACGACCATGGTGGGTTTGATGGCCTGAAACAAATCCCACACTTGGCCGGAAATTGGTCCCGATTTTTGCTCCTAGAGCCTCTGCCAGAAGTTGATGTCCAAGGCAGAACCCCAGGTATGGGCGTTTCTCTTCGATATGGTGCCGAACAACTCTCTTTTCCTCAACCAAAAAAGGGAACTGCTCCTCCTGGTCAACATTGGGGCCGCCGCCCAAGACCAACAGGCCGTCATAACGGGTTGGACTTGGAATGGGCTGCCTCCACACCTTAACTACCTTCAGAGAGCAGTTCTGTTTTTTCGCAGCTTCAACTAAAAGCTTGCCCGGGTTTTCCCAGGACACGTGTTGGAGTACAAGAAGCTTTTTGTTCATTACTGTGTCCTTGCTTCAAGTCGGCCAGGATCTTGCCTGCCCTGTGTAATCTTGTGTCTGATTGCTCAAATATCTTAAAGCAATTCAAATCCCGTGCCAAGGCTTTGAAGCTTTTGAGTTTTTGGTCTAACCGCTTAAAATATATACAAAAATAGTTGAATAAATATAAAATGGAGACGGGAAACTGTGAGTAAATGCGTAGCAGGTATTTCAAATTTGTAAAATATGGTCCTGTGCGGCTGGAAAATTCACAATTTTGTATTTTTCGTTGACATGTGGGAAGTGTTTTTTAATAGCGGAAGTCTGGCCTTTTTCAGACTCCTGGACTACAATGATTTCAAAATAAGCCATTTTGAATTCCCTTTTCTCAAATACACATTTAGTCACTGAGGAACACCCACATGGATAGAGATGAGGTTCTTCGCTTCCTTAAGGGGCAGATCAAAAAACACGGTGATGACTTTGAAGTTTCGATAAAATACAAGACCGATAGCGGCAAGAAGAGAAAAAGGCAGGGACGTTTTGTAGAGCTCAGTGGCGGTGATATGCTTATTCTATTCAACGCAGCCAAGGGTACCAATGGATCATATGAAGTGGGTCGAATCTCAGAAATCAAAAAGAAAGAGGCATAGAATGATCAACACAATCAGTACCCATAAAAATGTCCGGCAATTATCATGGAAGTTTGCCTGGATGTGTGCCCTTTTTCTTTTCCTTCCTTCATTGCCCGTAATGGCCGGTGAAACCATTCTGCCATTTGCACCAGGAGAAAAACTAACGTTTCAGTTGAAGTGGTCCTTTATAAAGGCAGGTAAAACGATACTCACCGTTGAGCCCCGGCAAAAAGTGGAAGGAGAGTTAGCCCACCACTTGGTCATGTCCACCCGAACCACCTCATTCATTGACAAAATTTACAAAGTGCGTAACCGGGTGGATTCATTTGTGGATGAAGAAGTGCAGCACTCTCTTCTTTTTGCCCAGCGTCAGAGAGAAGGACGCACCAAACGGAATATCATTGTTCATTTTGACTGGGAAAAAGAGCAGGCAACTTACACGCGAGATGATAAAGCCAGAGAGCCCATTGATCTGCTTCCAGGAACCGTAGATCCCCTTGCCTCTTTTTATTATCTGCGAACTTTGGATCTAAAAGAAAATATGTTGGTTGAACGCCCAATTACCGATGGCAAAAAAAATGTCGTGGGCTGGGTGCATGTCTGGCAGAAGGAAACAATTAAAGTGCCGGCAGGGACATTTGAGACGTATAGGACCGAACCTGTATTACGTGATGCACGGGGTGTATTTGAGAAAAGTGCCGATTCTAAGCTGACTATTTGGGTGACGGCGGACTGGCGCCATATTCCTGTGAAAATCACCAGCAAGGTGGCTGTGGGCAGCTTTGTTGCAGAGCTTATCAAGATGGAAGGAATTCAGGCAGAACCTTCTTCATAAGTGTCCACGAGCACCACATCTTCGCGCCATTGGGGCCGCCCGCATAGAAGAAACCTATAACGGACGTCCCCAGTGACACGAATCTGCAGCACTCGTGAACACTTACAATTCTTTAGCGTATCTTTTGTTTTTTAGTTAACCCATTCTCAGGTGACTTCATAACCAGTGAGTGCCTTACTTAATTCTTGTTTGATCCTTTTGTTGAGTTCTGCAGGGGCCAGGGCTTTTACACCGCTTCCCCAGGATAGAATCCAGCGGGCCACTTCTCCCATATCGGATGCATTAAATTCCAATTCAACACCACCGCCATTGAGTTCGTTTAAACTCTGATCCTGATGCCATTTACGTTCACGCACATAGGGGGCGTGTTTTTCGTTGAAAAAAATGCGGACCTGTTGCTTTCTGCCGTCACCAAACAAGCCAAAACGATGGGCACTGAAACTTTCCGCATCAAAATCTTCTGGTATTGAGAAAGACTCTTGCAGGAGCTGTGCATGCTGTATGCGTGACACGGCAAAAGTGCGTAAGCTGTTCCGCAGGTGGCAATGGCCAATAACATACCACTCTCCCTGGTATCGCACAGCATGGTATGGGTCAAGGTTTCTTACGACAGGTTTTGTACTGTCAATTTTCCGATAAAGTATAATCACAGTTTGGTTTTTTCTAAGGCCGGTTGAAACGGTTTCCCATACTTCGGGATTAATCTGGGTCTGGAACTCTCCAACCACGGATACCCTTTCATCCACCCAACTTGGCTCAACAGTCACTTTTTCAGGTAAAAATCCTTCTATTTTTCTAAATACTTTAGCAAGCTTTTGGTGCACCGGGGTGTTCTCATACTGACTCAGAGTTTTTTCAGCAATGCAGATGGCAAAGAGGTCTGATTCTTTCAGAGATATTGCCGGTAAAGAAAAATTTTCTTCGGAGTAATAGTAGCCATGCCGTTTGGGATCATATTCAATCGGCGCATCCTTTTGGTGTTTCAAGAAGTCAATATCGCGAAGAATGGTCTTGGTGCTGACCTCATATTCCCTGGCCATATTTGAGCAATTGGCCAGTCGGCCTGACTGCATTCCCTGTCTGATTTTTTTATCAATGAATATGTGGCGAAGAATTTGTGTTTTTACTTCAGGCATGGCAGGCTCGTTTAATAATTTTTAGTCTAGGACGTCATGTGTCTTACGGTGTGTATTATACTGATTTTTAAATAATATCAGGATAATTGTCAAGCCATTCTCAATCTAAAAACAGGAGTAATTTTTGAGTTTACCGTTGAATGGCTGGAAAAAATTTGGAGGAAAAGATGCAGACTTTCACACGAATTTTTAGCAGCAAAAAGTTTCGTTCAAAAAAATGTTCAACAAAACAAATTTGGGGGAAAGTATCCCAGGAATTTTTCATTGAGACGGTTCCATCTCTCAATGAGTACCTGGATATACCTACATTTATTCGGCAAGGCAGGCCTTTATCATCCAGTCAGGTGGTGGAAAGTTGAGTATTCCTGTTTTTTGCAACAGAAAATAAAGGGTTCGTACGTCTATGGTACGTTCAAAGAATAGCGAAGGAATATTAAAGTTATATGAGGGACAATTTAATGTTTGACAAATAGATATATCGGGTTTAGCATTTAGTTAAATTACTTATGAGTTTGGATGGGGTCCGATATGGACTCCATTTTTTTTGTCTTATCTATTGTCGGGTAATTGCTATCTGAACATTATTTTAAGGTAATCAAAGGCTAGACAAAAATAAGTAAAATTTTGGTGTTACCTAAATATGTATAGAAAAGGAGATGCGATAATGAAGAATGTGAAACAACTACTTGTGATACCAGCGATGATACTCGGCATGACAGCTCAACTCGCTCATGCCGAACTGTATACCGGTGAATTGGATTTTACTGTAATGGAGTATCCTGTAACCATTCCGGGAACAAATCTTACCGGCGATGCCGCAGCTGATTATGACAGGAATGCTTTCGATTCCGGTGATGGGGGTGCGTACGACCTTACCTTTTCAGCTGAGGTAATTTCCGGCTCTTATAACTCCGCCTATGGGATGTTAGCCTTTGGAATTACAGATGATCCCCAGGATGCCTTGGTGGCTGATCTTTCACAGTTAATGACCTTAACAACCGCAACAACAGAAGAAGAGATCGATACGGCTCTTAATACGCTTTTTACAGGAAATTATTGGATTGTATATGGGCTTCAGGCAAGTGGGCAGACCTATACTTTAAATGATTTTTTTACAACACCCTTGGTTTTAGAGGCTGATACTACCTATTACCCAATTGTTGCCGGTGGTAGTTTGACGTCCGGGGTTCTAGAATACTCCCTTGATGTTTCACCTCTCGCTGTTCCGGAGCCTGCTTCTTTTGCTATTTTGGGGATTGGCTTGATCGGCGTCGCAACAATGAACCGGAGACGTAGGCATAAATAAGCTGAGTTAAAAATATAAGCCGGAAAGCTACAATTGCCTGGTTTTCCGAAATGGTAATGACTCACTCATTTAAAGCCCGCCTTCTGGCGGGCTTTTTTTGTGTTCACAGAATGTTGATCTGAAAGTTCCGTACAGGCTTGTCCTTCATTTACATTTGTAAAAAGCCCTGGACTGGAGTCAAACATTCCTGCTACAACTCATTGACTCGTTCAGTTGTTCCTTATCTCCTCATCACTTATATTGTTACGATTTATATAAAGGGAAGATGCAAGATGAAGATAGTATCGCTCAATATCGGCATGCCGAAAAACGAGATGTTTGGGGAGAAGGAGTATTTCACCGGTCTCTGTAAAAAGCAAGTCAACCATGGACTTGACTTGCGTATTATGGGATTCCAAAGTGATGGAGTTGCCAATTCAAAATTTCATGGTGGAGAAGAAAAAGCCGTCTGTGCATACAATTTTGACCATTATGCTCACTGGGAGAAAGTTCTCGGCCATCCCATGCCAGAAGCTGCCTTTGGTGAAAATTTCACAGTTTCCGGGTTAGATGAAACAAGCATTCATATTGGCGATATATTCAAAATCGGGGACGCACAAGTCCAAGTCAGCCAACCTCGCCAGCCATGTAAAACACTTGTAGCTCGGTTTCAGAGAAATGATTTTACAAAATTGATTGTTCAATCTGGCTACACCGGCCTGTATTTTAGAGTAGTTGAAGAGGGGGTTGTGGCACCGGGTGATGAGCTGATTAGTCTTGAAAATGGGCAAGGAAAAGTCACGGTGGCCTTTGCTAATCATATTTATCACCATGACCGAAAGAACCGAGATGGAATTAAAAGGATTCTGGCTGTGAAGGCCCTCTCTGCCTCGTGGAGGAAGTCTCTGGATGAATTACTTGAGAAGACATTTTAGATCCAAATTGAAGATGTGGAGTATCGTACATGGAATGTGATCTGCTTATCCGTAATGCCGCTCTTCTTTCGTTAGAACAAGGGAGTACATCATTAATAGAATCTGGGTTTATTGGAGTTAAAGATGGAAAAATAGCATTCATCGGAGATATGGCAGAGCTGCCAGATTATAAAATTGTCGGTGAAGTCCTCGAGGCTGATGGGCAACTGGCAATGCCAGGCCTGGTGAATGGCCATTGCCATGCTGCCATGACCCTTTTCAGAGGCATGGCCGATGACTTACCACTCATGAGCTGGTTGCAGGAACATATTTTTCCTGCCGAAGCCGCGTTTGTTAACCCTGAAATGGTCTATTGGTGCACAAAATTAGCTGCCGCAGAGATGTTGCTCTCCGGCACCACTACAGTTGCGGACGGCTACTTTCATGAGCATGATGCAGCCAGAGCTTTTCAAGATGCTGGCATTCGGGCGATAGCTGCACAGGGTGTCATTGATTTCCCTGCCCCAGGTGTGCCGGATCCAAAGCAAAATATTGCCACCGCAGAGACTTTTCTTAATGACTGGAAAGACAGGGATGCGCGTATCACACCAGCAATTTTCTGTCATTCTCCATATACCTGTGGTCCAGAGACTCTGCAAAAAGCAAAGGAGTTGGCAAAAAGGCATGGAGTATCATTTTATATCCATGTTGCTGAAACCAAGTTTGAAGTTGAGCAATGTCTGAGTGAGCATGGAAAAGGCCCCATTGCCTATCTGGACAGTTTAAATGTCTTAGATGAATCTACCATTCTCATCCATTGTGTCTGGCCGGCAGAACACGAAATGGACATTATTGCTGCCCGCGCTTCCTCTATGGTGACTTGTCCGGAAAGTAACATGAAACTTGCCTCCGGTGTTGCACCATTAGCTGAATTGTCAAAAAGAGGTGTGAAAATCGGTTTGGGCACAGATGGCTGTGCGTCAAATAATGACCTTGATCTTTTCGGTGAAATGGATGCAGGGGCTAAACTTCAAAAAGTACATAACCTGGAGCCAACCAGCATGCCTGCCGATCAAATGCTTAATCTGGCTACCCTTCAAGGGGCAAAAGCATTAGGGCTTGGGGAAAATATTGGCAGCCTTGAAATTGGCAAACAGGCAGATATTATACTATTGAATGTAGCTCAACCACATCTCACACCTTTTTATAATGCAGATCTTCTGGTCTATGCTGCCCGAGGTGCTGATGTTCAAACTGTGATCATTGACGGAAAATTTGTGATTTGGAACCGCCGTGTTCTCTCTTTTGATGTAAAAGAAACAATGGCGAGAGTTTCGGCCCTGGCAAAGCAGGTTAGCAATGGAAAATAGTTTAAATTTTTTCCTATCAGCCGGTAGCAAAGGAATAGAACAAAAATGAAAGAATTTATTCTGCAAAATGCACGCTATTTTTGGATTGGTGGAGCAATGGGAGTAGCAAATATCATTCCCGGGGTGAGCGGCGGTACAATCGCGGTGGTTTTTGGTGTTTATGAAAAATTGATGGAAGCACTGGGTAATTTTATGACCGACAGGGAGAAACGTTGGCATTATATACGTTTTCTTGCTGTTTTGTTTTCTGGCGCTTTCATCGCGATTTTAAGTTTGTCGCCGTTATTACATTGGGCATTTCAAAATCATCCCCTGCCAACGGTTTATTTCTTTATTGGTTTGATAATCGGTAGCATCCCGGTAGTTCTCAGATCTCATGATGATATGAAATTCAATATAAAACGTGGTACATCATTTTTAACAGGATTGGGAATTGTCGTTGTGCTGGCACTGGTTCAAAATGAGAGCAGTAGTCAGGGGGCGGTTTTTAATGCGGATCATTATGTGCTGATGGATTATTTCTATTATCTCATCTGCGGAATAATTGCAGCTTCTGCGATGATTATTCCGGGAGTAAGCGGATCCTTTATACTCATTTTACTTGGTATTTACTGGGACGTTCTCGGTTCATTAAGTGGATTATCAACAATACTGTTGGCAGACGGTTTTACAGTTGAAATGAGAGTAAGGATCTCTCTTTTAGGGAGCTTGGGGATCGGTGTTGTGATTGGTATTCTGGTTATTTCAAAGGTAATGGCCTGGGCCTTAAAACAGTACCCAGCAATAACCATGTATGCAATTCTAGGATTAATTGTCGGTTCGTTGTATCAAATTTATCCGGGTCTAACTTTTAATATCTCAGGGCTTATGGCGATTACAACTTTAATAATCGGTTTTATTATCTCTTTGCGCTTCGGAAAAGAATAAATCAAAAGCACCCTTTCTTCATGGCTTCCAGCCATGGCTGCCGATGAGGCTGACAAATCGTACGTGTTCTATGATCTTCTGCTCTATTTCACCATCTTTTTTGGTGAGCACCATCAGGTCCTGGCTCCATCGATCCTGGCCCACTGGCATAACGAGAATACCTGGGTCGGCCAATTGATTGATTATCGGTTCCGGTATTTTGGGGCCAGCTGCGGTAATGATAATTGCATCATAGGGGCTATGCTCATCCCAGCCTAAGGTCCCATCATCAATTTTGCAGAGGATATTGAAATAGCGGAGTGAATCAAATACCTTGCGAGCTTGGGCGTGAAGACTTTTAATTCGTTCGACTGTATAGACTTGTTCACATAATTGAGCAAGAATGGCAGCCTGGTAGCCACTACCGGTGCCAATTTCAAGAACCCTTTCATGCCCGGCAAGTTTGAGGGCCTGGGTCATTAAGGCAACTATATAGGGCTGAGAGATTGTCTGCCCTTCACCAATGGGAAGTGGATGATCGCCGTAGGCTTGGGATCGTAATGCATCTTCCACAAAAAGATGCCGCGGAACGGAGCCCATGGCCTTCAACACATTGTTATCAGTGATATTGCGCGGGATGAGTTGTTCGCGGACGAGCCTTTCTCTGGCTTTATCATACTGCTTCGGCATTAGTGCCTTACTCCTGAAATGAGTCCTAAAAATCCTAAGTTCACTCGAAGTTGTAGTTTATACCCCTTGTGGGTACTATCTCCACTCTCGTGGGGTACCTACTCTTCGATTAAGATTCCTAGAGATTGGAATTCTTCCACGTTCATGGCGCGGAATACACAGGCTCGAATTTGGGACCCAGTAAAACTCACGGTTACGACTTCGTATTCTTCTTTACCTAGATAATTTCCCGCCCAAGGGACCTTCTTAAAAAAACTTTTGTGCACTTGATAGTAAATCCACACTTCACCGCTATCATTACTTTGGCGAATTTGCGGGGATCCTAATTGCTGCACAACTTCTTGCTTGGTTGTTTTTTCTGGGAAAAGCAGACAAACATCAGAAGAAAGATGTCGACCCGTATTCTTTGAGAAACATCCACACAGGGTGCAAATAAGGAAAAAAAGAAAAAAACGGTGTAAAAATGTACCAACAAACTGCATATGTGGCTCCAGCCTAACGTGGCAACGATATTATTTAAGAGATTTATTCAGCAAGATACTATCCTAGAGTGTGAAAAATTTCAATGGAAATAGTATGTTACCTCTAGTCTGGAAAGGCTAAGAGGATATAGTTTACCAGGAGCAATCAAAAATCTGCTTTGTTCTTTTTTATTGCTTTGCTTATCGCACTCTTTATAATGGGTGCAGGGGAACTTTTCAAAATCACATTCTTCAGGAAGGAAAATTCATGCGCTGCTCCAAATGTGGGTATATCTCCTTTGATTCAATGGACTCTTGTGCCAAATGTGCTACCAGTATGGCAGACCTCATCGATGATGTACAAGGAACGGTTTTCCAGGTGGAGACTCCATTCTTCTTGAGCTCATTGATTAACGACACTGCAGGCATGCCAATAATGGGTGCTGAGGAAGAAAGTCTAGAAATTGATCTATCAATGAGTGAAGAAGAAATGCAGCACCTTGATGACTCACTGGATGATGAAATCTCACTGGATGACGATGATGTTGTTGGCTTGGACCTTTCTTCTCTTGATGAGGATGCAGCTGAAGAATCCGTTGAAGCTGCCCCGGAAGAAGAAGCCGTAGATATGGGTGGTGATGATGAGGTGCTTGATCTTTCAGACCTCATGGACGAAGACGATATGTAACCTACTGATTTTCTCATTTTGTATTTTTGGCCGGGGTCACATAAGTGCTCCGGCTTTTTTATATGTATAAGCCAATCTTCATAGAACACAATTCATCTGCCATGCCAGAGCACATAACCCAAGTTTCCGACTCCATTCAGCAAGAACTAGCCGGCTTTGCCAGCCGAGCCATGGCATACATCATTGACCTCGCCATTATGACGTGTATGCTTGTTATGTTATTCTTTGCGCTTGGATATGACTTTATTCATGGGCTGCCTTCCAATCTTGAGAGTATTATTGGTGGTGCCATTGCAGCAATAATTTTGCTTTTTTTACTTCCTCCTTGTTTATACCTCGCCTATTTTTCTCTTTTACATTCCTGGTCAGGTCAGACCATTGGTAAACTGTGCATGGGGATACGGGTTGTTACTTTCGATGGATCATATTTAGGTATCGGACAGGCCATTTTGAGATGCCTCGCCACCTTCATTTCTTCTGTGCCACTTGGGGCCGGATTCCTTTGGGCAGCGTTGGACAGACGGAAGAGAACGTGGCATGACCTCATTGCCGGTACAGAAGTTATATTTTCCTCGAATTTGCCTTGACAAGGAGGGCTGCTTTTTATAAGTTGCTTCCTTCTGCAAGCCGAGATAGCTCAGTCGGTAGAGCACCGGACTGAAAATCCGGGTGTCCCTGGTTCGATTCCTGGTCTCGGCACCAGACAAAGCAAGGGGTTTGACACAATGTGTCAAACCCCTTTTTTGCGTTTTATTCAATTCAAAAGATCACATAAAAAAAGCCACACTCTCTAGGAGAGCGTGGCCTATAATCACGATAATCTGTGGCTTATCTAAACAGACCCACCTGCAGCCTTAATACGAGCCAGAGCCCGCTGTAATGCAGCTTCGGCCCTTGCTTGATTAAGTGTCTCTTGTTTATGCATGATCTCAGCCAAACGTTTTTCAGCCCTTTCTTTGGCACGCATGGCGCGGTCAACATCGATCTCAGCACCTTTTTCAGCTGCTTCAACGAGAAATGTTATCTTGTTGTTAGACACTTCACAAAAACCGCCGGAAATCATCAGCACATTGTCATTACCTTCTTGACGGTAAGAAATGGAGCCGATTTTAATGGTGCTTAGAAAAGGTGCATGGTTAGCAAGTACTCCGAATTCACCGCCAAAACCTGGTGCGGTTACTATATCGACTTGCTCGCTGACCACGGCCCCTTTTGGAGTCACAATCTCAAGCTGGATTTTCTCAGCCATTGGTTTTCCTCAATATATTGACGACCACTTATCCTGCATGAACAAGCGGGCGTTCAAGCATTACTGGTTTTACGCAGCTTCAGCGGTCTCTTTTGCAGCTTTCTCTACCGCCTCTTCAATACCACCCACCATGTAGAAGGCATTCTCAGAAAGGTCGTCATGCTTACCATCGAGGATCTCTTTGAAGCCCCGTACGGTATCTTCAACCTTTACGTATTTACCATCCATACCGGTGAATACCTCAGCAACATGGAATGGCTGAGACAAGAAACGCTGGATTTTACGTGCGCGGCCAACAGTGACCTGATCCTCTTCAGACAGCTCGTCCATACCAAGGATGGCAATAATATCCTGAAGGTCTTTATATTTCTGCAAGGTAACCTGAACACCACGCGCTGTCTGGTAATGATCTTCACCAACAACATTGGGGTCAAGAATACGTGAAGTTGAATCCAGAGGATCAACCGCGGGGTAGATACCAAGCTCTGCAATCTGCCTTGAAAGTACAACAGTACCGTCAAGATGGGCAAATGTGGTAGCCGGCGCAGGATCGGTGAGATCGTCTGCAGGTACGTATACACACTGAACCGCGGTAATGGAGCCCTTGGTTGTAGAGGTAATACGCTCTTGGAGTTCACCAAGGTCAGTACCCAGAGTAGGCTGATAACCAACAGCACTTGGGATACGACCAAGAAGGGCGGAAACCTCAGAACCGGCCTGGGTAAAGCGGAAGATATTGTCAACGAAGAAAAGTACGTCCTGGCCTTCTTCATCACGGAAATACTCAGCAGCAGAAAGACCGGTGAGAGCAACTCGGGTACGAGCTCCCGGAGGTTCCGTCATCTGACCGTAAACCAGGGCAGCTTTTGGCAGTACGCCTGATTCCTTCATCTCGTTATAAAGATCGTTTCCTTCACGGGTACGTTCACCAACACCGCAGAACACGGAAATACCACCATGCTGCATGGCGATGTTGTTAACCATTTCCATCATGATAACGGTTTTACCACAACCGGCACCGCCGAACAGTCCCATTTTACCACCACGTGGAAAGGGAACCAGAAGGTCGATAACTTTAATACCGGTTTCAAGAACGTTTACCTCTGTGTCCTGATCGGTAAAAGCTGGAGCTGGTTTATGGATTGGTGCCATTTTTTCGTTACTGATTTCACCAAGACCATCAACCGGGCGACCAACAACATTCATGATTCGACCCAAAGAAGGGGCGCCAACGGGGATCTGAATGGGAGCGCCAGTATCCTTGGCTTCCTGGCCGCGAACCAGACCGTCGGTTTGGTCCATGGCGATGCAGCGAACCACATTGTCACCAAGATGCTGGGCAACTTCGATTACCAGGTTGTCTGGCTCATCGTTCATGCCTTTATTGGATACCAGAAGAGCGTTCATAATCGCTGGTAATTGTCCTGGAGGAAACTCCACGTCAGCGACCGGTCCAATTACCTGGACGATTTTCCCTACGTTTCCTGCTGTTTGTTCTCCACTCATAGAGCAATGCCTCCTAAAGCTTCCTATCCAGTTTCAAGAAGAACTGGCTTTAATTCTATCCCTTCAAGGCCTCGGCGCCGCCCACGATATCCATGAGCTCGGCTGTAATGCCAGATTGGCGCGCCTTGTTGTAGATAAGGGTTAATTGATCAATCATATCACTACAGGCCTTAGTGGCATTATCCATGGCAGTCATGCGGGCTGCATGCTCACTTGCGCCAACCTCTAACATGCTATGGTAAACCATGACATTGAGATAGAGGGGTAAAAGCACTTCCATAATTTCGTTGGTGCTTGGCTCATAGATATAATCTGCAGTGGCGGTCTCTGTTTGGGCTTCATCGCCAACAGAACGAACCGGTAAAAGAAGAGAATCGGCGGGTACTTGCCTTCCGACATTAATAAAGCTGCCATACACCAGCAGTACTTCGTCGGTATTTCCATCAAGGAAATTAGCGGAAACATCCTGAGCAATTTCACGGGCGTTGAACATCTGGAAATTACCCATGATATCGGTATAGGCTTTCCGAATCTTACCGGATTTTTTAAAAGCTCCCGCAGCTTTCTTGCCAACACAGACAATACTTACTTGCTTGCCTTCAGCTTCCAGAGCCTTGATCAATTTTTCAGTATGTTTAAAAATATTGGCATTAAAACTGCCACATAAACCACGATCAGAAGAAACGACTACCAATTCAACCGTCTGCACAGGCCGGGTCTCCATGAGAGGAAAATCCGTTGTATTCATGCCTGATGAGAGGTTTGACATGGCGACGTTGAATTTTTCGGTATATGGCCGAAAATCTTCCATCTTCTGCTGGGCACCGCGCAATTTTGCAGCGGCAACCATGTTCATGGCCTTGGTAATCTGCGAGGTCTTTTTAACCCCGCCAATTTGATTTTGTACGTCCTTCAGACTTGCCATGAAGAATCACCCCGCCTTAGTTGAGGCCTTTGGAAGCCTTGAAGGAGTCACCAAATGCACTGAGTGCACTCCGCATTTTCTCTTCCAGGGCAGAATCAATTTCCTCTTTGTCACGCAGTGTGTCAAAGATGTCCGGAGCATTGGCCTCAATATGTGCATACATTTCTGTCTCATATTCGGCCAGGGCATCAATGGGCAGCTCGTCAAGATAGCCCTTGGTACCTGCAAAGAGGATACATACTTGTTTTTCCATGGGCAGCGGTGCGTACTGTGGCTGCTTGAGGATTTCTACCAATCGCTCACCCCTGGTTAACTGTGCCTGGGTGGCTTTATCAAGATCGGAACCAAAACCGGCAAAGGCGGCCAGCTCACGATACTGTGCGAGATCGAGACGAAGGGTACCTGCCACCTGCTTCATGGCTTTAACCTGGGCAGCACCACCAACTCGAGAAACCGACAGACCAACGTTAATGGCAGGTCGAACACCGGCAAAGAAAAGGCTGGGTTCCAGATATACCTGACCATCTGTAATGGAAATAACGTTGGTGGGAATATAGGCTGATACGTCACCGGCCTGGGTCTCAATGATCGGCAGGGCGGTGAGGGAACCGGCACCAAGCTCGTCGCTTACTTTTGCAGCGCGCTCAAGCAGCCGGGAATGGTTGAAGAAAATATCGCCAGGGAAAGCCTCACGTCCTGGTGGACGACGAAGCAGCAGGGAAAGCTGACGATAAGCGACGGCCTGTTTTGAAAGATCGTCATAGATGATTAGAGCATGCTGACCATTATCGCGGAAATATTCACCCATTGCACAACCGGCAAAGGCTGAAACGTATTGCATTGGCGCAGGATCGGATGCGCAAGCCGCAACAACCGTGGTGTATTCCATGGCGCCATGTTTTCTCAGCGCCTCAACAACCAGGGCAACGGTTGATTTTTTCTGGCCGATTGCAACATAGATGCAGTGAACATCTGTGTTTTTCTGGGCGATGATGGCATCAACACAAACTGCGGTTTTACCAATCTGGCGATCACCGATGACCAACTCACGCTGGCCCTTGCCGACCGGGGTCATGGCGTCAACAGCTTTAGCGCCAGTGTAGCATGGTTCGTGAACACCCTTTCTGGCGATAACACCAGGAGCAATCACCTCTACTTTGGAGCTGTTCTTGGCATTGATGGGGCCTTGTCCGTCAATGGGGTTACCTACCGCGTCAACAACCCGGCCTTCCATTTCTGGCCCAACGGGAACCTCAGCAATTTTACCGGTCCGTTTTACAATGTCGCCTTCTTTAATATGCTCAACATCACCGAGAACAGCACAACCAACGTTGTCTTCTTCCAGGTTGAGAGCCAGGCCGAGAATACCGCCAGGGAACTCTAAAAGCTCCATGGCCATGCAATTTTCGACTCCGTGGATACGGGCAATACCGTCACCAACTGATAATACGGTGCCAGTCTCTTTCAGATCAATTTTACCTTCGTATTCCTTGATCTGTCCCTTGATAATTTGACTTATCTCTTCGGCTTTAATCTGCATCTTTTATACACTCCCCTTAATGGATTCTTTTAAACCCTCGAGCTGTGATTTGAGACTGCCGTCCAAAACCAGGTCTCCCACTTTGGCAACGATGCCGCCAATGATTGTAGGATCAACCTCAGTGGAAAGAGTTACTTCTTTCCCGGTCAGAACGTTCAGGGTTGACTCTACCTTTGCCTGGAGCTCGGGGCTCAATGCACTGGCAGAGATCACAGTCCCTCGACATATATTTTTATCCGCGTCAACTAAGGCCTGAAATTCATCCGCAATCTCAGGTAAGGCAATGGCGCGTTTCTTTTGGACCAACAGAGTAATAAAACGAGAAATGACCTCGGAACACTGCATGGTCTGCATGAGGTCCTCGGCAACCTTCACTCGTACCTCAATGGGATACATGACATTGGTCAATGCATCAGCAACTTCTGGTGTACCCACATAGAGACCAGCAATTTGACCAAGGGCGTCAGCATAATCATCTACAGCTTCCTCTTCTTTTCCAACTGCGAAAAGGGCCTTGGCATATCGTTTGGCAAGAATAGTGTTTTTCACTGCTTAAGACCTCCCACTTTGGTGAGATAATCATCGATAAGCTTATCTTGATCCTCAGCCTGGAGATTGCTCTTAATGATTTCCTCCGCCTTTGCCACTGCCAACTCGGCAATCTCTTCCCTCAGCGATTTCGTGGCTTCGGCAAGTTCGTGCTGGACAGCCATTTCGGCTTGGCGTTTGATATCTTCAGCGGCTCGATTGGCATCTTCGATGATCCGCTTTCTCTCTATTTCCCCTTGGGACCGGGCAGCTTCAAGGATTGATGCTGCTTCTTGATCAATGGAAGAAAGTTTGCTTTCAAATTCTTTATATTTCTGCTCAGCTTCAGCACGCTGAGCTTCAAGGTCTTCAAATTGATCGCGAATTGTTTGTCGCCGGGCTGCAAGGCCACTGGACATGGGTTTTTTCAAGGCCCATACAAGTATGATAACCAGGCCGGTAAAGTTCATAGCCCGCCAAAGCAAATCCCACCATTTTTCCGCGGGGATACCACCTTCACCTCCCGACGCATGGGCAACCCCGGCAAAAACCAGCATTGCAACAGCTGCGCAAAAGGCACTCGTCCACTGTGTTTTAAGCGATAGTTTTCTCATGCTAGAGAGCTCTCCCTAAAATCTTTGAAGCCATTTCACCGGCAAAATCTTCAACCTGGCCCTGCAGAGTCTGTCGCGCAGAGTCTTGGTCTTTTTCAATGGAAGACAGTTGGGTTGCCTTTTCACCATCTACTTCCTGGCGAATCTTGCCCAAGGTCTCGTTGCCGGCGGCCTTTGCTTCGTTTCGTGCTTCATCCAAGGTGCCCTTGGCTTTGGTGCGAGCCTCTTTTATCTTCTGGTCAAATTCATCCAGGCGAAGTTGGGCGTTTTTATTGAAGGTCTCAACATCTTTCTGCAGGGAATCAATTTTCTCCCGGCGGTCTTTGAGAATGGTCCGTACTGGACGGTAGAGAACAGCATTCATGATCACAATCAAAAGAAGAATGTTAACGATCTGAATGAGCATGGTTTCGTCAATGGTGATCATCGCAAAACTCCAATAATTTCCAAGAATTAAAGGCTTTTCAGGGCGGAAATGAATGGCCCTTCATAAATTTTAAACTGGGTTTCTACCCCATTCTGCGGGTACTGTCAACAACTTTGTCGGCGGATAAACCGCCAATGGAACCAGTGATTTTTAGCTCATTTTTTTAAAATGCCGGGGCTAAATAAGTTGTTCCTTAAATTTGGCTGTCACTGAGCAATCCATTTTTAGAAGAAAAACAAATTTTTATGAATCTTTAATTTTCTCTTCCATAATAATTAATGCCTGCTCGAGGGCTTCGGGGAGTTTGTCCACCAGAGAGCCACCGGCCTGGGCCATATCAGGACGACCTCCTCCAGAACCGTCCACCAAAGTAGCCACCTCTTTGATTATATGGCCGGCATGGAGGCGTTTTGTCAGATCTTTACTGACAATTGCCAATAGAGCAACCTTGTCTTGAAAAACACCGCCCAGCACCGCGACACCGGTTCCCAACTTGTCCCGCATGCGATCACCAACTTCACGTAGTGTTTTGGGTGAGTCGAGCGTGACTTGCAAGGAAACGGTTTTTATGCCGTCAACGGTTTTTGCCTTTGCCACCTTAAAATCGAGGTCTGAAGTGGAAAGCTTGGCTGTCAGTTGACTTACCTCGCGCTCCAATTCTTTTTGGCGGCTTATAAGTTTTTCAATCTTACCCGGCAGTTCATCACTTGGACATCGTAGGATGTCAGCCAAAGTAAAAAGCAGGTGCTCATCTTTTTGCAATTTCTCCAAAGCACCTTGGCCGGTGATGGCTTCGATTCGACGCACTCCAGCAGCGATACCGGACTCTGAAACAATTTTCATTAAACCGATTTCACCGGTGGCCCCAACATGGGTGCCGCCACAGAATTCTTTAGAAAAATCACCCACCGTAACAACGCGCACCGTGTCGCCGTATTTTTCACCAAATAATGCCATGGCCCCGCTTTCCTGGGCTTCCTTTAGGGAAAGCATGGCGGTATCAAGCTTCGTATTGGTCCGAATTTCTTCATTGACCGTTTGCTCAATAACAGACATTTCTTCTGGCGTGATAGGTGAAAAATGTGTGAAGTCGAATCGGAGTCGGTCAGGCTCCACCAAGGAACCGGACTGTTTGACATGTGGGCCGAGGATTTTTTGTAAAGCCGCTTGAAGAAGATGCGTTGCGGTATGGTTGTTGGCAATGTGTTGACGCCGGCCTTCTGCCACTTTAAGTTCCACCGTGTTGTCCATGGCAAGATGCCCACTGACAACCTGGGCTTTATGGGCAACTACATTATCATTCAAATGAATAGTGTCATCCACTCTGGCGGTACCATGAAGGCCGACTATCTCACCCTTATCACCTGTCTGACCACCGGACTCTGCATAAAAGGGAGTTTCGCTACACAAAATCATTACATGGTCATTCTCATCGGCTTTCTGGACGGTGTGTCCGGCTGCGTCAATGAGGCCTCGGACTGCTGCTTTCTCACGCCGGGTCTCATAGCCTGTAAAGGTTGTGCTACCGATGGTGTCCAAGAGTCTAATAACATCTTCTCCCATGGTCTCCATGGAGGCGCCTTTCCATGATTTTTTGGATTGAGCCCGTTGTTTTTCCATTGCTGTGTGAAAGCCACCTTCATCAACGGTTAATCCTTTTTCAAGGGCAATATCTCTGACAATATCAACCGGGAAACCATAGGTGTCATAGAGTGTGAATATAAAATCTCCAGCTACTGTATCCTGGCCGCTCTTGTTCATACGTGTCAGTTCATCGGTCAACATGCCGAGGCCATGGTCGATGGTTTCCAGAAATCGTTTTTCTTCGTTGATAACAACCTTTGCCAGCAGATCTTTGGCATCCACGAGAAGAGGATAGGCACCGGCAAGTTCCTGCACAGTGGCAGTGGTGATTTTATCAAAAAATGGCTTGTCCATACCCAGGACACGACCATAGCGAATGGCTCTTCGCATAATACGGCGCAATACATAACCACGGCCTTCATTGGATGGAAAAACACCATCGGCCACTAAATTAGCAGTGGCCCGGGCATGGTCTGCTATGACTCGAAAGGCAGTATCCGTTCGGTTGTCACTTCCATAACTTTGTCCAGAGATTTTTTCCATGGCGGCAATGATGCCAGTGAACAGGTCGGAATCATAGTTATTGAATTTTCCTTGCAGAACAGCTGTGATGCGTTCAAGGCCCATGCCCGTATCAATGCTTGGTTTGGGCAGGGGATGCATGGTGCCGGACTCATCACGGTTGAACTGCATGAAAACCAGGTTCCAGAGTTCAAGGTAGCGATCGCAATCGCAACCAGCTTTACAGTCCGGACCACAGCTCATTTCTTCGCCCTGGTCAATCAATATTTCCGAACAAGGACCACAGGGACCGGTGTCACCCATGGCCCAGAAATTATCTTTTTCCCCTAGGCGGATGATTCGTCCCTTGGGCAAATTCTCAATTTTCTCCCACAGGCCGAATGCTTCGTCATCATCTTCAAAAACCGAGACCCAGAGCTTCTCTGGCGGCAGACCGAGCACGTCAACAAGAAACTCCCAGGCATATTGAATGGCATCTTCCTTGAAGTAATCACCAAAGGAAAAATTACCCAACATCTCAAAAAAAGTATGGTGGCGGGCTGTATAGCCAACGTTTTCTAAATCATTATGTTTGCCGCCTGCTCGGACACATCGCTGTGAGGTTGTGGCACGTACATATTCTCGTTTGTCTTCACCCATGAATACTTTTTTGAACTGCACCATGCCAGCGTTGGTGAAAAGCAGGGTTGGATCATCTTGCGGAACCAGAGAAGAGCTGGCAATGTCAGCATGCCCCCGGTCCTTAAAAAATTGAATAAATTGAGCGCGTATTTCGTTTCCCGTCATGGTGGGTTGGTTCCTGTCGTCTGTTGTTGGTTATGCAGCAGTTTCTGCTGGGTTGGGTGATTTGGTAAGCCCATATCCTGAGCGGACTTTATCTTCTATTTCCACGGCAATATCAGAGTGTTCCTGGAGGAATCGTTTCGCATTTTCCCTTCCTTGGCCAATGCGTTCACTGCCATAGGAGAACCAGGCGCCGCTTTTTTCAACAATATCCAGTTCAACGGCAAGATCTATAAGATCGCCCATTTTTGAAATGCCTTCGCCGTATATAATGTCAAACTCGGCAATTTTGAATGGTGGCGCCACCTTGTTTTTAACCATTTTAACTTTGGTACGATTGCCGATAATTTCTTGTCCGTCTTTAATGGCACCGATTCTGCGGATGTCAAACCGCATGCTCGAATAAAATTTAAGGGCATTGCCGCCGGTGGTTGTCTCTGGGTTGCCGAACATGACACCGATTTTCATACGGATCTGGTTAATGAAAATCAGGGCGGTGTCGGTACGATTTAAAAGGGCGGTCATCTTTCTCATAGACTGTGACATGAGGCGGGCCTGCAAACCAACGTGGGCATCGCCGATATTGCCGTCGATTTCTGCTCTTGGCACCAAAGCGGCAACCGAGTCAACCACAATAACATCCACAGCACCGCTGCGGATGAGGATTTCGGCGATCTCCAGGGCTTGCTCGCCAAAATCTGGTTGGGAGACTAGAAGGTCATCGACATTGACTCCAAGGCGACTGGCATAATGGATATCCAACGCATGCTCGGCATCGATAAAGGCGGCAACTCCCCCTGCTTTTTGGGTTTCTGCAATAGCATGCAGGGCTAAGGTCGTTTTACCAGAAGACTCTGGTCCATATATTTCCGCTACTCTGCCGCGGGGAAAACCACCAACTCCTGTGGCAATATCAAGGCTTAGAGAACCGGTAGAAATTACAGGAATGTTGTCAGTCTCTGTGCCTCCCAGGCGCATTATGGAACCTTTCCCGAATTGTTTTTGAATCTGGAAGATTGCCGTATCAAGGGTTTTGGATTTTCCGTCGGGACTGGCCATGGTCATCTCTCCTGAAATAATTTTATGAACATTGTAATATTTAAATCGTGTTTGTTCGGCAAATAAATTTGAACTATGTTTCTAACAGATACAGGCGAACGAGATCAAGGGCCTTCTCAGCAGCCATGGCCTGAATCTGCCATCTTTTTTTCTGTAATAAAAAATGAAAATCGTGCACACCTTGGGGTGTGGCAAGCCCGAAATATACGGTGCCCACAGGTTTGTCGGGAGTTCCACCAGTGGGACCGGCGATTCCTGTGATTGATACTGCAATGTCCGAACCAGTATTCCGCTGGGCGCCTTGGGCCATGGCTCTGGCGGTCGAGCTGCTTACGGCGCCATGCTCTTCTAATATGGCCGGTTGTACATTTAGCATGTTTTCTTTAATAGAATTTGCATAGGCGACAATTCCACCAAGAAAAAAGTCTGAACTCCCTGAAACTGCGGTGAGCATACCAGCCAGTCTTCCACCAGTGCATGATTCTGCCACGGATAAAGAAAGGCCTTTTTTTCTCAAAAGGTCGCCCACGGTTTCCGCCATGGGGCGAGCTCCTGTATCATATATATAGGAGCCTAAGGATTTACGTATGAAGTCATCAATCTGGTTGAAGTTGGATTCAATTTTCTTTTCATCTTCCATGGCAAGAAAAACGCTGACATGTACTTCTGGAAAAACAGGATAATAACCGAGCCGCAGACCGGGAAATGATTCCTCTAAAGTTTGGCATCGCTGGTTGATCACCGTCTCTGACAACCCGAAAACCCGGTAGAGTTCCTGCCGTGTATGAACTTGGGATCCAACGGTTCGCGAAGTGAGGTCGGGAATGACGTACTCATCAAGAAGCTCTTCCATTTCATGGGGCACTCCTGGAAGAAAGTAGAGTGGGATGCCGCCATGTTCAAGTAGATGTCCAGCCATTCCACTTTCAGGCTTGAGTGCCTCTGAACCTTCTGGTAACAGAGCGAGTCTTTCAAGCATGGATGGGGGAGGCTGATTTGTATGCTTTGTGCCTGTGTGGATTGTATTAAGCAGGTCTTGGTTTAAAGAGGTTGGAATGTTGAGGGCAGTGGCAACCGCTTCATTGGTAATGTCATCTGTGGTGGGGCCCAGGCCACCGGTAATAACGGCAAATTCAGAGCGAGAAAGGGCCGTCTTCAGGGCAAGGCCAATATGGGCAAGATCATCACCCACCGTGGTCATTGCTACCAGTTCATGCCCTGCTCCGAAGAGGTGCGCTGCGGCAAGACTGCTTGTCGTGTTGAGGATGCGACCTGAAGTCAGCTCGTCACCTATGGCAATTATTTCTCCACGCATGTATTAACTCTGAAATAACAGGATTAAACCACAGAGAGCACAGAGGGGTTGATTTGATTTATTCTCTGTGGTGGATACAACAGTCTATCTATCCGCAATCTCGCCAAAAACCGTTAAGTCTTCCTTTTCGGTAATCGTTACATCAATGAACTGATTGGTATACTTGTCCGATGCTTCAAAAAAAACCGGGACATAATTTTCCGTGAAACCACGCATGAGTCCACGCTTGTTTTTAGCACTCTCAGCTAAAACACGACGGATTTTGCCAATATTTTTTTCATAATGGCTTGAGCGTTTTTTATGATCCAATTCACGTAAACGTGCAACCCTTTCTTGTTTAACCTTATTGGGTAATTGATTAGGAAAAGCGGCAGCCACCGTACCCGGTCGTTTTGAATAAGGAAAGGCATGAAGGTAGGTGGCTGGCAAGTTTTCCAACAGGTCATATGTGTTTTGAAAAGCCTGTTCGTCCTCGCCTGGAAAGCCGGCCAGCACATCAATTCCTATTGCTGCTTCTGGTAATGCCTTGGCACAATTTAAAACCACTTCTTTGAATTCTTCGGCAGAATAGCGTCTATTCATGGCCTTGAGTATTTCATTATCGCCACTTTGAAGCGGGATGTGGAGGTGAGGAGCCAAGGAAGGTTCATGGGCCATAAGGTCAAGAAGGTCTTGGGATATCTCTGTTGGCTCAAGGGAGCTTAGCCGATAGCGGACTGGATAATTGCACTTTAAAATGTGTTCAATGAGATAGAGCAAGCTTGATGCAGGTTCGAAATCTTTGCCATACGCACCAGCGTGGATACCGGTAAGGACAATCTCCTTGTACCCCTGTTCTACGAAGATATCGAGTTGTTCAATAACCTTTTCTTGGCTCAGACTATGGCTTCGTCCACGAGAGTAAGGAACAATACAATATGAGCAAAATGCGTTACAGCCATCTTGAATTTTCAAATAAGCCCTGGTGCGGCCACTGAATCGGCGGGCAACCAATGGGCATATTTCTTTTTTTCGACCAATGTCGCCTGTGTACATTTCCAGGTCACAATGAAGGTCGGAAAGGGCAATGCCGGTTAATCGATGTTTGTTGCCATTTCCGACAATGCACACCTGGTAATCGGAAATTTCCAGAATATTCTGGGAAGCAATCTGGGCATAGCAGCCAGTGACCACCAAACGGGCATCGGGATTTTGCTTCATAGCCCTTCGAATCATCTGCCTGGATTGTGCCGCCGCTTTTGCTGTTACAGCACACGTGTTGACAACATAGATGTCGGCTGGCTGGCTAAAAGGGACCAGTGTCAGTCCGGCCTCTTCAAAGTCAGATTGAAAGGCGGCTGATTCGTATTGGTTAACTTTGCAGCCCAGTGTGGTAATGGCCACTTGTTGAGGCGTTGATTTTTTGTTGCTCGTTTTCTTACTCAACTTCGCTTCCTGAGGTTAAAGAGTATTACCAAGAGCGGCATGAAACTCAATCCCGACCGGATTGTCAATGGCAAGTCGTTGGGAAATTGTGGGAGTGCAAACCTTCACTTCTATACCATATTACAGTCGATTTTTTCAGTATACCATGCTGAGACATAAAAAGAAGTCCTGCGATAGGGGAGTATGCCTGCCAAGGAAAGTGAATGTAATGTCATCCTGGGAGGGTTTGCAACGTGTATGTTGAGTACATTTATTCATGGTTCAGATGATATTGGTTTTTATTAAATAATTATAATGCTTGAGTGGTCGTTGAAGGAAGAATAATTATTAGGCTATGCCTAATAATTTGAAATAAATAGAGAAAAATAGAGTGGGTTGCTTTGAAAATTCTCCATTTTGTATGTTCTTTTGAGAAAAAAGTTTGCGCACATAAACACATCTGCTAGGATTTATTGTGGAGGATGGCTTTCTCATTTGTTGTGAGCGGCCACTTTTTCTCCTAACCATCAAAGGGGGGCGTTGGTGGCGGGTTGTTTTAGAATTTGCATGGGAATTTTCATTAATATCTTTTGCAAGACCTAAAGCCGCCCTGAAAATGATTGAAATTTTGGAAAATGCCCAACTGAATACCTATTGGTAGTTCTAAATGATTCTCATTTTTAATTTGTGTAATGGGAGTGGGGTCATGCCATTTAACAACCGCATACTGGTCATTGATGATGATATGGATATCATTAAGGTCTTTAAGTTGATTTTGGCCAGAGAACAGCAAACCAGGTCAGGAAAGGTTCAGAAATTATTTTCAGAAATTCTCGGACAAGAAAACGAAAAACCATCTGAGCAGCCTCAATTTACCCTTGAGAATGCCAGTCAAGGTGAAGAGGGATTTGAGCTTGTAAAAAAAGCAGCAGCTCAGAAAAATCCTTTTGCACTCGCCTTCATCGATGTCAGAATGCCACCTGGATGGGACGGGATTAAAACAGCAAAAGAAATTCGAGCCTTTGATCCAGACATGCAGCTGGTACTCGTTACCGCCTATGCCGACGCGTCTCTTGCTGAAATTAGAGAAAAAGTTGGTTCCACAAGTAATCTCCTCTACATCAAGAAACCATTTGATGATGAAGAAATAATGCAAATGGCGGATTCACTCACTATGCGGTGGAATCTGGAAAGAAAGGTGCGGGATTCTATGGCCATATTAGGTGAGGTAATTAGTAGCCTGGACGGTTTGGATTTCTGCCAATACGACAATGAGCTACGTCCTTCTTTGGAAAGAATTCTCGATCTCATACGTGTTTTCCTCGATGCTGATGCCATTTTTTTGGCAAATGTTGATGGAAAAAATACCAGACTTCATTTTGGGGTTGGAGAAATCCCCCAGGATATTAGGGGCAATAGAGAGCTTTTGCTGTTAGTTGACAGGGCGATGTCGGGTCATAAAAACACAACCGTCTGGCGCAAGAATGATTTCATAGTCGTGCCGGTTATTTTGGGGAAAAGTAAAAATATCCTGGTGGGTATCAATCCCGGCCGTGAAATAGAAGGGGCGGACAATTTGCTTCGGGTATTAGCATGTAATGCTTTTCAGATATTTGATGTAAGTTGTCGATTATCACAATTACATCATGAAGTGCTGGAACTAAAACAGCGAAAAAGTGATTTGCTGGAAAGGTTGCAGGTACGCTTGTCGCAAAAAGATAGAATTCCTCTGGGTCATGAAATACAGGTGAGCCAATAAAAGCGCTGCGTGGGCCACCTTTAATTCCTTTTATTTTGCCGTGCGAACCAGAATTTCACCACCTCCGATTACTTCATCTCCATCATAAAGCTCCGTGAACTGTCCAGGGGTGATTGCCCGCTGCGGAGTATCAAAGGAAAGTGGGTGCGCGGACTGCCCAAGAACTGTTTTGAGCACACAATTATCTTAACTCGCACTATATAACCACCTGTTTTCTCATTATTTCTAACTGGTCCGAATAACTCTTCATTGCACTTTTTGTGAGCATTTACATTCTAATTTTTCCCCTGTAGTATGTTTTATGCATGTTTATTGGATATATGATTGAGGAAGAGAGGAGTGCCAATGAAAAAGCATCTCATTATAGCTGTCTTCGTATTCACTTTTTTGGGCTTCTGTAATGCCCAGGCTGGCGACCAGAATATCATAACCTGGACAGGCTGTGGGATAACCAAAAAAGCTTTCATGCTTGAAATATATGGCCGTTATTATGAAAAATACGGCACTATGATTAAGCTTTCTGGTGGCGGTGCCACAAAAGGTATACGAGATGTAAACAAAGGTGTGTCCGACATGGGAGGCACATGTCGGCATTTGCTGGGCGATGATGGCAAGCTACATCAGGTAGAAAACGACGCAAAGCTTACTCGCGTTGCCTGGGATGCTATTGTGGCTGTTGTCAATAAAGATAATCCGGTGGATAATATTTCGCTTGCCCAGCTCAAACAAGTCCTTGATGGGAGAATCACAAATTGGCAGCAATTAGGTGGACCAGACAAAAGTATTAATTTGATCCTCAGAAAAGGAAAAATCTCAGTTGTTGGGTATATGTTCAGGTATTTGGTGCATGGAGACCCGGACTATACATTTAAAGCCACGGAATTTCAGGAGGTCAAGTCCACAGGCCCCCTGGAAAAAATTGTCTCAAAGGATAAATATGCCATTGGCCTTGATGGCATTAGTTCCGCAAAACGGAGAGCGGGACTTAAAATACTCAGCCTGGACCAGGTAGCGCCTGCGAAAGAAAATTTAGTTGCTGGAAAGTATCCTTTGTTTCGGCCGTTATATATCGTAACCGGACCTCAATCAGATCCTGAATCACAGAAAGTAGTCGACTTTATTCTGAGCCGTGAAGGGCAAGATATCATTTCCAATGTGGGTACGGTGAATTTGAAAGAAGGGGAAAGGTTAGAGAAATTATGGCAAGAGAAAGTTAAGAAAATATCTCCTAAGTAATAATAGAGAGATTAATTGCCTTGCCGTTTTGATTAGCCGAGCTCTTTCATCACTCGTGCAAATAGAGTTGCATTTCGTTCAATATATGTCCTTTAGCAGGTTAATGTGGCACAGCCAGTATTTCGCCACCGCCAATGACCTCATTCCCATCATAAAATACTGCAAACTGTCCCGGGGTGATGGCCCGTTGTGGTGTGTCAAAGGATATAAGGCATGTGCCATCCGGCCCCTCTTCCACCTTGGCCGGGACGGATTCATGGCGGGAACGAATTTTCACTTTAAATATTTTTGGCAAGGTTGCTGGTGAACCACTTGTCCAGGAGATGTCTTTCACATGAAGAGAGGGCTGCCAGAGATCTTCGTCCTTGCCTACGATGACGGCATTTTTTTTGGGGTCCAGACCAACAACGTACCAGGGGGTGGCATCGGGAAGTCCCAGGCCCCGGCGCTGTCCAACAGTGTACCGGTGGACACCATTATGCATGCCGATCTCTTCTCCTGCCAAATTTATAACCGGTCCAGCTTGACGAGTGATGGGCGATTTTTCTTCGAGAAATTCCTGAACCGAGCGACTTTTGAGAAAGCAGACATCCTGGCTTTCTGTCCCATGCACCTGTTCCAACCCATGTTGGGTTGCCAGTTGCCGTACATACTCTTTTGTAAACTCACCCAATGGAAAAAGAAGGCGTTGTAATTGGTTTTGGGACAGGCGGAAGAGAAAATATGATTGGTCCTTATGGGGATCTTTACCCCTGAAAAGACCGACAGTTCCATCTGGTTTTTTTACTAAGTTGGCATAATGACCGGTGGCCATAAAACGGCACTCTTTGGTGACTTCATCCAATAAATGGCCAAATTTAATTGTAGGGTTGCAGATTACGCAGGGATTGGGGGTACGACCATTTTCATAGCTGTCTTGAAAATAAGCCAAGACCAGTTGTTCAAAAGGTTCTTGCAGGTCAATCACCGTCAAGTGTATGTTCAATGCCGCAGCCACGTTTCGGGCCTGATTGATTTGTTCGTCAAGGTCAGGCTGAGCAAGGGCCATGAAAAAGCCACGAACATTCGCGCCTTTTTCCTGAAGCATGGCAACGGTGACAGAGCTATCCACTCCACCACTCATGGCCACACCAACGGATATATTTTTCAGATCATTCATAATGGGCTGCAATGATGTAAAAGTATTTTCTTGATATTATCCTGAGAAAGTACTTTGAATCTGCGGAAAAAACTATGACTAATGCAACGTCACAAGCGGTCAGGTCAGATAACAAGCAGCACCTGGCACACATTCCTGAGCTTCTTGCACCAGCAGGAAGTTTTGACAAACTAGCCGTGGCTATTTTTTACGGGGCCGATGCGGTGTATCTGGCTGGGAGTCAATACGGAATGCGAGCCCGTGCAGCTAATTTTTCCGACAAGGAACTCCGTCAAGCGGTTGATTACGCCCATGATCGCAACGTGCAGGTCTATTGTACAGTAAATATTTTTGCCCATGACCATGATTTTACCGGACTGCCTGATTATCTGAATTATTTGGCAGAAATAGGCATAGACGGTCTCATAGTGGCTGATCCCGGCATCATCACCTTGGCTCAGAAACATGTCCCCAACCTGCCCATCCATCTATCCACCCAGGCTAATGTTACCAATTCGGCCAATGCTATGTTCTGGCAGGGGCAAGGGGTGCAGCGTCTCAACCTTGCCCGGGAATTATCCATTGAGGAAATAGCCGCTATCCGTCAGGCCTTGGGTGTTGAGGTGGAAGTCTTTGTCCATGGAGCCATCTGCATTTCTTTTTCAGGGCGTTGTCTGTTGAGCCAATATATGACCGGCCGCTCCGCCAACCAGGGGGATTGCGCCCAACCCTGCCGCTATCATTATACATTGACAGAAGAGAAGAGGCCTGGGGAGTATTTTCCGGTCTATGAAGATGGGCGGGGAACCTATCTCTATAATTCCAAGGATCTTTGTCTGTTACGTCTCTTACCGGAACTTATTCAATCCGGTGTCCATAGCTGCAAAATCGAGGGACGTATGAAATCCGTGGCCTATGTGGGCAGTGCTGTGCGGTTGTACAGAGCTGCTTTGGACCATCTCGCGGCCCAAGGTTTACCAAAGGAGGAAGAGTGGCCGCCTGCTGCCATGGTTGATGAGTTAAATATGCTCGGTTCGCGGGGATACACGGAAAATTTTGCCACCGGCCGGGCTGATCCTGATTCCATTCAACATGAGCGATCTCGTCCTCAAATGGGCGTGCCACCGGCAGGCATTATACGAAAAGGTGGAGATGCACCAATTGTGGAAGCAAGAAATCCCCTGGAGGTAGGAGAGCAGGTGGAATACCTGGCCCCGGGATTAAAAAATTATCCGGTGACCATCACTGAAATGGAAAGGAAAGATACCGGTGAAATGCTGGGTCGCGCCAATCCCAATGATGTAATCAAGATGAAAACCAGTCCATCACCCAGTGATTGGTTGGAATACGGCCTCTTAAGAAAAAAGAAACCGGAATAAGTACCATAAAACAGTGAGTACTTATTCCGGAATTCAATATCAAACAATCCACTACCTGTGGAGATTAACAGCCTTTAAGACCTCATGAAGAGCCCGCTTGTCCCGCATCAGGTGTGGCACTTAATGTGGCTGCTGAGCCCAGGATGTAAGGTCGTGAGATTTTCACTTTAATGTTGTCGGCGATTTGCAGTGTGACAACTGTATCGGTGATTCCGGTAATTTCACCATGCAACCCTCCACTGGTCACGACCTGGTCTCCTTTTTTAAGCTCTTTGAGAAAAGCTTGATGGTCCTTGGCTTTTTTCTGTTGTGGCCTGATAAGCAAAAAGTAAAAGACCACAAATATCAGGATAAGCGGGATAAAGGAAACGAAGCCACCCTGTGGGGCAGCTGCTGGGGCTGCGTCGGCAGCAAATGCGATATCTACCATGGTATTAAATCCTCCTGGTCATATTTAAGCAATCAAGGGCAGACACAAAGTCTGCCCCTATATATCATCTTATGTGCGGGTACTATAAAACTCCTTTCGGAATTTTTCAAAACAATCTTCTTCAATGGACTTACGAATGTCAGCCATGAGTGAAGTATAATAGTGTAGGTTATGGATGGAGTTTAACATGGACGAGAGAATTTCTCTGGCCATATAAAGATGTCTGAGGTAGGCACGGGAAAAATTTCGACAGGTATAGCAGTCACATTTTTCATCTAAAGGTCGCTGATCTTCTCTGTATTTGGCATTTTTAATGACCAGCCTTCCTTCCGACGTAAACAGCATGCCATTACGGGCATTTCGGGTGGGCATGACACAGTCAAACATGTCTACTCCCCGGGCCACACTCTCCACCAGGTCTTCTGGTGTGCCGACTCCCATGAGATATATAGGATAATCCTGAGGAAGCATGGCGGCGGCGGCTTCGGTGATGTCGCGCATGAGTTCCGTGGGTTCCCCCACCGAAAGACCGCCCATGGCATACCCGTCAAAGCCGATATTCACCAACTCTTCCACCGCTTGCTGGCGAAGGTCTTCATGCATACCTCCCTGGACAATACCGAAGAGAAGTTGGTCGGTTTCGCTTTTGGCCTCTTTGGATCTGCGAGCCCAGCGTCCGGTGAGGGCGGTGGCCTCTTCAGCCTCTTTACGGGTTGCTGGATAGGGAATGCAGGTGTCAAGGACCATCATGATGTCCGACCCCAAAGCTTCCTGTACCTCCACGGCATTTTCCGGACTGAGGAATAATTTGGCTCCGTCCAGGTGGGATTTGAAAGTGGCACCCTCTTCGGTGATCTTGGCCAAGTCTTTGAGGCTGAATATCTGGAAGCCACCACTGTCGGTGAGAATGGGGCGATTCCAACCCATGAACTTGTGTAGACCACCCAGCTCTTTGACCAATTCATGGCCGGGCCGGATAAAGAGATGATAGGTATTGGCCAGAATGATTTGGGCGCCAATATCTTCGAGATGATCCGGGGTAACGCCTTTCACCGTGGCCTGGGTTCCCACCGGCATGAATACCGGGGTCTGTATAGTGCCATGGGCGGTTTGCACCTCACCACGGCGGGCCGGTCCTTCTGAAGATTTTTTTATAAGTTTGTAGGGGCTCTTACTCATGGTGTCTTATGCCATTCCTTAAGAAGCTCCAGGATGCCGGCACTGGCCAGTTCTGCCATGCGGTCGAATTCTTCCTGGGTGAGGGGACGGCCTTCAGCGGTACATTGCATTTCCACCCACCGGCCTTCACCTGTCATGATAAAGTTGGCATCTGCCTCGGCATTGGAATCTTCATCGTAATCAAGGTCTAATCGAGGCTCATCACCAACCATGCCAACAGAGACAGCCCCCAGTGGTGTGATGGGGATGGGTTCATCAATTAATCCTTCGGAGTGAAGTTTTTCCACTGCCTCTCGTAGGGCAAGGGCCGCACCTGTTATGGATGCACACCGGGTACCACCATCGGCAAGCAGTACATCACAGTCCACCCGCAAGGTTCGCTCACCGAGCTTTTTCAGGTCCACCATCATCCGGAGAGATCGACCAATGAGGCGCTGGATCTCGTAGGTACGGCCGGAACGTCCCACTGCTGCTTCCCTTCTCCCACGCGTGTGGGTTGCAGTGGGCAGCATGCCATATTCGGCGGTTATCCATCCTTTGCCGGTGTCACGGAGAAAAGGTGGAACTTTTTCTTCCAGTGAAATGGTACAGCTTACCTGGGTATTTCCCATATTGATTAATGCCGAACCGTAGGCATAGGGGTGGTTGCCCAACTCTATTTTAAAGGGGCGAAGCTGGTCATTGGGACGATTGTTTTTTCGTTCTGTGGTCATGTGTTTCCTTGTATTTTTGAGCTTTGCCCGGCAGGATATGAATGCTCCCATGCGGGGTACGACACCCTATATACCTAAACCGGTTGTAAAGGGGAATGTTTTTTATTGTTGAATAATATTTCCTTTCTGCCGTCAGTATGCAAAACTCACAAATTATCTGCTGCTCGGCTGCGTGAAATGGCTGAAATAATAATTTGTAGTGATTAGCAAAAAAACGCAGATTTCATTTTTCTCTGTCAATTCCCCATCAAACCATGATAGTATGATTCACATATGAACTTTTAAGTTAGTTTAATTGTTCATATGTGAACAGTTTGCGATTGTATGAGGAGGGAAGTGTGCTTTCAGCAACAATGGAAGAAAGAGTCCGGCAGATCGGTCGTAATCTTCAATTAGCCCGGAAGCGGCGGCGTAAAACCGTCAGACAGGCAGCGGATATGATGGGGACTTCGATATCGTCTGTACGCCGTATGGAATCGGGGGATTCTACAGTTAAGTTTGCCACTTACATGGCAGCCCTTGAAGTTTTTCAGTTGGAAGATTCTCTCCGGTTCGCAGAGCCTGAGGATGACAGAATCGGCCTGACCTTAGAAAAACAGAGGCTCCCCAAACGAATCCGCCAGAAAAAGGAGGAGCGTCTTGATTTCTAAGCCTTTTGAGCGGATTGTCTTTATCCATCTTCCCGGGGAATCAGAACCCATACCCGCCGGCATGTTCATCCTGGATCCTGATCTGGGGGTCGGGAGATTTCAATATGGTCGAAAATATCTTGAGCGGCCCAATGCCATGGCCCTTGACCCGGTTAATTTGCCTTTAACTGGGGAGGAATATCTTACCCGGAAGAATAAAGGGATATTCGGGGTGTTGGGCGATGTGCTGCCCGATAGCTGGGGGCGCTTCATCCTTGCCAAGCAGCATAATGTCCCCTTTGGCACCCTGAAAGATTTTGAACTCATTGATATGGCATCCACCCAGACGGTGGGAGCTCTTTCATTTGGTGAGAATCCAGAACAACCAACAACCAGAGAAGAGCAGGCGGTCTCCCTTGATGATCTTGGTGAGGTGGCAACGGCCTTTGATCGGGCATTGAACGATGATGTGCCTTCTGAAATCCGTTATCTCCTGCAGCAGGGAACTTCCTTGGGTGGTGCCCAGCCCAAATGCCCGGTTACCGTTGATGGGGAGGATTGGATAGCTAAGTTTGAAAGCTCCAAAACCCTGGTGAAATATCCAGCCATTGAATTCGCAACCATGACATTGGCCCGCCAGGCCGGTATTTCAATTCCCGACATTCAAGTAGAAACGGTATCCGGTCGTAAAGTGTATCTCATTAAGCGCTTTGATCGGATTGATGAAAGTCGGTTGCCGTTTTTGAGTGCTCTGGCCTTGAGTAATCTGGATATTGATGAACTTGAGCAAGGTTCGTATCCTGCTCTTGCTGACTTGATGCGGAAATTTGTTGAAAATGTGGTCGAGGACCACCATGAAATGTTTCGCAGGATGGCCTTTAATATGTTTGTCCGGAATGAAGATGATCATCTTCGAAATCATGGATTCATTTATCAGAATGGCTGGTCCCTTTCGCCAGCCTATGATGTCGTACCCATGCCGGCCAGACAAAGGAGTGCAGAGAGCTTCCACTTGTCCCTGCAAGCCGGGGAATTCGGCTCTGAAGCAACCCTTGCCAACCTGCTCAGTGGCCATGGGCATTTCAGCCTTACAGAAAAAGATGCTGAAAATATAATTCGAGAAGTGGCTGATTCCTTGCAGAACTGGGAAGGAGTATTGGAGAAGAGTGGAGTGAGCGCCTCGGATTTGGAGTCAGTTCGCTGGTGTTTTGAGGGATTCCGGAATAATCAATTTGTGAAGAATAAAAAGTAAGTTTTTGGTTTCGAAGGAATCATGTTTCATCCAGCACTTTACGGATTAAATTGGCAATCGTACTCTTTGTCATTGGTTTCAGGCTATACCCTTTAATACCATGCGCTTTTGCTACCTTTTCATCCACCAGATTGCTATACCCCGTGCATATTATGATGGGCAGGTCAGGGCGAATGCGAATCATCTTTTTCGCCATTTCAAGACCTGTCATGTCGGGCATGGTCTGGTCTGTAATGACCAGGTCAAAGGCTTCAGGCTGGTTTTTGAAGATTTCCAAAGCTTCTGAGCTTCTTTGTTTAGCAGTTACTTGGTAGCCAATGTTTTCTAGCATTGTTTTGCCCATACTTACAATAAGTTCTTCGTCATCAACAAAGAGTATTTTTTCCGTGCCAGTGGGAATTGAAGGTTTTTCCTCACCATGGTCTTTTTCGACCTGTTCACGAGCTTTGGGTAAAAATACAGTAAAAGTGCTGCCCTCACCTTCCTCGCTTTCAACTTTTACAAATCCGCCATGGGCTTTAACAATACCGTGTACAACAGCGAGACCCATGCCGGAGCCTTTGCCCACTTCCTTGGTGGTAAAGTAGGGATCAAAAATTCGGTTTATTAATGTTGGAGACAGGCCTTCACCCGTGTCGCTGACTGATAAGGCAATAAAGGGACCGGGGAGTATTTTATCTTCTTTTGTAAGGTCGTCCGAAGAGAGGTGTAAGGCTTGGAGTTTGACGGTCAAAACGCCAACTTTATTTTCCATAGCCTGGGCTGCATTGGTACACAGATTCATGACCACTTGATGGATCTGGGTGGGATCACCAATGATTTGCCCACAGTATTCATCAACATCAAATTTGATCTCAATTGTTGTGGGGACAATTGAACGCTGAAATTTCAACACTTCTTTTACAATGGGGCTGGGGGAGAAATGCCCCCGATCGTGTTTCGGGCTGGACATGCGGCTGAAGGTGAGAATCTGGCGGACAAGATCCTTGGCCCGATGGCTGGCCACGAGGACTTGTTCTAGGTCATTTTTCACCGGATTGCTGGCTGGTAGGTCATCATAGGCCATATCGGTATAACCAATGATGGCTGCAAGGATATTATTGAAATCGTGGGCAATTCCCCCTGCCATGGTGCCGATGGCTTCCATTTTGTGGGCATGGCGGAGTTGTGTCTCCAGTTTTTCCTTTTCTGCTTCTGCTTTTTTTCTAAGTGTGATGTCCCTCAGAATAGCCCGAACCGAAACAATGTCCCCATTTTCAAATTGTGGCATGGCACTTACATCTACATGTATTGTATTACCATGCTTGGTGATAAGGCTGCTTTCAAAGGTTTTCGTTTTACCTTCAATGATATCCTTTAATCTTTTCTTGGTCAGATCCTTGTATTCAGGATGGACAACCTCGAAGAGTGGTTTACCGAAAAATTTATCCTCGGTATAACCAAGGTTTTTCAATTCAATGGGATTGGCATAGAGTATTCGCCCGTTTTTATCCACAACGTGAATCATGTCGTTGGCGTCGTTGATAAGGCTTCGGTATCTCTCTTCACTTTTTCGGAGTTCTTCTGAGGTTCTCACATTACTGATAACCATACCGCAGACTGTAGTGATCGCCAGAGCGAGGTTGAGATATTGATTAAGAAAAGCAGGGAAAGCGATTCGGTTAATTTTTAAAATTCCAACGGGAATGGTCTGGGTATGCAGTAAAAGCCAAAAGCCTTGGTTGGAACCATTTATAATGAAAGAGTTTTTGTGCAACTGGTCCCATAATGCTGCAGGGAAATCTGCGGGGATATCTTTTTCTGACATTTTGGCTGGCAAGGGGAAAAATTGAATCTCCTTTGGGGCGAAAAGCATGGTGAACAGCTCAATGACCCCGTCAATTGTCTGCTTTTCAGTGGTCGATTGACTTAGCCTGCCCAGTAGATCCAGTGCCATATTCAGGTCGGCCGACTGCTGTTGGGCAGTGCGCAGGTCAGCCTGTAAGGTCTTCTGCCTGCCTTCATGGCGCCAATCTGTAACAATGTTTTTTAAAATATGGCCATAGAGGCCAATACCGGTTTGATATGTTTCGCATGGTAAGTCTACATAGCTTGCGAATTCATCCAGGTATTTTGTGCTCTCCGGATCCACCAGGGTGTCCAGAAGGACAATTTTTCTTGCGGCCTCTTTAAAGAAACTTCGGCCCGTTGGCTGGTCAAAACACCACTTATCCAGCAGGTCACGCCAGTTTTTCAACCATCCCGGGGTAACGAGATAGGCACCTTCCTTGATATATGTGTTAACGACTTTTCGGTCGGCAAGCATATAAAAACATTGTTCAACATGTTCAATGCGGCACAGTGGATGCGGGGTAGCTTTGCTTTTCAAGCTGGAAATGCAGCAACCGCCTATTACTAATACATGTTCATTGGCAGAAGGTTCTGCCTCCTGGGCAATTTCATCCCAAGTGAGGGGAGGTCTTCCGCATCGGCTGGGAAAAAAATGTATGGAAATATCCTCATAAAGCGGATCAGAAAAGACGATCTCCGCCTCTTTGAGCAAATGATTGCATATCAGTATTCTGAAGCTATCAGCCATTCTCTGTCCTGTTCAATGGATACACGCCATACGTGTGCACTGCTTCTGAAATGGCCAGTAAAATTTCTTCCGGAACCTGCCAGGGGATTTCGCCATGGTTGTCGGCCAGAATAAAACCACCGCCGGTACCGGCCTTGGCAATGGCCTCTTTCACAATGCGAGCCGCTTCCCCGGTGGTCCATCTTCGCATGGCTATGCCATTGAGATTGTCAAGTACTGAAATTTTTCCCCGGCAGGCCTCTTTGACCTGGGTCAGATCTTCCATGACACTGGTGGCCACCGCAGCAGTGCCGGTCTGGGCAATAAGGTCTACTACGGGTAAACAATGGCCTGACGCCATATGGGTGGCTGTTGGGCCGTTGATCTGGCTGAGGGTCCGCTTGGCAACCTCAAAACCGGTTTTCTGGTACATCTCCCGGGTACTGATGGTGGAAGAGGAAACCGGATCAAAATAGCAGATGGCCGTGGCCCCGGCTGCCAATTGCGCGTTGGCCCAGTCCACGCAGAATTTCTCATTCACTTGCATGAGGCGTTGGAAAAGATCCGGCTGTTCATACATGAGCTCGATGTATTTATCAAAGCCCATCTGCATGACCGGCAGAGAAAAGGGCGACATAACCACCCCGATGATGGGGGCTTCGTCACCGGTTTTTTTCTTGAGCAGAGCAATGGTCTTCAAGACCTTTGTAAGGCAAGATGTTTTATTAATATCAGGAGGGACAAGAGCAGGAATATTTTCCGGCCGGCGAATGATCGGTGCCCCGGAATTGGGCGGCCCATCATCGTAATAGATGACTTCGGCACCCCAGGCTTCAACTTCAAGGGGGGCATAGAAAAAGGGGTAAAGACAATCGTGCCGATATTTGGCGCGCATACGCAGCTGGCCTTCTACCACATTCTCCGCCCTGGAGAAATACTCTTTGATAGACAGGCCCAACTCTTTTGCGCCATGCATGGTGACAAGCAGGAAAAAGGGAACCCGGTCCGGTTCCTGGTGGCCCAAGGTGGTCAATACACGCTGTAATGAAGTCATTGATGTAAAAGTCATGGTCCCATCTCCACAATGCGAGAGACCACTTCAATGGCCTGGGAAGTGTCCTTGCCCGTTGCATGGGCCCCAACCTCCTTCCATAATTGGTCATCAAAACGGAATGGCGCTCCTCCCACCACAATTTGTATGTCTGGATTTTTTTGCTTTAATTCTTCAACAACTGGCTTAATGGCCAGGGCTGAAGGTAGCATGAGAACGGAAATAAGCAGGATTTGTATGTTGTTTTCAATGGTTTTTGCGACCATTTCTTCGGCGTCAAGTCTTCCCCAATCAGCAAGATTGAAGCCGTTTGCTCTTAGGGCCGAATAAATGATTCGTTTGCCCAGGGAATGGTAATCATCCAGTAGGGCAATGGCCATGGGAGGTTGTTGGGAATCAACTGAAGACGCTTCCGGAGGGAGGATCGCATCAACCAACTCTTCACAGATTCTGCCACTCATATAAACCTGCGACAGAGCCACATCTTCTTTTTCCCAACTGTCACCAATATTAATCAGAGCGGGGACGATGATTTGTTCAATGCACTGGCTTGCTCCTTCACTTTTCTCAGCCTCCAGGATTATTTCTTTTGCGGTAATACGGTCAAAAGCAAGAAGGGCCTGCTCAAATTGGTGCATGAGATCATCCATTGTGTTCTTCTAAAGGTTATTAACTAATAATTAATATTATAAGCAGTATTGGAAGTAATGTAAAAACGAAGTGATTATTACTGCCATTTAAATTCAAATGGGACGACCATCATCGAGTACTTTACGGATAAGCTTGGCGATCTCATTCCTTTTCACCGGTTTCATGGTGTATTCTTTGATACCAATCTCCTGGGCTTTTATTTCGTCAATCATGCTGCTGTAGCCGGTACAGAGAATTATTGGGATGTCCGGTCGCAGTTTCAGTAGTTTCTTTGCAAGCTCAGATCCGGGTATACCAGGCATGGTCTGATCGGTTATCACAAGATCAAATGCGGTAGGATTTTCTTGAAAGAGTGCCAATGCTTTGGAGCTATCAGTCATCACCGTAACCGCATACCCCAGGCTTTCAAGAATGGATTGCGCCAACTTTGCCAACATTTCTTCATCATCTATAAAGAGTATCTTTTCACTGCCTTTTGGGGCCTCTTCTGGTTTTTCCTCTTCCTCAGTTTTCACTGTCTTCTCAACTCGTGGGAGGAAGACAGTGAAGGTGCTGCCTTGTTTCGGATTGCTTTCAACTTTAATAAAGCCATTATGTTTTTTGACGATACCGTGCACCACGGCAAGGCCCATGCCGGAGCCCTTGCCAACATCTTTTGTGGTGAAATATGGGTCGAATATTCTGCTAATGAGCTCTGGAGTAAGGCCGACACCGGTATCGCTGATTGCCAGTCTGATGTATGGGCCGGGGTGCAGTTGAGGTTCATTTGCCAGATCACCTGCGGAAAGCTCTGTTTTGCTGAGGCTGGCATGTAAAGTTCCGCCCTTTTCTTCCATGGCGTGGGAGGCATTGGTGCAGAGGTTGACCAAGACTTGATGGATCTGAGTGGGCTCACCAATGATCTGGCCGCAGTTCTCGTCAATATCCGAGGTGATCTCAACTGTTGATGGAATCACAGATCGCTGAAATTTTAATACTTCCTTCACAATGGGACTGAGGTTGATGGGGGCATGATCCTCTACGGGAGTAGACATGCGGCTGAAGGCGAGGATCTGATGAACCAATTCTTTAGCACGATTACCGGCAGTTACGACCTCTTCCAACATGTGTTTTGCAGGATGGGAATCTGTAATGTCATCTTTGGCCATTTCGGTGTAGCCCAGAATAGCCATAAGGATATTGTTGAAATCATGGGCAATGCCGCCGGCCATGGTGCCCACTGCTTCCATTTTATAGGTTTGCCGCAGCCGGGCTTCGAGTTCCTTTTTTTCATTGAGTATTTCAACCTTCTTGGTGATATCTTTGGCATATTCAATCATATGAATAACATTGCCGTCATCATCACAGATGGGATATCCGTTTACCTCGACAATGCACTCTTCACCTTCCTGATTATAATGAATATGTTGCAATGCTACAGGGGCGTTAGTCCGTTTTACTTCGAGCAGAGGACAAGCGTGCTCTATGCCATCGCAGGGTGTATCTCGATGATGGGTCAGCTCGTAACAGGTTTTTCCCGGCCAATAATCAGTCGAGGCGGCGGAAGAATTGGCTATAATGAGAGAGTGGTCTTTTACGTCAACAACATAAAATGGGTAAGGGGGGGAGTCGATAATGGTTTGCAGGAATTGACTTTGCCTTTCGGCTGCATCTGCAGATTCTTTTCGATCGGATACATCTCGGCCAATGGAAATAACATGTTGGGGGTTCCCTTCTTTGTCCTGTATGACTGAAGCGGAGTATTCTGTTGGAACTTTCTTGCCATCTTTTGTGATCAGATCTAACTCAACAGTCCCAGAGCCGCCGTTCAGAAGGTGCTCAATGTAGAGCGTGGCCTTTTCCAGGTCTTCCTTTGAATAAAAATTTTCAGGGGCCTTCATTGAGGCAATTTCTTCATCGCTATAGCCGGAAATTGCGGTGAAAGCTGTATTCCATTGAATGGCTTTGCCGGTGGTTGGATCGAAAAGAAAAAAGGTGTCATGCTGGGCATCTATCGCTTCTTGTAAAAAACGTTTTTGGGTATGTAACTCTTCTTCCGCTTTTTTACGTGATGCAAAGGATGATAATATTTGTCTGGATGTGAAAAAAGCGATAAAGCAAGACAGTATAGTCCCCAGGGCAAGGGCAATATCTGTCAGAAGAGTGTACCTCCTTTCAACAGCCATGGTTTGTTTGATAAAACCATCAGCTTTGTCATGGGCGTATGCGGTTAGGCTCAACATTTGTTGTTCCAACTGAAATTCATGGTCGGCGCCTTTACCCTTGGTTATTTGGGCTGCTTTCTGTCTCTCGCCAATTTTGACAAATTGGATAACCTCTTGACGGATTGGTCGCCATTCAAGAAACATTGTTCTTGCTTTTCTTTCCAATGCCTGGCCTTCAGGACCAAGAATGAGCCTCCTGACGATATTTAAGTATTGGAGTACGGTTTTTTCTTCTTGGGAAACTCTGTCGATTGCCGCCTCTAATGATTGCGAGTCATCAGCTAAAACGACATCCTTCATGTCTCTATGCATTTTGGCAGTACCCAGACTTGCTTGAAGTGCGGCATTGGATACTTGCAAAGGATGGTTATAGAGAGTGGTGGTCAGAGAGCTTAAAGAATTGATAGCAAAAATTGAAATGATACCTAAAAAGAAAAAGAGAACAATAATCAGGCCGAATCCCCAGTACACTTGTTTTTTGATGGGAGGATCATTGTCATACGGCATATGAGCATCCTGACATTTTTGGGACATATGGGTGGTCTGTTTTTTACCCTCACAATCATTATCTATTTATTTGCAGATCAAAATCAACATTTATAAACGAAAGTGGCAGCTATAGGCAAAGTCGGTGGACAGAATAATGTCCACTAGAGATGGTGTTCGGCAATCTTTGCAAACATCTGCACCAGACCTGAACAGAGAGTGAAAATTGATTTAATATGCAGGTTGGTGCTGCAACATGTATCAAAAAGGATGGTGAGTTTTGAGTCCAGATCATCCTCCGGTGCCTGGTAGCAGATGAGAATTGGGATCTTGGGGAGAGGGTGGAGGATAAGGGCTATGTCCGCCTCGTACCAGTCAACGGACTGCCCCATGAACAGATCAATAAGGTCATTGAGCAAATCGGGATTGGCGTCTGCCAGTTTTCGAAGCGGTTCTTCGCAACGGCTGGTGAACAGAGCTTGCCATTCAATGCCGCCTTTTAATTCCCGGAATGAAATCCATTTTCCGTTAATATCCTCATGGGATTTGTATGTGATATATGAGAGTATCGGTGCCAATACCCATGGGATGATATGGCATTCTGAAGTCATGTTGCCCTGTTGGTCAATCAGAAAATCTTTGCCCAAAGAATTGATCTGTATTTTGTCGTTCATCATGGTGGCGCCAATAAGGGGGGCAACAGCGGCTAAATCAATGGAGGCCATTTTTTCCTGCAAAATGTCGATGAACTCTGCCTGGTTAATTTCTTTGTGGTCGGTGCTTTGGTATGTATTTGAGAATTCGGCAATGACATTCTGGGGAAGTTCGGGGCAATCAGTCAATTTTTTTTGACCGGACACAATGGCTGCAGAAAAGGCCATGCATGATGGCAAAATGCATTTCCTGCAATTGGTTTGCGGTAGGATTTTGTATATATCCAATACAGTGAATGTGGGCTTTGACATGCCAATACTGTACTGATCATGGGAAAAAGGGACAAGCTATTTAATAGCTTGCTAAATTATTTATATGGAGTAATATGCAAGGTTCGAGTTGTACGTTGTCGTATTTTCATGAGAGACTGCCTTTCAAGCTGCGCAATCCTCTTATAGGATGTGCGCTTTTTTTATGGTTTCAAAAACAACCCTCGGTTAGAAATTTTTCAGTAGCATCCCTACCAGACGTTCTTTTTCCTGCTGGGCAGTTACACTCATCCTCCACATAAGAAGACAGAGTATGAATACATTTGCAGATCTTGGTATCAAACAGGATATTCTCAAGGCCTTGTCGGCGTTGGGATTTGAAGAGCCAACCCCGGTCCAGGCTGAGGTTGTTCCACGTATGTTGGAGCAACAAACCGACCTGGTGAGTTTGGCCCAGACCGGCACAGGGAAAACAGCTGCTTTTGGTCTGCCGTTGATACATTTGACTGATGCGCAAAGCAAAAGAACCCAGGGATTGGTGCTGTGTCCCACCCGCGAACTCTGTGTGCAGGTTGCCAGAGATTTGGCTGCCTTTGCCAAGTTTATTAATGGGATGAATATCCTGGCAGTCTATGGTGGATCGAGTATTGATCAGCAGATTAATGCCCTGCGGAAAGGTATTCAAATCATTGTTGCGACACCGGGCCGTTTGAACGACTTAATCCGTCGTCGCAAGGTCGATATTTCCGGGGTGCGCTATGTGGTGTTTGATGAAGCCGATGAAATGTTGCAGATGGGATTTCAGGACGAATTAAACGCTATACTGGCTGAGACTCCTAAAGAAAAAAATACCCTGTTGTTTTCAGCCACCATGTCAAAAGAGGTGGCTAACATTGCCGGCAAATACATGAGTGATCCTGTTGAGATTACGATTGGCAAACGCAATGCCGGGGCGGAAAATGTCCGCCATGAGTACTACATGGTACACGCCAAGGATCGCTATCTTGCTTTGAAGCGCATTGTTGACAATAGCCCCAATAACTATTCGATAATTTTTTGTCGCACCAGACGGGAAACCCAGGAAGTAGCCAATAAATTGATGCAGGATGGCTATAATGCCGATGCCCTGCACGGTGACTTGTCCCAGGCCCAACGCGATCAAGTAATGAAGAAGTTCCGGGTGAAGAATTTACAGCTCCTTGTGGCAACTGATGTTGCGGCTCGTGGTCTGGATGTCAATGACCTCACCCATGTGATTAATTACAATCTTCCCGATGATACTGCAGGATACACCCATAGGAGTGGTCGTACCGGCCGGGCTGGTCGAGATGGAATTTCCGTTGCCATCGTTCATATGAAGGAGCGGTTCAAGATCAGGGAAATTGAAAAGAGAATTAAAAAGAAGTTCAAAGAGTGCCGAATTCCAACCGGGGAAGAGGTGTGTAAAAAACAGCTGGTCAACCTGGCCGATGTGGTGACCAATGTTGAGGTTGATAATCAGCAGATTGATCCACTCTATGCAGAAATTGCTGAAAAATTCGGTGAGTTGGATCGTGAAGAACTCATTAAGAAATTTATCTCTCTCGAGTTCAATCGGTTCTTGGAATATTATAAAAATGCTCCAGATCTCAATGTAAGTAATAAAACGAAAAAGCAGCATGGCAAGAAAGAGCGCAATCGTCAGGAGAATTTTCAAGACGCAGATCGCGGGCCGAGGTTTACACGCTTTATTCTCAATGTGGGCCGGCGAGATGGAATATTACCCCATGGTCTTATTGGTAAAATCAATGGCGTTCCAGGCGTTGGTCGAATAAAAGTCGGCAAGATTGAAATTTTACGAAACACAGCTCTTCTGGAAGCAGATTCCAGGTTTACCTCCCAGATTCTTGAAGCCTTTCAGCATTTCACCATCAATGGCAAGCCTGTTTCCATAGAAGTGGTTCGGAACAGACCCCGCATGAGCCGCAATCGGCCCAATATGAATCGAAGTCGATCCAAACAAAATCAAAATCCACGTCAGCGTAAAGGGCGTAAGTTCAGGGCGGCATAATGGTATGGTAAAGGGGGAAATCTTCTCTCTTACCAGCCTTCTCTCGTTTTTAGCCCCTTTTTCCGTGGGGATCCAATACCAGTGCAAAATTTCTGATCTTGCAGTAACATGGCGTATTGTATGATACTACATGGTGGGATACTTTGTACTTCGTCTCATTTAAGAAATTCCATGTTTCTGGCTGTTAAAGTCATTATATCCTATGTACCTCAATGTTTGTTTGGCGAGTATGGAAATGAGCCCATTGCTCACTTATGAGAATAATGCCGAGGGAGGACTCTATGAAGGGTAATTTTCGTCTGCTGTTGTACTTAGCGATAACCGGTCTGCTGGGGATATCCTTTATTCTTTTTTCTCTTACCCAGAAAACTCCCGAAGAAACTCTTTCAACCATCAAGAAACCAGAATATACAGAAAAGCTGCCGGTGAGCAACCTGCCGGAGAGGCCTGACCGAGACACCATTCTTTTTGGTGCCAGTATATCAAAAACCGGCAGGTTGAAAGCAGAAGGCCAGCGTGTCATCGATGGTTATGAGCTGTGGAAAGACCATGTCAATGGCCAGGGTGGTATCCGGGTCGGCCAGAAGCAATATATGGTTGATATCCTTTATTATGACGATCAAAGTACAAAAGAGCTTGCCCGTGAAAACACCAGAAAACTCATTCTTACCGACAAGGTGGATTTTATGTTGGGGCCATTTTCCAGTGGCCTTACCATGGTGGTCAGTAAGGTGGCTGAAGAACATGGAGTGATTTTGGTGGAAGCATGCGGCGCTTCGGAGGCCATTTTCACAAGTAATCCACGGGCTACTTTTGCAGTTCTCACTTCGGCCAGTTGGTATCTAAAAGATTTTATCCAAATGATTTCCCAGGAAGAACCAAAACCCGAAACCTATGCGGTATTAAGTCCGGACAAGCTCTTTCCTCGCAGTGTTGCAAAGGGGGTTCGCATTTGGTTTTTACAGGAAAAGATAGAAGAAGTTTATTATGAGATTGTCCCGAAAAACTCTGATAATTATACAAAATACCTGGAAGAAATGGCTCATCTTTCTCCTGATATTATTGTGCTCACCGGGCATTATAGAGATTCTGTCAACTTCACCCACCAATTGGCAAATACTCCAACACTAAAACCAAAGGCTGTGGTCATGACTTTGGGACCTACCCAACGTGATTATATTAAAGAACTGGGAGATGCTGCAGAGGGGATGACCGGTATAACCCAGTGGGAAGCAAGCAGCACATTTAACTGCCCCATTTTTAAGAGTCCAAAGGACTATGCTCAAATGTTCAAGGGAAAATACGGCTACGAGCCGACCTGCCAAAACGCCCAGTCATCGGCAGCCGGAATTATCTACCAACTGGCACTGGAAAAATGTGAAACTTTGGACGCCAATGAGGTGTTGAACCAAATTAGAAATCTGGACACGGAAATTTTTTACGGCAAAGTAAAATTCGATTCCAGGGGGCTTAATATTGGTCATGAGATGGCTGTGGTCCAGATCCAGAACGGTGAAAGGAAAACCGTATGGCCTCCCCGTTCTGCCGAAGCAGAGTTCCTTTATCCTCTTCAATAGAGTCAATGGTCGCGAGAAAACCGAAAGGTATATTTGAAACATTATTAGCTATCCACCTTGTGGCCATTTTGTGTGTTGTGGCGCTTGTTGGCTCGTTTTCCTGTCTTAAAGATTATAAGGAATCTAAACGGGACCTGCGGCAATATGGTAAATTGGCTGCCGGTACCCTGCGTCTTGCAGCAGTAGACCCCATTGTCAACAGGCTGGCCTATGACCGTATCCATGACTTGGTTCTCAATGTGGACCGAGACAGCCCGGACATTGTCAATGTAGTGATCTATGATGTTTTTGGCACATTTGTTGCCATGAGCAATGAAAGTGTCGAACCGGCTCCACTCAGCAAGCAGGAATTGCAGAAATTATATCAGCTCCCCCGTGATTCCATTGGTGAGCGCCCCTCTGATCTGGCTGATTTTGAATTTATGACCGTGCTTTCTATTGGGCAAGACATCATTGGTTTTGCCCGGGTCTGTGTGAGTACTGACAGAATCGATGCTGCACTTTATGATGATATCACCTTTTTTATTGGCGCGGCTTTGCTGGCTCTGGCCCTTTCCTCCCTTTTCTATTTTTATTTTATCAGTGGTCGAATTGTAAATCCTTTGACGTCCATTGCTGCAAATATGGAAGAGTTTGGACGAAGCAAGAGTGTTTCATCAAAAAACGTGTTTGAAGATTTACACCATATACCAGTCTGTGAAGAGATAGAAAAGATGCATCATTCTTTTCAGCAGATGGTTACGGATGTCGTCTCTAGCAATAGGGCAATACGTGAAAAGGAAGGGCAAATCAGGCTTCTGTTGAATTCCACAGCCGAAGCAATTTACGGACTTGATACTGATGGAAAATGTACCTTCTGCAATGCCGCCTTTCTCCACATGCTGGGTTATGGCAGTGAGGAGGAGATGCTGGGGAAAAATATTCATGACCTGATTCATCATACAAAGCCGGATGGGAGTCCCTATCCTTATGAGGAGTGCAAAGCTCACCATGCTTTTTTGCAGGGACATCAAACCCACTCCGAAAGAGAGGTGTTTTTTCGATCTGACGGGTCTTCTTTCCCAGTGGAATACTGGTCGCATCCCATTGTCACGTCCGGTCAGGTGACGGGCGCTGTTATTACCTTCATGGACATTACCGCCAAGCAACTAGCAGAGAAAGCCCGTCGTCAAAGTGAAGGTCGGTTACACGCTATCTTGGAAAACACCACAGCTGTTGTCTATCTCAAAGATATGGCTGGGCGCTATATCATCATCAATCGACAATTTGAAGAGGTACTGAATATAAAAGAAGAGAAGGCTATTGGCAAAACCGACCATGAACTCTTTCCGCCAGATATAGCCCAGACTTTTGCGACCAATGATCAAATGGTGGCAAAAAAAGGTATAGCAATTCATTTTGAAGAGCAAGCCCCCCATGATGATGGCATTCATTTTTATGTGTCCACCAAATTTCCGCTCTTTGACGAAAGCAACACCGTCTATGCGGTTGGTGGAGTTTCAACGGATATTTCCGGTATTAAACAGGCAGAGAAAAATCTGGCCGCAGAGAAAGAGCGTTTAGCAGTGACCTTACGTTCCATCGGTGATGGCGTTATCACCACCGATACCAAGGGCATTGTGAGTATGATTAACAAGGTCGCCGAGGATCTCACTGGCTGGCATTATGCAGAAGCATTGAACCGTCCTTTACTGGATGTGTTTGATGTAATTCATGAAGAAGACAGAGAGCAATTTGAGGATCCTGTTAAAAAGGTCCTTGCCTCAGGTATGATTTCCGGCGTGGCCAGCCAGACTATGTTGACCACCAGGGATGGGATGACCCGAAGCATCGCCCACAGCAGTGCGCCTATTACGGATCAGGATGGGGAGGTGGTTGGTGTGGTGATAGTCTTTCGAGATATCACAGATCAACTCCGCACAGAGCGGGAACTGCTTAAGGTGAGGAAGTTGGAGTCGGTGGGTGTTTTGGCTGGTGGTATTGCCCATGATTTTAACAATATTCTTGCTGCTATCTTGGGGAATATCAATCTGGCCTTGATCGATACCAGCATAGGAGAAAAAAC
>CAYUCH010000013.1:0-48678 GCA_964443295.1 uncultured Desulfobulbia bacterium | reverse complement strand
TTGGAACAACATTTTCACTTAACGACCTGTCCGAATTTTCCCGACCAGCTCTTAGAGCAGCAGTCCAAAACCGGAGATGGCCAGAAAGAGGTATTGAGGGTGTCTGATCTTTGAATAAAAACTCATCTGCACCACGCCTTTCTTGGTAAAACGCCCATAATAGAGGGGTACAGCAGCCGTAAAAAATAAGACAAGACCAATGACAAGCAAAATCTGCAGATAGGAAATTCCAAGAATCAACCAATCATCAAGAAAAACCATATGGGGGAGAAAAAACTCGGTGGCCCAGCATAGATAGGGACTGGAAGAGAAAAATTCGAGAATGGGCCCATATACCGAATAAAAATACAAGGCAAAGGGAGAAATCATGATGATGATTTCTACGCCGATCAGGCAGTACGCGACAATGGTTCCAATGAGGACGAGACGATTACTCTTTTTCTCTTCCATGCAGCACCTATTCAGAATTTCATGTTTAAAAATATGTTAATCTACTGTGCCTTTGCCTCCACATTCTGGACATTTCTCCTCAGGAGTACACCGGCAATCTTCCCAATCATCACCGTTTTGTGTACCCCTCCATTCACTATTGCATTCACATGTTCCAGCTACAACTTTTTTCCCTTGGCATATTGGGCACGTTTGATTTTCTTGGGTCATGGCGGCCTCCTTATTGAGGGCGGAAACGATAATTCCACCCAGCCAAAATTCAAAAAAAAGAACTGTTCTTTATTTGATGATAGTGATCACTGCACCGGGTGTCAAATGAGTCCGGAAATATCAAGCCAATTCAATTCATTTACATATTAGGTTTGTTTGCCCCTCAAAAAAATCTGCCAACTTTTTCTCTGCTTCTTCTCGTTCTTTATCAGTAAGAGGGGCATATCCTCTGCCATAATCCCAGCCATATCCCCATCTATACCAATTGTAGAAATAAGGACTGCCACCAAATCGAACCCCGGCATACACAGCGTCAGCCAATTTTTCATCATCTGTTGTCTTGAGAATACATGTTCTTAATGCCTTGGCAGCGTCATCTCTATCCGTGGCAGTGCCCCCCTTCCAGTAGGAAATATCGTGCTGAAAACAGCACTCACACCAATTAACATTGCTTATCAGGTTTTTATCCGGAAAGAGCGAGCAACCATCACTGGTAAAGTCGGCAAGGTGGGGTTTTCCTGCACCTCCCCCCATGCCCATGGATAAAAAGCAGATAAAAAGTAACAAAATTCTCATAAACACCTCATTTATTCCATTCCCAACAGGCAACTGCCACATTGTTTCTCTTGACGGGGCAGGCCGCAGAATTGTATTGTGCTGTGGTGCAATCTATGACTTCTTCATACATATCGTATATTCTCGTTGGGATGTCCTGTCCCATAGTGACACTACATTGTAATCCAAAAAGTGAAAAGGAACGCCAATGAAGATCAACACTTTTTTTGCGACCTTGCAGCAGCGCATGCGCGCCATGATTATTTTCTCAATCATGACCTTTCTCGTTGTAAGCCTCTTCAGCCTCTGGAACATCAAAGAATTTCACTCCCACCGCCAACATATTGAAAACTCCTCTCTCCAACTTCAAAACAATCTGCAACAAAACTTCAACGCCTCTCGAATTCTTGGAGATATCCACTCTAACTTACGTCTTTACATGCAATCCGCCGATCCCGATGTTTTGGCAACCATTCGCAAAGACACTGAGACCCTGCAGGATTTGCTGCCCAAGGATATGCCTGTCACCCTTGTCCATCTGAGAGAAATCATTGAAACCCTTGCCATCCGCATGAACAGTCTACGGGAGAACAATAAGCAGATCATAAAAGCCCAACTCGCCGTCTCAAATGCCCTGCTGATTATTCAGCGCAAAGTTGCCCCAGCACTTTTTTCAGAAATTTATCCATTAAGCCGCGATGTAATGATCCAACACCAACAAATATACGTGTCATCAATTATTACCGGCCAAATCAATGAAATCCGAAAAGGCCAACTTGACACCCAGCTCCTGATCACCGGAGTTGAGGACAAATTTACCAGACTCATCGAAAAAACCCCGAAAAATCACCATAAGTTAATCAAAGATTTGCAGGATGGATTTTACTGGTTGGATGAAGCCAGCACTACAGTTGCCGCCATCCGCATCACTACCTTGGAAACCGAGCAGGAAATCGTCGACGCGGTGGACAGCCTGAAAATTGCCATTGCCGAGAACTCATTGAACCGTAACGAAGAATCCGTTGTTCTTACGGAAGAAGGCCTGAGCATGGCCAAAGAGAACATCCTTTTTCTCATATCCATTCTTGCGGTACTCTCTATTTTGTTGATTATCACAAGTCTTATTACCAACAGAAACATGGTCCACCCCCTGGTTAATTTTGTCGGCCTGCTCCGCAATCTCGGCAGAATGATGACCGGCCAGCGCAAACAATCCTATACCGATGACGAGCATCTCCAGCAACTTTCCCAATTCATCGATGCAAGGCGCGATGAGATCGGCGAGGTGGCCATGGCCATGAGGGAGGTCCTCACCGGCCTGCAGGACATCTCATTTTTCCGGAAAACCATTGAAGCAGATGAAACAACCGCTGAAATCTACACCAGGCTTGCCAGGGTGTTTATCAACAAACTGGGCCTTGACACCTTTGTTTTTTATGAAAAACTGAGTGGGCAGGCTTCCATGCAACATGTATATAGTCATCCTCCTGAACTGGGCCAGGAAATGCCGGAGTTCAACGTGGCGGATACATGCCGTGCAAAACGTACCGGTGACATTATCAATTCCTTTGATGACCCTGTAATCTGCCCGATTTTTCCCTTCCACGACAGCTTGGAGCATTATTGTATTCCCATGTTGGTGGGTGGCCATGTTATCGGGGTTATCCAACTCATGTTTTCGAAAGATATCAGCCCGGAGGAGAAAAGGGCGCTAGGTAATAAAATCAGTAAGGCAAAAAACTATATCGCCGAGACCTTACCTGTTCTGCAAAGCAAGCATCTGGCACGAGAACTGGAAGAAATGGCCACCAAGGACCAACTCACCGGGCTTTTCAACCGACGCTTTCTTGAAGCATCCCTTGACCAACTGGTGGCGGGAGTCAGACGTCGGGGAACCACCCTGGGCATCCTCATGGCCGACCTTGATTATTTTAAAAAGGTTAATGACACCTATGGCCATGACGCCGGCGACGACGTGTTGAAACAGTTTGCCGCGCTTCTGAAAAACGCAGTACGCGATGCAGACCTTGTAATCCGATTCGGTGGTGAGGAATTCATTATCATCCTGATGGATTGTGAAAAGGACAAGGCCGGTGAAATATCCGAAAAAATTCGAATGGATATTGAAAAATACAAATTCCAGGCCAGTGGCAATACCATCCAAAAAACCACCAGTATCGGAGTGTCGGAATTTCCAGCCCATGCAACTCAGGGCATCTGGGAGGCCATTAAATTTGCCGACGTTGCCCTCTACAAAGCCAAAGAAAACGGCCGAAACCGCACCGAGGTTTTCAACGCGGAGATGTGGGAAAGATCCGGGTACTAGCCTTGTAGGTCGGCCTCTGATTTTCTGCAATCAGACGCCGAGCCATTTTTTCCTGAAAAACCTGAGAAGCCCCTCTGTCTGAGACCACCAGTCAGCCGGGGATACTGGGGTTCTAAGCCTATTACTTTCTGAACACTCTACTCGTTCCGCGCCTGCCGCCGGAATATAATGGGTATGCCAGCCGGCTTTCTTGGCCCGGTAACACCAATCCAGAGCCGTATGGTGTTCGCCATACCCTTCATCAATAAAGCCAACATCATCCAAGGTTTCTCGCCGAAAAACAAATGCCGAACTCGACAGCCAATCCACTTCCTGTGGGGTGTTCTGATGAACGTTGCGAATGTCTTGCCAATTTGAACTGACAAACAAATTAAAAACACGAGGAAACCGAAAACAGGAAAATTCAACTTTACCGGAAACACCTTTCAAGCGCGGCCCCACAACGCCAACGTCGGAATTCTCATCCATGAAGGTAAGAAGAACAGAAAGACAGTCGGGTCGACAAAGCAAATCATCGTCCCACAAAGCAACATAGCGCCCAGTCGCTAGTCGTATGGCGGAGTTCAAGGTAGTTTCTATACAGACATCGTTTTGCTTTTCAAAAAGATGAACTTCTGGGAATTGCTGGCCGAGCTTACTTTCAAGGTCATCCTCACCACACCCTGCAACCACAAAAAATTCAAGGGAAACATGGTCACTATGTTCATAGAATGCCTTGAGAACTGAGCGTAGATTCTCCCAGCCGGATCGACTGACTATACAGATACTGAGATCAGGAATTAAGTCCAATTACAAGGTTCCAGGTTCTAGGTTCTAGGTTCTGGGTAAATATCAGAGTTTATGTGATCAATCTTGAACTCTGCCCCCTTGAACCTCCAACTCACATTTGACGTAATCGCATGTAGCCCCTTTTTATATAGGTACTCTCGGAAATAAAAAGCGATTACACCACGCATTACGCCAGTAATTATTTTAAACATAGGCGCCGTTGATGGCTACGAAACTTCCCACCACCGTGTTTATAGTTCTGGTAATTTTTCCTTCACAGTAGGGAAAAATTCCATATTAGTATGGGGCAGAAAAAGTGCTGCCATATAATTGTTCATGAAATCAGGATTTTCAGCAAGCTCCATATTGGTCATCAGACGGCTGACATCCAAGCGATCCCGAAAGCGGACATGATCGGTAAGGCTAATCTGGGAACCCAAAAGAGAAGCATTGCCCAGATAGAAAAATTTATCCCGATCAATATCTGGCAGAAGACCTATACAGATAGCCCTTTCCAAATCAATATACGAACCGAAATTACCGGCCAAAATGACTCGATCCAGATCCGCAAAACTCATACCCACTGATTCTAACAAGGTTTGATATCCAGCATACATAGCACCCTTGGCACGCATGAGATTATCCAGATCAACCTCGGTGATGACAATATCTTCGCCGGTCATGGAATCCTTGCCCCAGGCCAGGACATACTCATATCCATCCACTTCCTCACGGATACGAGGATGATCAAGCCTTCGGTTGAATTTGCCCTGTTGATCAATGACCCCGGCTTCCAGAAGCTCGGAAACAATGCTGATCAAACCTGACCCGCAGATTCCACGGGGCTTGGTGCGCTCAATAGTAACGATCATGGGCTCAAAGGTGTCAGGATGAATATGGAAATTTTCAATGGCACCCTTGCTGGCCCGCATGCCATGTTTTATACCGCCTCCCTCAAAAGCAGGACCGGCAGAACAGGCGGAACAGACCATCCATTCTTCATTGCCCACCACAATTTCACCGTTGGTCCCAATATCAATAAACAAGGTGAGTTCAGGACTCTTATGCATTAGACAAGCATGTACTCCGGCAGTAATATCTCCTCCAACATAGCTTGCCACAGATGGGTAAAGGAACAGGCGGACGGATGGATGGGCATAGACGCCTAAAGAGGCAGCACGGGTCAATGGAAACTGGCTGCAGGTCGGCACATAAGGTGCTTCACGGATGTATTTGGGATTAATTGCCAAAAGAAGATGACTCATAACGGTATTACCGGCGGCCATAATATAACTGATGTCACTTGGGCTTATAATCACCTTACGACAAACCGACTCAATGACCTGATTGATTGTCCGAACAACCCGTTCCTGCAGGGTTTTCAAACCATCTCCTCTTTGGGAATAGATGATCCGGGAGATGACGTCCTCTCCATAGCTGATCTGCTCGTTATAAGCAGAAGACTCAGCCATGACCTCCCCGGTATTCAAGTCAACAAGATGTCCACAGACCGTTGTAGTACCAATATCCACGGCCAATCCGTACAGACGGTCAGTTGTGTCCCCTGGTTCAACCGCAATGATACGATCCGGCTCTGCGGCTCTTTTACCACGCAGTAAAATGACCGTGACTTCCCAATTGGCCTCTCTCATTGTAAAAGGCAAGTCCTGTAATAATTGCGGATGGTCGTAAGTGGGTTCTTCACAGTCATGACAGCGCTGTCGAATAGCTTTTAAAAGTCGCTGCAAATCCGGCACATTATCATCCATGGTTGGTGGACTGAGACGCAGGACCCGCTTTTCAACCGGCGGGTCCACCTGCCATTTGCCAACCAATTCCCCAAGAGACCGGGCTGAAATAGAACGGGTGGTCTTTGGCTTTCTTTTCAGTCTTTTACCAGCAGCCGTGACTTCTTCAGGGATACGGACGGTGATGTCCTCCACCACCTGGGTCTGGCATGCCAACCGCACCCCTGCCTTTTCCTCTTCAGGACGAAGGGACATTGCTTTGTCCGTGGCCACTTCGCCCTTCTCGACAATGACTTTACACTTGCCACACACACCGTCTCCACCACAATAGGCATGAACGTAAACGCCGGCATTCGCTGCTGCTGCAAGTAAGTTTTCACCCTCATCAACTTCAAAGGTTACGTTGTCTGGGAGAAAACGAATTGTCTTTTTCATGAAAATCTCACATGGATGAGTTGTATATAAAAAAAATAGTTGTAAATTGAAGTCCAAAAGTTACCACAACCACAGGTTGTCTCAGGTCAGACGTGCTTTAGATTCGTTCAAACAGCCTGGTGCCTCATACTATAGCTATGTAAGACGGGCCTATTGGACGAAGATGCACTCCAAAATCGGGCATAAAAAGTGCAGCTGGCCTGTAATTCACGATGATAGCAAGAAGACCATACTTGTCAAGCAAAGCATAATGCCACAGGATCTATGAAAAACAAATCAAGAAATAGTACTTCCCTTACACCATTGGCCAATCTGCCATCCTTTGCAGGGTATCTTCAGTTTAATGTCCTGCACGGACTCATTGACGAAAACGTACGGACTCTTAGCCGATTATTGGTGGAATTAGCTCCACCGCCTGATACTGTGGTAGTCCTGCCAGAGCTCTGGGCCACGGGTTTTACATATGACCAATTACCACAACTTGCAGCCCGTACTCCAAAACTTCTCGACAAGCTTGCACAAGAGGCAGATCGTTTTGGTATAATTTTCGCCGGTTCACTCCTGGAACACGAACCTGCCACTGATGGTTTTTTTAACACCCTTTTTATCACTGGCCCCCATGGTGAACTTGGCCGCTATCGAAAACAACGCCTTTTTTCACCCATGCAGGAAGATCAGCATTTCTCCCCTGGCGATGCACCGAAGGCAATTCACACTCCTTTGGGACAATTGGCAGGCCTGGTCTGCTTTGATCTTCGTTTTCCCGAGTTAGTTCGTTGCCAAGCTGCCCAGGGAGCAGCGATTTTAGTGGTCAGTGCCCAGTGGCCCATTGCCCGCCTCCATCATTGGCGAGCCCTTTTACGAGCCCGGGCCATTGAAAATCAAATGTTTGTCGTGGCCTGTAACCGATGCGGCACAACCAATGACACTCGTTTTGGTGGCCATTCAATGATAATTGCCCCAGATGGCACGGTTTTAAGAGAAGCTGCCGAGGAGCAAGAAACAGGTATCACCCCTCTTGATGCAGAAATCCTCCACAACCTCCGCGGGTACTTCAACACCGCAGGTCCCACCCCTTATCCTCAATTGGACCAAGACAAAATAGCTTCTCTCTCAGAACTCGTAGTTTTGGTGGAATATCAAAAATCTGTTGGTCGTCAAATTGTCTTCACAAATGGTTGTTTTGATATCCTCCACCCGGGTCATGTATCCTACCTTGAACAGGCCAGAAAATGTGGTGACTGCCTCATCGTGGGTTTGAATTCGGATGCCTCGATTAAATCCCTCAATAAGGGAGACGATCGTCCCATAAATAATGAAGCTGACCGGTCCCGACTCCTTGCCGCTTTGGGCTGTGTTGACCATGTGGTATTGTTCGATGAAGATACGCCATTGAATCTCATCACAACTTTGATGCCAAACATCCTGGTGAAAGGCGGTGATTGGCCGGTGGAAAAAATCGTCGGTGGTTCTGAGGTTATAGCCGCCGGTGGCAAAGTTCTTTCCATTCCCTTGGTTGGTGAGCATTCAACCACAAGCATATTAGACAAAATTAGGGAAGATCGATGAAGCGAGTGTATATGAACTATATGATAACAAAGGTTAACAACATGTTACTCCTCGGCCTGATAATTGTAGGTGTCGGAGATCCAGCCTTGGCAACGACCTGCCTTGACAATTGTCATCAATCACTCACTAGTACTCGTTATCTACACGGCCCCATAGCCGCTGAGCAAGCAGGTGCTAAAGGTTGCACCATGTGCCATCTGCCTTATGGTAAAGCCTGTACATCAAGCAAAGCTGGTAAATTCAAGCTGAGGGAAAAGGACATGTGCCTGATCTGTCATGAAAAAGGGACAGGCACCCAGCACACAGCAACAAAAGACAACTGCCTGAAATGTCATGACCCGCACGGTTCCGAGACAAGCCCCTTCATGGTGCGGGAAAGCAAGTAGACACCGTTTACATCTGCAAGTTATAGAGGCGACAGGCATTCTTAGAGCCAATCTGAGATCTCAAATTCTCAGGCAATTGTTCAAGGATGCTGACAGTAGAAAGGATACTGCCGGCACTGGGGTGGTTATTGGCCGCCTTTACAATCTCATCGCTCCCAATGAGAAATCGGTCTGGAAATTCCTGAAACAACGTCAACCATTCCTGTTTCAGCCGACCTTCTTTGTCCAGAGGAAAGGTTTCATTTTCGGTCTTCCTTTGCTGCATACCACTGGCTATTCGAATGCTCATATAAAGATTTTGATTTTCTGAAAGAAGCCTGCGAGTCAAGGCAATGGTTCGTTTTCCAGTATTATCCCATCCCAGATGAACCCAGACAATTTTCGCCTTGCGGTTTTGGGCAAGCAACCGTTCAAAAGCAGCAATATTGGGCTTCAATATTTGAGGATTAGGTGGTGATTTAAATCGAAAAGGCATGGACATTTCTTCTGGGATGGCTTCCATGTGCATGTCAATGGGCAGATCATATTGGGCAGCCAGGTCAGCCAGACGTAAGAAAAGAGGATGGTCCGGAGGCGCTGCCACATAAGGATGGTCTTCTTTCATGGAAAAATGCTCCGCCGTCATTTCACCAAAACCCACCACTCCTTTCCGGACAAGCTCTAATACCCTGGCATCGAACTCGTTTTTTCTGGCCGCTGTGACTTGCCCGTCCTTTATTGCTTGCTGGACTATGACATTCAGGCTGCCACCTCCCCCTAATACGGCGAAACGATGTGGATATTTTTCCACCATGGGCAAGAGGTCTTCACAATACAATTGAAGTTTCTGGCCCTCAACCTGGGGCATCGGCATCAAAAGAGTGCGTTTCACGCCGGTGGCATCCATGGCCTCCAGGGCGATCCGAGCGGGTTTTTCAATATCATATTGCCCCATGAATCGCCGGCCCACCAAGTGATTATGGGTATCCACATAAATCAATTCCGTTAGTTCCCGTGTGGAAGAACTATCCACCAACTGCCTCGGTTGGGCCATAATGAAAGTTGCACATAAGAGGACAAACAAGGAAAATAAAAGTATCACAAACTGCTTTTTCATCTCTCTTTCTTCGACTCTGTATTCAAGGTGACTTTGAGTTATCTTTTGAGCAACTCTCTACTCTACCTATGCCGCATGGAATCCTGCAGCATCTGTTCCTGGAATCCCTCTGGTACTTTATTATCCCGGGCATAAAGGAACACTGCTGTTTGAAAAATGGTCTGCAGGGCAGACTGAACAAGCGCAAGGCCAACGATATAGATCACCGCCAGCCCACCAGTAAAGAATAACGCTGCTGTACTCCCGGTACCGACCAATGACATGCCTATGATGACCAGTAAAATGGCAGGAATGGTCAAAACAAAGAAAACAAACCCAAAGCTGAAATTGCCAATGAGCTGTTCTCCCCATGTCTTTTTCAGCATCCGGGTTGAATCCGAAAGAGCGGCAAGGGGACCTTTTTGCTCCACCACAAGAATCGGAATGACCAGGAAACTAACGGCCGACCACGCCATACCCAGAAAAGCGACAACAAACTGGCCTACTTTTTCCGCCCGGTCTTCAATAATACGGAGAATCAAGCCCACCGTGGCGGCAACCAATGCCCAGCCAATAATTAAATGTATACGGGCCCCGGCAGCGCGCAGGCCATCCATTACTGTGGGATCTCCACCCCGCATTCGGATAACTGCACAGGCAACGATGGCTGAGTTAAAAAAGACTATTACCAGGTAATTTACAAAATAGAAGAGAAACAAGAGAGAGTAATAGTTGAATTGTTCGCCAAATGATGCTTCCTGTCCCGGTGGCATCCAATCACCGCTGGCATAGAGTGGCACTGCATATGTTGCCATGACCAGCAGGCAACAAATCCCGGAGATAAGGGGAAAGACGAGCATTTCCTTGTCTTTTTTCAAAATTTCCCAGGAAGCCCCCATTAAAGACCAGGTATTTGAAAATTTCCCCATCTTCCTCCTCCTATTTTATAAAAGTTCCCTGGTTATACTCCTCAAAGGCTACTCGTAATTCATCATCGGTGTTCATAACAATGGGACCGCGCCAGGCCACCGGTTCGCCGATGGGCTTGCCGGAAATCAGCAAAAATCTCACATTCTGCTCTTGAGTGAAGGCGACCACCTCGTCTCCATCCTCGAACAAAACTAAAGTCCCATTACCAGCAATGGAGTCACGCTGAGTATCAAAACATCCCTGTCCATCGATGACATAGGCCAAGACCGTATGCCCCTGTTTCGTGGAATGCCGGTATTCCGACTGGGGCGGAATGGTGATATCAAGATATTCGGGATCAATGACAATATCGTCCATGGGACCTTTGGTGCCTGAAATCTCACCAGCAATTATTTTAATCACCACACCACCAGGCAGGGTAATCTCTGGAATCTGACTTGCGGTAATATCGCGGTATCGGGGAACCATCATTTTATCGCTGGCCGGCAGATTGGCCCAAAGCTGAAAGCCATACATTCTGCCATCACCATCACCTTTTGGCATTTCCTGGTGGATAATACCGCTGCCGGCGGTCATCCACTGCACATCTCCGGAGCCTATAATTCCTTTATTCCCCAGGCTATCACCATGCTCCACATCGCCTTTCAGGACATAGGTGATGGTTTCAATACCACGGTGAGGGTGCCAAGGGAAACCAGCAAGAAAATGGTCTGGATTGTCTGCACGAAAATCATCAAGCAGCAGAAAAGGATCAAACATGGGTGCCTCGCTGAAACCAAAAACCCTGTTCAAATGCACTCCGGCACCCTCGATGGTAGGCTTACTCTTGAGGACTTTTTTTATTTTTCTAATAGAGGGCATTTCGTCTCCTGTATGGCACGATTATCCTTTAAAAATTACAGCCTTTTGATAGCGATCAAGCAAGGCGGGATCTTCGATGGAGCCATGGTGGTGTACCTGTTTCCATACACCATCAATCCTCTTGAATATTCTACTGGTTCGAATGGCAAGATCAACCTCATCTGCACCCATTTTGAAATAGCCCCTTTCCCTGCCCACAGCATAAAACATCTCACCGGCCTCATGGATGGTGTAGTCATAATATTCTACGTAGACATGTGCCGGGCCGGAAAAAATTTTCTCATACACTGCGCTGATTTCCAGCCAACCACGCTTAATCCCTCCCAAAGGATTATCCATGGCAACTTCATCTGATTGCAGCCAGTTCTCCGACATCAATCCCATATCACCATTGTTAAAGGCTTTATAGAACCGCACCAAAGCTTGATAAGGTTTTTCCCCATCTCCCTGGTCTTCTTCACCGGCAATTGGTTCTTGTGTTGGTTTCATTTTTAACTTATTTCCTTGAAGCCATTTTCTTCTGCTCTACAAATGGGGCATTTTTCCGGGACCCCTTCTTTGGCAATATAGCCACAGAATTGGCAGACAAAATATTTTTCTACCTGCTTGTCTTTTATGTCTTTGGTCTCTTGTGAATAAAAGGACTGTATCCGCTTTTCAGCAGCGCGAAGTTGGGACAGGGCTGTGATCATTGCCCTGTTTTCGTCATCTTGCGCTTCCCCTAAACGCTGAGAATATTCCTCTATGATTTCAGAGAGTTCGTGCTCAAAGATGGTCGAAATATACTGGTCTGAAATGTCAATCTGACCTCGGACCGAATTGAGTAAACGCCGAGCCTGAACAGATTCGGACTGGGCCATTGCCCTTAAAAGATGGCTGACTTCCTGGCGACCTTCACGTCTTGCTTTTTGTGCGTATACCTTTTTCCTGGCTGATGCCTTGAATAATAAGCTAAAGGTATTGAGCACTTTTTCTTTTAACATTGTGACCATTTTATTGGCAAAGCCACTTCATTGCTTCATCTCGGTTGGTAAAATGTTTCAGCATGAACCCCTCATCATTGGCCGCCTTTTCCAAATGTAAACGAGGCTGTCCATCGGTGACATATAAAGCTGCCATTCTGACCGTCTCGTTGATGCCTGCTTTTTTAAAAGCCTCAACAAACATAAACATTTCCGTCATGGTCTGGTTGGGATCAACCTCTGTTTCTGACAGGTCAAAAAAACACCGCTTCATTCCAAAGGCGTTGAGTTGCAGACCAGCAGCTAAAACCATATCCTCTGCAACCTTGGTATTGATAATACCGGAGGCTTTCACCACAACAGCCTGTATGTCATCTTGTTTCTCTACTGTGTATTCCATTTCACTCCATTGGGAAACACACTGGTCATGTTCAAAAAAACATCATTCCGTACCCAAAGCTGTGATAGTACAGGCTACGGTTTCACTCTGGTTGCCCTCACTCGAGGACTATGCAGGGAATACTCCAGAGCTTATTAGCTTGAGAGGCCCAGCATGCTTCTCGCCTCAACGGGTGTCGCAACTTTTCTGCCAATCTCATCGGCAAATCTCACAACTCTGTCAATGAGCATCGCATTGGTAGCCAGGGTCTTTTTCTCAATGTCATAATAAATATTATCTTCCAGCCCCACCCTCACATGGCCCCCCATGAGAGCGGCTGAAAAATTCATCTTCAGCTGGAATATTCCGATTCCGGCCGCCCCCCAATGCACACCGGTCGGAAGACTCTTGACCATATGAGCCAGATCAAACAAGGTTCCAGGAACCGAATATATAGAGCCCAGAAGCAAGTTAAAATAAAAAGGCTCTTTCAATATTCTGCGTTTGATTAAAACTTTGGCAGCATTAATCATGCCGGTCTCAAAAATCTCTATCTCAGGGGTGATATTATTTTCCTGCATCTTGACCGCCAGTTTTTCAATCATGTCAGGCGTGTTTACCGATGCATTATCAGGAAAATTTAGGGATCCCATGGTCAAACTTGCCATGTCAGGCTTCATTTCACCTTCCAGCTCCAAAACCTGGGACCTTTTTTCAAAGGTGTTATGTTTACGACCACTTGTAGTCGCACAGAGAATCAATTCCGGGCATTGTTGTCGTATTCCCTTGATAATCTCACCGTAAATCTCTTTTTTATAGGTGGGATGACCCTCCTGGTCCCTGGCATGGAGATGAATGACTGATGCCCCCGCTTCACAACAGGAAACAGCATCTTTGATAATTTCATCTACCTGAACAGGCACATGGGGGGTCTCGTTTTTCGTCGGTACCATCCCTGTTATGGCCGCATTAATAATGAGCTTTTCATACGGCTCCACTGGATGTGGTATGCCCAGGTCATAGATAGGTTTCATGATTGGCTCTTCTTCCTGTTGACGGCCCATTCCTTAAGATCCACCTGCAAAGTTGTCCAGTGGTTTATGTTGGGATCACCGAACTCATTTTCTTTTTCAAGGGTCCCCACCTCATGATAGCCAAAATGTTTTTTATACCAGGCAATAGTGGCTGGGAGGTCGGTATTGGTGGTCAAGGTTTGTATACCACTGGCAAGCATCTTCTCCATTCGGAACTCCTGCAACTTATATCCCAGCCCCAAGCCCCGACAGGTAGGATCAACCACCATAAGTTCGGTTTTTGCCTCATGTGACGAGAGGACTTTATAGCCACAAAAGCCCACCACTTTACCTTCCTGCTTGACCACATAATAATTTTCAAAGGTGAGGCCTGGCATTTCCGCCGAAGGGATATAATGCATATTGGCCATTTCGAGGAGTGAAAAGATGCCCTCTTTATCTTCTTCTTTTGCCTTTTCAATATGGATTGTCATGGCTCTTCCGCTGCAAAATAATTTATGGGTTTAGTGTTTCTTGTTGGTCATAAAATTATAAATTTTTTTCCAAAATTTATTCTCCAGATAAACCCAGGCATTTTTCATGGCAGGTCGCAGTTCCAGGGTATCTGCTATCTCTGATATCTTCTGTTTTTGCGCAAGGGTTATTCCCTCACTCTTTGCACCCTTGAAATCCATGGCCCGAAATGCCTCAACACTCCGTTCTACAAATTGTTTGTGCAAGGGGCTGCGAGAATTTTTTTCAATGTCACCATCAATAGACAACATTGGATTGGTATTTATTTCCCAAACCTGGACTTTGCCATTTATTATGCCGTAATCAATACGGCCATACTGGATACCGGCCAGTTGAAAAATCTCTTTCAGTTGTTCCTTATGAGGATGCTCATCGGCATAGGCTTGCTCTTCTGCCAAAAAGGACTCTTTTGACATATCAGCCTGGCTTAATTTCACCATCCATTCTTTACTGAAGAAGAGATGTCGGGGTAAAATCCTATCGCCAATTATAAACGCTGCATATTTCCTGTAGATCCCGTCTTCATCCGCAGTGTCTATAAACTCTGTAATGATAAGGTCATCGTGAAAATATCCGGAACTGGATAATTCTTTGATGGCAATATCCAATTCCTCCTGGGAGTGAAGAAGGGGAGAAATATTGCCGAGGTGATCAGCTTCTTTTCGTATAAATACTGGAAACTGCTGTGGCTGAGCATTTTCAGTCAGCCTGTATACATTAAAATCATTAATGCCTTGTGTATGAAGCTTACGCAACAATTCATACCGCCTCAAAGATTGGGTGGGATGATTTATTAAACGCACTGCTTGGGGAGACTTGGCCAATTCAAACCAAACCCGGGATAAAACCTCTGCTTGCCTTGCAGGCAACCTCTCTATATCTGAAAATAGATATGTGCCTGGTTGAAGATCATGCCCCCAGCAAAGATGTTCATAGGGTATAATTTTTATTTCCTGCGCCAACCCCTTGCCCCATGAATTTCGAAAAATCTCCATGGTATAAGAATGTTCAGCTGTGACGAGGAAATATATCATAGGTTGTTTGACCTGATTTCTTTTGTGCCATGCAATCATGCCACATAATTACGGTGTATCATAATTTCTACTCACTTACCAGGCAGGAAGCCGCCTGCCATGACAATAAGTAAAACCTGGCAAACGTATAAAAACATGGCCGCTTACGAGCTGAAAACAACAGACAATGTCAGGAAAAAATCGGCCAGCAGGGTTTAAGGTCCACAGACTTCTTTCCATTCCGGTGGTAACTCCGCAGGACTCAAGCCCAACTCCTCGGCAAATTTGGCAACCATCTCAACGGAACAATTCAGACAACAGGCTCGATGTCCGCCTCGAACATCAACCATTTCTTGGTGTATAAATCGTGCCAACGCCTCGGCGGTTTCAGCTTGGATTGAACCATATTCTAATTTTTCCGACTGACAAAATTTCCGGCAGCGCTCCCAATTTGCAATACAACGGGCCAAACCGCGATAGATGGTTGCATCCCTGTTCTCTGGATCAAGATCCCGCAATATAATTTCACGATATCGCTTTAAAGCCTCACCAGCCAAGAGAAGACGGTCTTCCCCCGACATCTCAATTCCAGGCCCTTCAGGATCTTCCATGAGATAATGCAGAGAGCCATGCAAGGCCACTTCAGGGATCTCGCCCGATTGGCGCACAATGATCATTTCTTCTTCAAGAAAAAAACTTTTATCTTTACTCACAAGCGAAACTTCCTCTCCAATTAAAGCATCAAACAATGCGCTATTATTATATTTATAGAGCCCAGCACCGGTTGAAAGAACAAAAAAATCGCAAATTCTTCGTATAATTTCAACTTTTTATTTAAGCCCTTGGACATTTTGCCCGATGAAATGAGAGAAGAAAAACCAAACCAATTGAACCATCGAACGTTTTTTGATAAAGGAGATGCCCATGTCAGCCTGGCAAAAATACTCAACAAAACATGTGCCGCACCTTCTCTCCACTCCCCTCGAAACTCCAAGTCGCTTTCTATTCTGGCTCGCTCCAATACTGATTGTTCTCGCCATGGCTGCTGCCCCGGCCCAAGGATTCTGGTATTACGAGCCGGAAGAAACAAATGCCACAGAAGTAAACGAGGCTGAATCTCCTCTGGGAAAAACCGCTGAACAAACCGCAGACATGCTGACCAGCGGCATTGATGAACTTACTCGACAATTGATGGTTTCGCTGACAGATCCGGACATGCATTTCAACACACCGGCAAGCGGTCTGGCGGTGTGCTCTTTTGTTGAGCTCAAGAAGCTTACTCGCACTTCATCATTCGGCCGCTATCTGGCCGAGCAGTTAATGACGGATTTTCAGCAAAGAGGTTTTCCAGTCAATGAAATACGTAAAACAAACGAAATACTCATCCAGGAACGACGGGGGGAATATGGCCTCTCCCGAGACCCTGAATCCATCCGGAAACGAATTAATTCAGGCACTCTCCTCACTGGCACCTATACTCTGACCGACCATCATGTCTTTGTCAACGCACGAATTATTGAAGCGAAAAACGGTACTCTTTTGTCCAGTGCTTCAACCAGGATACCCCGGACTCATCTGGTGAATACTCTTTTGGCTGACCGAGCCTCTGCGTACACCAGGCAACCGGAAGATATATTTATGAAACGACTTGAGCTATAATAATACAAGGCAACTGAAGAGAGGAAATCATGAAGAATGTATTCAAGCCCTGGAGAATTTTATTTGCCGGATTATTGGTGACCCACCTCATCGGGTGTGCCGCGCATTCCGAGCCTCCTGCAGAGGCCTCAACCCAGAACTCTCCTATGGTTCTAAAGTATGAACCGGCCGATACCCATTCCCTGGGAACGGAAGATCTGTTGTCGGAAATCTCAAAAGAGGTTGCTGGCAAGGTCTATTATGAACTCAAGGAAGAGGGTGAAAAAAGCTTTGCATCCAGGATAGCGGTGGTTTCAGCCGTACCATTGGCAGATTTCAAAAAAGAAACAGAATTTGGCCGGGTAATGGCCGAATACCTGCTCACGGATCTGGCCGATCGTGGCCTCCAAGTGACAGAGCTGCGCCTCGGTAAAGATATAACTATCCTGCCCCGTACCGGCGAGTTCATTATGTCCCGCAACGTTGGTGAGTTGGCCACCGACCTGCCAGAAGTAAATTATGTGGTGACTTCCACCTTCACCAACACCAGAAAAACCCTTATTGTCCAAGGTCGCCTGGTGGACCTCAAAACAGGTATCGCCAAAAGTACCTGGCGCTACAATATGCCACTCAACAGAGAACTGCTTGGCCTCTTTCACATGGCCCAGAAACCGCACACTATTGCGGTACGTGGAATGCGAAAATAAACAATCTTTAAGAGGAGACCCCCATGGCACGTTATATGTCCTGGCCTTTGATTCTCATTTTATTTGCCTGTAGCTTTTTTATCCTTGAGGCCGCTTGTATTGCCGAAGAAAATAGCGACCCTGAAGAAATGAGCCAAATTCAAGAATCTGATTCGGCTTCCGAAGCAGAGCAGGATATTGAGCCGGACTGGCCTCCGCCGGATACCCATGTTATTGGCATGATTACCGATGATGCGCCGGCAATTTCATCCATTACAAATTACGCTACCCTCACCGAGCTTATTGCCATGATCAGTGAGGACGCCATGCAGCAATTCACAGGATTTTTCGAACCTTCCCTTATCCAAGTTGAGCCATTCCCTTATCTCTGGGAATACGAACATCGGCGGCCATCCATGCTGGGTATAACACTGGCTGATCAAATGGCCGCCATGCTCAACAATTATACCCTGGGAGCCCGTTCTAACCGTGATCAATATCAATCTGCCCATTCCAATACCAATGAGACCATGCAGTGGGTACAAGGAACCATGCAGGAAATGGATGGTTTTCTACGTATTCATATAAGTGCTCGCAACGCCAAAGGTGCACGGCGATCTTATGTAGTCAATGCCCAGATGTCGGAACCGATATACCGTGCCCTTCATACCGTGCCATATAGGTCACGACTTCATGCTAACAACATTCGATATAAAGGGTACAGTGCACAGTGAAATTTTACCGGCCATGCCGGTAGAGGGGAGCCACCATGTCCAACGACAAATTCGAATCAGACATAGATGATTGGATGAATGAATTAGGCGGTGAGGATAATCCATTTGACGATGATGAACCTGCAGCTGCTGCAGATTCACCGGCAGATTCTCCCGAAGAAGCGGGTGAATCCGATGATGCTCCTATTGATCAAGATGCGATAAATGCATTGATGGATGGGGCTGATGATGTTGCCGCCGAGTCTGAAGATGATGACCAAGGCCCGGTTGATCCAACAACCTTGGAGGCTTCCACCGACGATGGAGCAGATGAAGCGCCAGTTGACCAAGACGCCATTGATGCTTTAATGGCCGGGGATGATGACACACCGGCGGAGTCTCAGGATGAAGATGCCCCGGTTGATCAAGACGCCATTGATGCTTTAATGGCCGGGGATGATGACACACCGGCGGAGTCCCAGGAGGAAGATGCCCCGGTTGATCAAGACGCCATTGATGCTTTAATGGCCGGAGATGATGATGCGGCTGATGAACCCAAAGAAGAGTCAAGTGAAAGTATAGATGCGGCTCCGGCCGGAGATGACGCTTCCATGAGCCAGGATGAGCTTGATGCTCTGCTCAATGGCTCAGACTCGGACGAATCCGATGGTGGCGAGGAAGAACAACAAATTGACCAGTCTGAAATTGATGCCCTCTTCGGAGGCGAGGATGAAGATACTGGTGGAGGCGAGGAAGAACTTGACGCATTATTGACTGACTCTCCCGATGAAGGAGCAGAAGAAGAGCCGGCCAGCCAAACAGAAATGGACGAACTTTTTGCTGAAACTGACGACGTCGACGGGGACCTGTTCGGCACTGAACCGGTCCAGGAAGAGCCGGAAAGTGGCATGTTTGACTTTGCCGGAGATGAATTGAGTGATGGCGAAGATGATTCTGCAGGACCGGCCCAAGCAGCAGACGCAGATGAAACCATTATTGAAGAACCACCAAAACGAAAGTTCAAATTCACTCCACCCGCCTGGCTCGGCAAGGTCAAAGACAACCGCGCCATGTGGACAGGATTGGGGATTTTTGTTGCCCTTCTCATTGGCACCGGTGGCTATTTCAGTTTTTTCAAGAAAGATGAACAGCCGGCAATACCAATACCATCTACCGACATGATGGCCAACAACACGACTACAATGCCGGTAACTCAACAGACTCAACCAGTCCTCCCAGTAAACACTACTCCCATGGCCAGCCTGGAAAGCATGGACATCCAAATTGCCATGAATCCCACTGCTGAAGAAGTAAAGATCAACCTGGCCGCCGGCGCTTCGGAAGAGCACGAGTTGGAATACCTCATTACTTCCTTCCCCACCGAGGGAATCCTGCAGGGCAATCCGCCAGAACTCACCTATACACCGGCTCCGGGATTTTCCGGCAAGGATGGTTTTGAATACCGCACAACTGACGGCAGAGCTTTAAGCACACCAGCCAATGTCTTTATCATGGGACAAGCCCGACAGGCCGAGGCGAAATCCAGCGAACCAAAAATAATTGAACCCCGTATGCCGCTTGTTAAAGCAGTCGATCTCACCCTTAAGACTGTGAGCACCGATAAGTTGAATATAAATTGGCGTAGAGTGTGGGAACAGGCAAATGGCAGCTCATTTAACAGAAAAGTAAAAGTAAAAATCCTTGGCAAAACCAAACACGGCAAGCTTACTCGATTAAGTCGTCACAGCCATCGATATGCTCCGGATCCATATGGAAGTGGCTTGGACACCGTGTCATATCAGTTCAACCTGGCCGGAGTTCAATCAAAAACAAAACGGCTGAAGATAAAAGTAATCCAGGGCGATCCACCACCGGCTCTTAAACTTGGCCCTATGGGTAAAGAGCGATATGCGGTGGGAGAAACAGTGATGATAGATGCCAGTGCCACCAGAGACGATTCACCTGCCAGTCTCACTTTTTCCTGGCAGCAAATGGCCGGGGTTCCCGTCCAGATTGAACCTTTGAACCAAACAGGCTCCCTGGTTTCTTTTATAGTTCCATCGTCCTTTTACACGGCTGACTATCCAAAACCTGTCATCAACCTCGTTGTCACCGATGCTACCGGCCAAACTGCAAAGAAAAAAATCACCATCAATGCCGGACATGGCAGCAAAGCAGCCAGGTGGAATGGTTTACACGAACATGGATTGGCACGTGTTGATAAAGGAACTCTACCTTGGGAGTATTAGTGCAAAGTATAAAGCGAAAAGAAGATGCGTTGATTGAGTGAGAGAGTCGACCACTTAAAAATAAATTTCAAGGCCACTACATAAACCCTGCCCAAATGTATTTTTTGGGCAGGGTTTTTTATTTTTGCAACTCTAAGTCAAAACAGAATAGAGCTGTTTAACTTTTGAGCAACAAAAAAGGCAGGGCCAAATTAATGCCCTGCCTCTCCTAATCTGTGTGTTTGAAGATAGCTATCTCTTCCCTCTCATCCCAACCAAACCAGCAAGCCCTGGCCCAAGCAACCAAATTGCTCCGGGAACGGGGACTGCTGAGGAAACTTGTGCGGAGCGAATGGCTAAACCATATCCACCCGATTGACCCGGACTAATCATGTCGTGTTGATAACCGCCACTCATGTGGAAGTCAGCGGGAATTCCAAACGCTCCAGGGTAGGCCCAGTAGAACCCAGTTTCATAGCCACCTTCAATTAAATTGTTAAAATCACCTATGTTTTGCAGCCCACCATCCGCGACATTGCCTAATTCCACATAATACAGATGTCCCATTTCCGAGGTTGTTACTTCATAACCAAACCCAATATTATTACCATCGATTCCCGCATATGGTAACCGCCATGATTCGTCATCCCAGGTGACATTATAGCCGGGAGTGTTGATGGTAATTGCGGAATCAAGGCTAGTTGCCCAGTTCGTCTGGTTTTGCCAGGTATCCATGTCATTACTGTAATCCAGCCACACCACGGAATTACCATTGTTATCATCATCCCAGATCAGGTTGTAATCAGAGCCAAGATAATTTGCCGTGCCGATGGTGGTGAGGGATGCCTGGGCCAAACCAGTCATCATTATAAGTCCAAGGCCCGTTGCCAGGCAAATTGCTTGTTTCTTCATTGTCTCTTTTCCTTTTATAGATATTTTTAAATTACTAATAACAATTATGGTGTTTCATCTATTTGCCTCTGGCTATTACATTGCAACAAACATACCAGTAAACAATATAATTATAACACCTAGCAATTACGTTGGATTACGTATTCGTCAGGAATTGTTGTCACTCGCCATAACTGTTCAGATTCCGGGAAAGAGAACAAACTATTTCGGGAATACGGAAATTTTCAGTCATATAGGTCAAACTATTCTTTGCTGGTCTTTTCAAATCTGTTGCCTCCGAGAATCAAGATATTATCTTGAAATTTGGACTATTACTGAATCAGAACAATTCAGCCTTTTCTCAGAGGATACGTGAATAACAAGAATAAAAAACACCTCTACCTCTGTAAGCCATCACAGGTACTGTAGATACACCCTAAAGGGCATAAACGCGGAAAAGGCCTGCGAACAGTACGGTGGTTTGTGTACGTGAGCAGGCCTTTGACAGGTAAGCGAGCTCGCGAGAATCCGGGTAAACGAGCTCGAAGTCTTCGCTTATCTGCGAGACTTCGCAGCAGATGCTGTGCATGTGAAAGTTAAAAATCTTGTAAAGCTGTCAGAATCTGCTGCAGATATAAAAAAATTTCAGCACAAAAAATACTATACAATTTTTTAAGTAGTCACAGTTGCCGCAGATGTGCGGAAGAGGCCTGCGCAGTGTACTTTAGTTACATAAGCGGGCTTCTGACAATGCAGATGTGGTGACTGTGGCTACTTAAAATCACCAGAGTTTTTTCAACTCACTTATTACCGCCTTATAATCCGACTTTCCGAAAACAGCTGAGCCGGCTACAAAGATGTTGGCCCCGGCTTCGGCTATGCTGGGCATGGTGGCAGGTGACACACCGCCGTCGATTTCAATGCCGACATTCAATCCGCGGTCTTCTATCATTTTTTTCAAATGCCGGATTTTGGTAAGCACTGATGGAATAAAAGATTGTCCGCCAAAGCCTGGATTGACACTCATCAGCATGACCAGATCCACATCGTCAATTATGTACTCTAGAATCTCCAGAGGGGTTGCCGGATTAAGCACCACACCGGCCTTTTTCCCCAGATCATGAATGGCATGAATGGTCCGATGCAAATGGGTACACGCCTCGGCATGCACGGTAATCCAGTCTGCCCCGGCCTTTGCAAAATCATTGATATATGAATCTGCATCCTCAATCATCAGATGTACATCAAGGGGCAGGTCCGTCACTCCCCTCAAGGCTTTTACAACCAACGGGCCGATGGTGATATTGGGGACAAAATGGCCATCCATCACATCGACATGAATGACATCGGCTCCTGCTTCCTCAACTGCCTTTATTTCCTCGCCGAGTCTCGAAAAATCCGCTGACAACACAGAAGGAGCGAGCATTTTACTTTTCATTGGTGGTTTCCTCTGTTTTCGGCGTATCGACATTAGCACCGATAATCACCTGGACATAATTTTCCGGCAAGATGTATTTTTGGGCCGCCTGCCGGACTCGCTCAGCATCCACTTGATTAATTTCTGTCACATATCGATTGCCGAAATCCTGACCCAATCCATACACTTCATTCAAGGCCATCTCAAGGGCTTGTGAACCGTGGGTCTGAAGACTTAATTCATAATGACCGATGAGAACATTTTTTGCCCTTTGCAACTCTTCCTCACTTGCCAGATCTTGTCGAACCTTTTCCAGCTCCACCCAAACGCCTTGAATTGCATCATTGCGTTTTTCTGGACTGGTACCAATATATATTCCCAACGAACCGGTATCCACCCCCTGCAAAGAAAAGGCTGAAAGGCTGTATGCCAGGCTCTGTTTATCACGGAGTTCAGTGAATAACCTGCCGCTTTGACCGGCAAGCATTGTCTCCAAAACCTCCACAGCATATCGATCTTCATGGGTAAGGGTGGTCCCTAAAAATCCAATAATAATATGGGTCTGCTCTTTATCGCGGGGCAAGTTGAATAATGAAGGGTTAAGGGGCGGTTCTGGTGGTAATATGCTCTCCTCCTCAATTTCCCCAGCGGCTTGTGCTGTGCCTGTATCCCAGTCCCAAAACAATTCTTCCACATGTTTTCGGATAGCTTCCGGATCAACATCGCCGGAAATAGAAACGACCATTTTCTCCGGCACAGCATGCCGCTGGTATATTTCCCGCAGGTCGGATACCGACAATGAACCAATGGCTTCTTCACTACCCATGGTATTCAGGCCATAGGGATGGCCCTGAAACAATATCCGGTTATACTCTCTGAAGGCCAGAGATGGCAGTGAATCTTCCTGCTGCCGGAGATGCGCCAACAATTCCGGCCTGATCTTTTCCGCCTCTTCACTATCAAAAGAAGGAGTGCGAATAATATCATGCACCAGTTGCATCCCTTCATTATACGATTTTGCAAGGAAATCAGCCCGTACGCCAAAGGTATTTTTGCCATTAAAGCCCGAAATCTCACCGGCCATGTCGCCAAGGGCAAGGGCAATTTCCCGGGCATTCATTTTCTCGGTCCCTTTGGGCAGAAGATCACTGATAAAGGCAAAAGCACCGTTTGTTTCCTGGGTTTCACCACGTAGTCCACCGGGGAAAACAACCTGAATGCCCACAGTGGGAACTTCATGATCCTCCCGAACTAAAATCCGAATTCCATTGTCTAATTGAAAACGGTGCACATCAGCAAGGTATGACTGGGGCACCAACGAAGCTGGCACACCCTCCTTGGCCATGTCCTCAGCCTTTTTGATGACCTCGGTCATTTTGTCATTATCGAGACCGACCTCAGCCTCTTGGGGAGTCAGTACGCCAACGGTCACATGGTTTCCGAGGAAATAGGTATTCGCCACCCGAAGGATATCTTCCCGCGTTACAGCGCCAATCTGCTCAAGATATTCGTCCTCTCTAGGATCACCTGCCAGGAACTCAAAAGTACCCAATACCCGGGCCTGCCCTTCAACCCGCTCAAGATTAAAAACAAACTCACTCTCCAGGTTAGTCTTGGCCCGCTGTAATTCATGCTCACTGACCAGCAGATATTTAAGCTTAAAGAATTCTGCAAGAACTTGGGCAACAGTTTCTTTTACATTTTCCGCCTCAAGAGTTGCTGTCACCTCAAACAAACCGGGATCATGGGGGGTAAAAGCCGAACCGTGAATCCGAAACACTAATCCCATTTCATCTCTTAATTTGTGAAACAGGCGGGAAGTATCGCCATGCCCCAGTATATGGGCAATTACGTCGAGGATCGGCGTATCCTTATGATTGAACTGGGTGATGGGCAGAGCCAGGGCAAGATTTGTCTGATTAACATCTTCAGCCAAATGGAAATAGCGTGGGGCGCTGGGATCAGTCTCAGAGGGGAAGTCAGGCCGGCCAATACCGCTTTGGGGCAGATCTGCCAGCAATTTTCGTACTTCCTCCACTACCTCCACAAAACGCACATCACCAACCACTACAATGGCGAAATTTTCCGGGTGATAGTTTTTCGCCATGTAATCAAGAATATCCTGCCGGTCAAAACCAGAGACGGACTCGCTGGTTCCGATTATTGGCAGGCGGTAAGGATGGGTGGCATAAGCAGTGGTCATCAACTCTTGAAACAGACGAGAAGAAGGTCGATCATTGCGCATGCGGATTTCTTCCAACACCACCAACTTCTCACGTTCAAGTTCCTGTGGGTCAAATGTTGAGTGTAACACCGCATCACAGAGGACATTGAGGGCAAGTTTCCAATGACGGGCGGACAGGGTGGCATGGTAAACTGTGTTTTCATAGGAAGTATAGGCATTAATCCGACCACCCACCCCTTCAATGGCTTCTGCCAACTCACCTGGCCCTTGGGTTTCTGTACCTTTAAAAATCATGTGCTCGATGAGATGCGTGATACCCGCCTCATCAGCCTCTTCATACACACTGCCGGCTTTCACCCAGAACTGGACCGATGCCGCTTTTCCATCCGGCACTTCTTTGACAAGCAAGGTAAGCCCATTATCAAGTGTTTTTTTATGAAGGTGGCGGGCCAACTGGGCCGCTTTAATTTCACTGGAATCCATCATAACTCCAAAAAATAGTATTAAAAAAGCGGCTATGCCGCGAAAAATTGCCTTGGCCATTGGTCCGTATGTTCCACAATACATTACTTTCTTTTTCTCTCACTGGAGCAGTGATATAATGCCTGCTCCGCTCCTTTGTAAATTCTGTATCTCTGTTGGATGAAACACAACTCGATAAATACAGTAATCTTTCATTTAAACCATTGCCGCCTCCCTTCGTCAAGAAAGATAAAGTGTAGACTGATAATTATTCTTCTCCTCTTTGTCGAACCGCTTGTACAACAGCCCCTGAGACTGTATCATAGCCCACCACCTGACGGAGAAAATCATGCGACTCTATCTTTCGGCCTTCAATGCTCGATATATCCATTCCTGCCCCGCCCTGTTTTCAGTGCGGAATGCCCTTGAGCAGCACATCCCAGACAATCAGATCACCTTCAGGCAATTCACCATTAATGACCCTTTTTATGAAACCCTCCTGGCCCTGAGCACCAGCAATGCCGAGGCATTTTTCTTTTCCGTATATATCTGGAATATCCAACAGGTAAGTCGCCTGGTCAATGACCTTGCAAAAATATTTCCCAAACTTCCAATCGTACTGGGCGGTCCCCAGGTCAGTTATGGTCCGATTGATACATGGCCTGAGAACTGCACCATAATCCGCGGTGAAATAGAGGGATTGGAAGAGCCGTTTTACACCGACCTACAAAATGGCACCTTGCAGCGAGAATATTCCGCCACCAGCACCTGCCATTTTCCGTCACCCTACAAAGAAGAAGACTTCTTGGGAGCTTTACAGAAGCGCCATATATATTATGAATCCACCCGGGGCTGCCCGTTTTCATGTTCATACTGCCTCTCTTCTGCAAAAGCCGGTATCCGCCAAAAAGACATGGAACAAGTGAAGAATGAGTTGTCCGCCATTCTCCAGCACACACCCCGCAGTCTCCGGTTTGTTGACCGCACCTTTAATGCCAATCCAGCCAGGGCTCTTGAAATTTGGCAGTTTTTAGCCCAGCACGATCATGAAACACCATGTCATTTTGAAATCGCCCCGGACATTTTCAATGATGCCATGTTTGATTTTTTAAAAGGGCTCCAACCTGGCAAATTCGAATTCGAAATCGGCCTGCAAACCACGAATAAGAAAAGCCTTGCTGCTGTGAATCGCAGCATGGACCTTGAAAAAACCAAATCCAATATCAGCCGCCTGGTGGCCCTGGATACGGTTCACCTTCACCTTGATCTCATCCTCGGCCTGCCCTATGAGACCGAGGCATCTTTTCAGGAGTCCTTCAACACTGTTTTTGCCATGGGACCCCATTATATTCAAATGGGCTTACTCAAGGTACTGCCCGGAACAGAGATTCATAAGAGGCAGAATGAGTTCGGATTCGTCTTCAGCCAAGAAGCACCGTACTCCATTCTTGCCACCAAATGGCTGCCCCATGAAAGCCTGGGACGGTTATACTGGTTGGGTGAATGTGTGGAAGGTTTTTACAACAATCGATTTTTTCGAAATTTCTTCAAATATATCCGCAAAAATGAGGATAATTATTTTGCCCTGTTCAGCTCCCTGCTGGATTACTGCCACAAAGCAGGCTTTTTTCATCTCGCTTCCACCCAGGAACTCATGACCCGCATCATATGTGCCATGGTTGAAGATCGGCCAGACCAAGACCTTCTCGTTGAAGTCCTGCGTTATGACTGGCTTCGGTGTGGCCATCGCTTTCTCCCGGAAGTTCTAAAAAGCAAAAGGCCATTAAGTGAAACAAAAGACCATCTTTGGAAAAACTTACCTCAAAATCTGGAACCTCATTTCAATTATAAAACTCGTAATACGTTCTTTAAACAGGGAACATTTATGCCTTTTTCCGGCAAGGCAATGAAAGAATTGGGCTTTGAAGAAGAAGACAGTTTTATTGCCTTCCTGCCACAAAGGGAAAAGACTGTGCTTCGTCATCATCGCACCATTGTTTTCCCCAAAAAAACCTTGTAGTAGTTGCCTTTTTATCGCTGCAAATAATGGTCAATCTCGTATTTATACCTCTCAGGGCACAAGTGTCCGTTTTTAGGGTGAAAAGCGTTTAAGACGGCCGTGTGCCATGCCGTAAGTAGTTGAAATTACAAGGTGACATTTGAAACTTTTTGAGTTTTCACGAAGCCATCAAATAATTGCTAATTTTCCTGTGCCGTTGTAATGTGCAACCATGGATTTTGATTTCCCTTTCTCACAACTCACCGGTCGAATACTCTTTGTTGATGACGAAAAGCTGGTCTTGGAAATGGGTGAGCAAATGCTCACCGAACTAGGCTGCCAGGTCACGGCGTGTCTAAAAAGCCAAGAAGCCCTTGAAATTTTCCAGGATGGACCGGAAGATTTCGATCTGGTGCTCTCGGACATTTCCATGCCTATTCTCACCGGCATGGAGCTCGCCACCAAACTTCACAGCATCAATCCGGATGTGACTATAATATTTTTAAGCGGTTATATTGATGACGCGGACATGGATAAAGCGCTCAAAGTCGGCGTTAAAGAAATCCTTGCAAAACCCATCCGCTTAAAAGAGCTCGCTTCAGCCCTAGGGCGATATCTTCCCGCTGCAAAAGAGGCATAGAGCGCTTAATTCTTACGGTCAATGTTCAACACCCTGGCACCGTTATAGAATACCTCCTCAGGCACCCCGACGGCTTTTTTCAATCGTACATCCCGATCCCAAGGATTCCCTTCTCCCAAAAGACGAAAGACCTCAAAAGGACCAATCGAAAAAAGAAAAAACCAGGGACTTGTCAGTCCCGTGTTGATGAGCGGCATATCGGTTCCATATAAAAGACGACCTGTAAGTTCTTCATGCTTTAAAAGCCGAGGCAGATATTTTTTCTTATTGAGCTGGGTCAAACTTGAGATATCTGTGTAGAGGTTGGCATACTGGTCAAACATGGGCAAGAGGCGCTCCATATTTTCCACTCCTTCATTTTCACCCGTGGTGGCAGCATGGGCTGCAATCACTGTGACTCCCAGAGAAAGAGGGAGACGTAAGCGCTCCGGATCCCCCAACGAATTATCACTCTTTGTGAAAGCCTCTTCCTTACCGGCATGACAAAGCAGCGGTAGATTCAATTCACGTAAACGTTGATAAAAGGGAATGAACCGTTCGTCGGCTGGATCAAAATGCTGAATGGCCGGAAGCCATTTGATAAGTACTGCTCCCTTTGCCTTGGCATCATTGAGACGCTCCAGGGCATCGGTACGCAGAGGGTTTATGCTGGCACCGAAATAGAGGTTATCGTACTTTCGTACCTCTTCTGCCACAAAGCTGTTGGGGATGAATACTTCAGTGGCTGCTTTATCTAGATTTCCCTGATCATCAACCACCCCGTCCAAGGCCAGAATAACAGCACCATCAACGAGCTTTGATTCGTCGAGCATTTGAGAAAGCTTAGCAACAACCAAACTGTCTCCATGTTGCCGAAGGTCCGCTTCCGTAACACCGAAGGCCTCAAGGTATGTTTTGTACTTCCAGCTTCTGCGCATGTCTTCAGAGATAAAACAACCACTCTCACCGGCGCCAACCCCGGCAACATGACAATGCATATCTATAATGTGAGTCATTTCGTCCTGCGCAGCCCAGACCACAGAGCCTTCCCACAATGAAACCATGAAAAGGAAAATAAGCACCGAACAGGCTTTACGCTGTTGGAACTCGTTCATGCAGTGACCGCCGATTATTTCACTCCTTTACCATTCAAAAATGCACTGTATTTTTAATCTGTGCCGAGAATGTTTATACTAAACTCCTCTTCACAAAAAAATCTTCAACTAAACAATGTAAATCACTCACCGATTAACCGGTATGGGTAAGCCCTTTTTGTCCACTGGCTTGTTGGATATTTTTCAAGCAGTACATCATAGGCTTCTCGAAGCGGCAATGGATTCTCGGTGTGTTTATACGTCGAGACGCCTTTCTGAAAAATAGCTTCCGGGGCCCAGTCACTATCTGGATATTCATCAATGATCCTGCCATAGACTTCCAAAGCCTGAGCAAATTCATTGGCATTAAAATACCCATTTCCCATGCCCAATAAAATGGATGGGATGAGATCTTCGGGACTCAGAAAACCAACTGTCCGGTGTAATTCTTTGCCTTCCTGATCAAGAACAATAAGGGCAGGAGTCCAGGTGACATTATAATCATCTGCCATGGGCTTTGTATCTGACTGGACTCGCAAAGCAATGATGTTCTCATTCAAAAAATCCACCAATGACTCATTTGGATACGTAACTGCATCCATTTGCTGACAGCCAATTCAATTGGGATTATAAAAATCCAGAAACACTACTTTCTTTTCTACCTTAGACCTCTCAAGAGCTTTACCAAGTTCCGTTTCCCACCGAATTTCTTTGGTCATCGTATTCCTCCTTTTTATAATTCAGTCACGCTAATATATGGCTGGATAAATAAACCTTAATACCTATTAAATAAGCATCATCTTGAAATTACAAAACCTAAAAGTGATCACAGACGCCGTAGGTTCGTGCAAGTGGTCCTGTGATCAGAGATCGTCATCTAATTCATCTTCATAACGTTGTCCCACCCTGACCGAACATGCAAAGGCAATGGGGTCATCGTCAAAACAGACAATATCCAATTTGCCGGGGTCGCTCAACATAGACTCCGCAGCAAGAAAGCCTGCAATGGTCCAGGTCTGCATGAATCGTGACTTTTTGCCGACCAACCTGCCATTTTTACCATCGAAATATTCCGGCCAATTCATATCCGGCAGGCGTTTTTCAGCAATGGCCATTGCTTTTTGGGCAAGTGCTTTCCGGCCTGTTTTCATGGCCGCTGCGGTCAGCAACCACAAAGTAAATGGCCAATTACCGCCATTATGATAAGACCAGGGAACATTTTTCTGGTCAAAGTTTGTCAGAATCTCCCAATCACGTCCCTCCAGAGCGGGATACACAAGCTTCATGGGCATAAAGCCAACCAGATCATCCCATTGCTCTTCGATGAGATTCAAAATAGCATTAGCCTGTTTTCTGTTTGCAAGAGATGAAAGAATGGCAAGTAAATTCCCTTGACTGAAAAATCGGAAATCCATCCTGCCTGGCCCAACATTACCTGTAAAATATCCACATCCGTCGGGAAGCCATTCACTGACCCAACCAGGAATAGAGGATGGATTTATATTGAATTTATTGAGGGCGGTTAGACCAAACTCCTCTGTATCGTAACGATATATTTCATTGAGCCTTTCAAGATCCAACCAGTAATACTCCCTGATGTGGAAAATCAAATGCCCCAGTCGCTCGTTTACCGCTTCAATATACTCTTCATCCTCAGGAACCAACATTTCTTTGGCAGCTTTTAATGCCGCAAAAAATAGGGCCTGGACATCCATTGGGTAGCCAAAGACACCAAGCCGACGATCAATCATATAACAGCCGTCCGGCACCAAAAGGGTGGGATACATCTCGAACCGAGCAGTAAGGCAAAGATCCAAAATTAACCGTATTACATCCTGGGTCTCTCTTCTATGGGCAAGCTCCATATCACCAGAGGCCTTAACATAGGCACGCAGGATAATAAGCCACCAAAAACCTGAATCCACCGGCGCTACCCGGGCAATAGAATGCTCACCAAAGTCGGCGGTGATATACTCTTTCCCTTCATGTTTGGTCACTTTGAAGCTGGCCGGCATAAGCCCTTTACTGGGCTTAAAGCAATCCATTTGTTTATCACGGCTCTGGAGACGAATTGTCCTCTGAAGAAAATTCCGGACCACATCGAATTCGCCGGCCATGAGAAATGCCATGGCAGAAACAGCAAAGTCCCTGGTGAAACAATGATCGTAATTTTCCGCTGCCACAGAGGAATCCTTTGCCGCCACAGTGCCCACCGGTTTATTACGAAAATACATGATAGCAGCATCCAAGGTCTGACGTGCTTCCTTAATGCGCGCCTCTTCAACTGTCATGAAATGCTCCTTTTGGAAATATTTGAAATCAGTTCAATGAGATCAGATATGAAAAAGTATATGGTATCAAGTGTACATTTATGCCCTGCAATAAAGCAAGCCATACCGGCGATATGACAGGTGATCTCTTGATGCCATCACCTTATGACACTTACAGTTCTACCCACACCCAAATTTGTTACCTTGCGGTAACAGCATCCACAGAAAGGTCGTTACCACAAGGTAACAAAAGCAGGCTGCGCACAACCTAACACCTTACTATTACACAAGATTTTATTTTGGCACAGTAATTGCTTTTCCCCTAACCAGGACAATCATTATGATCTTTAACCCCAAAAAAAGCCGGGAGGAAAAAATGAAACGATTTTTTTTCACAGCAGGAGCTGCAATACTAGCCATGGGCATTATGGCCCCCATGGACAGTCATGCTAAAGTCTCCGAAGAAACGCAGCAATGCCTGGAATGCCACCAGGAAGAGATGCCAGGCCTTATCAATCAGTGGCAGGACAGTGCCCACTGGAATGCTGGAGTTGGCTGCTTTGAATGTCACCAGGCCAAGAAAGGTGAGGCAGATGCCATGGACCACAATGGTTTCACCGTGGCAACCATTGTTTCACCGCGGGATTGCGGCACATGTCATCCTAGTGAAACTGCAGAGCAAGAAGCCAGCCATCATGCCCAGGCCGGCAACATCCTCAACTCAAAAGACGGTCTTTTAGGCCAGACTTTAGGCGGCGAGCCAGCCGTAGCAGTGGGCTGCCGTCAATGTCACGGCTCCATCGTGAAAGTAAAAGAAGATGGTACCCTTGATCCTGCCACCTGGCCCAACACCGGTATTGGTCGTGTAAATCCAGACGGCTCAAAAGGTACCTGTAGTGCATGCCATACCAGGCATCGCTTCAGTAAAGAGCAAGCAAGGAAACCCGACGTCTGCGGCAAATGCCATCTTGGTCCCGATCATCCTCAGAAGGAAGTGTATGAAGAATCCAAACACGGCATTCTCTTCAAGGCTTTCGAAGATGAGATGAACATGGACAACCCCAAATGGGTTGCCGGGCAGGACTATTATGATGCCGCCACCTGCTCCACTTGCCACATCAGTGCCACGCCAAATCAGCCGGTCACCCATGATGTTGGCGACAGACTGAGCTGGAACCTCAGGGCACCTGTTTCCAAGAAAACCAAAAACTCCGAAAAGAAACTGGCCAACATGAAAGACGTCTGCCAATCTTGCCATGGCGATGTTTTTGTTGATGGATTCTACAAGCAGCTGGATGAATTTGTTGAACTGTACAACACCAAGTTTGCCATACCTGCAAAAGGAATCCGCGCACTTCTCATGGAAAAAGGCATTATCAGTAAGGCCAATTTCGATGACAAAGTAGACTGGATCTACTGGGAACTCTGGCATCATGAAGGACGTAGAGCCCGCCACGGAGCAGCAATGTCCGGACCGGACTATGCCTGGTGGCATGGTATCTATGATGTGGCCAAACATTTCTACACCGAGCTCTTACCGGAAGCCAAAGAAGCTGCCGAAAAAGCCGGCAAACCCGAAGTGTATGAAGAGATTATTGAGAAGTTTATCAACTCTGACCCACGCCATCAGTGGTTCACCGAGGGATTTGATCCCAAGAAGTTAAAGGAGATCAAACAATACTATCAGGATCGCTATGAGATGAAAGTTGACTAAGTCCTTGTCCTGATAATCAACAAAAAAAGGGAAGGCACTGCGCCTTCCCTTTTTTTAATGAGCCTTCATTTTTTTATAGAAGTGGCTTCACAATTCCCAGAAAAGCCTTCGTTCCCCTGGTGCTCAAATCCTTGTCTAACCGATGGTCACTGACTTGTGGGAAGCTTCCCACATCTTTAAAGTTTTTATAAAAATCCTTCTGCCCCGGCTCAACTGGATCTTTCCCGTTCTTCAATTCAAATGACGACGTGTATCGAAAGGGCCAGAGATCAATCAAGGGGAAAAAATCTGAAAGCCGCGCAAAAATGGCATTGGGGCCACTCAGGCCAAGGGGCATTTTCCTTTTGGCAATAACCCATGAATTCTGGGGTTCCATATCTCGTTGAATACCTTTTTTCAGAAGCGCGGCAATTTCCCCATCGCGCACTACCAACCCCACTTCAGTATTTAAATTCTCACTGCGAGGATCAAAATTATATGAACCGATAAAAGCTATTTCATCATCAATGACAAAGGACTTCGCATGCAAGCAAAAATAAGGTTGCCCAGCCTCTGGCGGTCCACTCAAGTTCGACTTGTCTGTTGCCTCATTGGTCGATCCGCCGTTGTGTTCTTTCTCCGTCGGGGTGAAAGGCCTATTCCACAGGTCATCGTAGGATGGCATAAAATCATATAAATCACCGGGCACAGGTTTGAGCTCATAAATCTTAAAATTCAAATCCTGAAGATAAGTCTGTTTTTGCTTGTAAGACAGCGCATATACATACCAGCTGTCCGTTGCTGCCAGACTATTTGTGGAAATTCGTATGTCAATATCAGGATGATCCTGCCGCAAGGCTTGAAAAAGAGAGATCGCCGGATTGGTCAGCACAAGATAGGGAGTCTGGATGTAAATTGAATGTTGTGCCTCAGAAACCAGCTTGGCAAGTTCATTGGTTATTTTTCCAGCGCCTGTAAACTTACCTAGAAAACTTCGCTTATTCTTACCAGGCTCATCGGCCAGGAACTCTGCTTGCTCCACTGACTTAAATGGATCCACAAAGAGTTGCTGAATGTAATTTCCATCTAAAATAGAGCTTTCAAAATCAGAAAACAGACCATTCAGCTGAAACGATTCCCGTGTGGACCAGAATTTCACCTTACCCTTTCTCAGGTTACGCCTCACATCTTTAAGCCTGGCAAGCGCCACCGTATGCTTATAATGCCAAAAAGCTTCAAAACTGTGTTCCATCTCTTTGACAACCGGGCCGACCACCATAACATCACGATCTTTGTAGTTCATACCCCTTGCCTGATCATAATAGGCATTTTGGTAGTTTCTACCCCCGGTAATTGCCATCTGGCCATCAACAACAAAAAGCTTGTTATGCATGCGTTGATTAATGCGAGAAAACCTGAAAACCAGGGCGTGGAGTTTTTCGAAAAACGATGGATCCGCCTTGGCATCTTTCACATGCGTGCTGACCGGATTATATACTCGAAGCTCAAAATTTGGATGGACCGAGGCAAGAAAGGTGGCGACTTCGACATGCTGCTCTGAAGCGAGGTGATCTACTATCAACTTCACTTTTACACCGCGCTTTGCCGCTTCAATGAGCTCAAAGATCAGCAGTCTTCCCACCTCGTCATTAACCCAGATAATGGTTTGTATGGAGATTGATTTTTGTGCACTTCGAATCAAATGCACTCGGGCCAACAACGCCTCTCTGCCAATGTCAAGAATATGGATAAAATTAGTTTCCGGATTGGAATGAGCCTTACTTTCTGCAAATGAAAGCAAGGGAGAACTCACCGGCACATCCACAGGTGGACAGTCGTTTCTTCCTATTCCACCTGGTAGCTCCTCTCTGGCACCACAGGCTGAGAAGGTGAGTGTGATAAAAAATAAAAAACAAATCAATACAACGCGTTGGGATACTTTCATAAAAAATAATGCCAATTATGCATCTTTTCATCGATACTTTTTGGGCTTTTTCAGTATAATTTAAAGAGAGTCATCCGACCGTAAGAGGGAATTCATAATGGAGAGAAAACCCTGTGCCGAGCGTGATTACACCGGTAATAAATTCCAAAGGTTGGTTTTCGGCCTTTTACTCCTCCTCGCCTTCGTTTTCGACCAGATCCTCATCGTAGGTGCCGTCGCCCTTTTGATGATTATCTTCACCTTTGTCCCTATCTGCTATTCACCCATTTATCGGCTTCACCGTTATTTTAACTCAACTTCTCAACTACCAATAGTTTGTGTTGAAAATTCTAAAGAAGAAGCATTTGCCTGCAGCTTAGGAGCTTTTTTTCTCATCTCCGGCATAGTGTGCTATTACCTCGGCCCGGACCAGATAGCCTGGAGTCTGGTAATCATTGTGGCAGTTCTTTCTCTATTGGCAGGAACTGTAGGTTTCTGCCTCGGCAGCCTCATTTATTTTTGGCTCAAAAAGAGATTTGATAATGGCAGATAAAAACACAAACTGCATATTGGTCCGCCTATCAGGCCGGCATCCGTTCCCTCGATGCAAGGGGTGCACACGGTCGCTGTGGCATTGCTTTGTGGTCCGCACAACCATTGTTTCACTGGTCATCATTGGACTCGTATTACTGATCTCCGACTTCAACCTCCTTATGACACGAGTGGCAGTGGCTGCCATTATACTCCTCTTGATATTGCTTGGCATTGAAGTCAATAGAGAGACAAACAACCTCATTGCGGCTGAAAACAAAGCCCAAAAACACGCCGCTGAAATAAAAACATTACGAGGCATCCTGCCGATTTGCACCCATTGTAAAAATATCCGTGATGATAAAGGCGCCTGGAATCAAATTGAAGGGTATATCCATTCCCATTCTGACGCCGAGTTCAGCCATGGCATATGTCCCCATTGTGCTAAAACACTCTACCCGGATTTCTGGCGCAGATACACCCAAAAGCAATCAAAGCCTCCTGAAGATCCCAGCAACCATTGATTTCCGACAGAAAACACCCGGTATCATTCTTCACGTAATGCCACAGGTGAAGCAAGAATCTCGGACCAGACAATGGCCTTTCGAAGTTCTCCCTTACTGGAATCTAATCTGGGTCCGAGTTGCCTGGATGGTTGTTTGGCAACATCATATGCGTTCCGCTCTTTTGGCACCTCAACCACTCTTTCTTTGGGGTGGGATGTGTGAGCTGTTTCGGGAATAAGAGGCTGGATGCCCTGGTGTGTTTTCACAATTCTTCTGGTTTGTTTCTCTGGCCTGACCGTCCTGGCCGGCTGACCTTTTGCTTTTTCCTCAAGAGCCTGGATTGCCTCCATATCTCCGGAAAGCATGGCTTTTAAAACATCCAAAGGATTGACACCAACACCTGCAGCTGTCTTTGACTCCGACTTTTCATTGCTCTGATTGGCCATTTGCTTTTTCGCTTTTGAACCAACCCGCCAAATGACCAGCATAATTATAAAAGGCCAGAAAAATTCAAACAGGGCTTCGATAATATCCATATTGACCACCTGAGACTATTCAATAGTCCCGATTAATTGACCCATGATATTTCCTTACTTGTCTTCTTTTTTCGTATCATCACCGCTGATGGCGGTTCGCATCTGGGTGTCAGCGACAATATTCTTCATCTTATAATAATCCATAATACCCAGTTGACCTTTCCGGAACGCTTCGGCCATAGCTTGAGGCACTTCGGCTTCTGCCTCAACGACTTTGGCGCGCATCTCCTGAACCCTGGCCTTCATCTCCTGTTCAGCTGCAATGGCCATGGCGCGGCGTTCTTCAGCTTTCGCCTGGGCGATTTTTTTGTCCGCCTCGGCCCGATCTGTTTCGAGTTCGGCGCCGATATTTTTTCCCACATCCACGTCAGCAATATCAATGGAGAGGATTTCATAAGCAGTGCCGGAATCAAGTCCTTTGCCAAGAACGGTTTTAGAAATAGAGTCTGGATTTTCCAACACATGTTTATGGGTTCCTGAAGAGCCGATGGTAGTAACAATTCCCTCACCAACCCGGGCAAGAATGGTTTCTTCACCTGCCCCACCCACCAGTCGATCGATATTAGCCCGTACCGTCACCCGAGAAAGAGCTTTCAGCTGAATACCGTCCTTGGCCACCGCCGCCACCAATGGTGTTTCGATTACTTTTGGATTCACACTCATCTGAACCGCTTCAAGCACATTTCGACCGGCAAGGTCTATGGCTGCGGCTCGATTAAAATCAAGCTCGATATTGGCCTTATCAGCAGCAATCAAGGCCTGCACGACCCTGAGGACATTTCCCCCGGCCAGAAAATGGGACTCCAGGTCATTGGTGGAAATATTCAGTCCTGCTTTTACAGCCATGATTTTTGATTCCACAATGAGCTTGGGCGGCACCTTTCTGAATCGCATGAAAATAATAGTGAATAATCCCACCCGAGCCCCGGACACAAGGGCTTGAACCCACAGCGATAAAGACGAGGTAAGAAAATAAAACAGGACAATACCAACAATGAGAACAAGCAACAGTGCAATTTGACCAATTTCAAAACCAAAAATACTCATTGCATCATCTCCTTTTCATTAGGTTGCATAGGCTGAAGGTTTTAAAAAGCATCTTTTCTCACCACAGAGGACACAGAGTCCACAGAGAAAATATTTTTCACAAATAGTCACCTCTGTGTACTCTGTGCTCTCTGTGGTTTATATAAAACAGTATCCTGAACTAGCTTTTCCGAACAATAACTTGATTCGCTGTAACTTCAACTACAACCAAAGCAGAATCCTTCTCGATATATTCCCCTCGGCTGATGACATCAACACGCTTATCTTCAATAAGCGCCGTGCCGGATGGATGGAGATCCACCAAGGCTTTACCCTCCTTATCAAGGTAATTTTCCAATTCGGAATCCTGTGAAGTTACTCCATCTTTACTGGACAGTTTTGTTTTCAAGGTCACCGGTGACTGGGCCAGCATTTTGAGACCAACCACCACCAGGATAGGAATGGTAACAATATCTACGGCCACAAAAACGATCCCAGCCGAGGTGGAAATTTCTTGAAATACTATATAGAGTGAATAGCCAAGAACACCTGCCGCCAGTAGGCTCAGGAGCCCGCCGGATGGCAGTATCACCTCCGCAATGATCACCCCGATGCCCACCAATTGTAAAATGACCGGTAATAAATACTCTTTCATGAATCCTGCCTGCGCACAGTGATTATATTGCCTTTAATGGCGGTAACCGTCAGTACGGTGTCCTTTTCAATAAAATCACCTTCCGTCACCACGTCAACAATATCATTTTCGATCTCCATTTTACCGGACGGGCGTAGAAAGCTTATCGCCCTGCCACAATCTCCTACCTGGATCTTTTGCGTCTCATGGGAATCGGCATGGGAGTCCGCCAAGGTGGCATCAAGATATGGCCCCTTCACAACTTTTGAAAATTGCGGCAGAACATATCGTATAAAAAACAAGGACGCCAAGAAAGCGAGTATAAGAGTCCCTAGCGTTTGAATAATATTGGCAGCGAAAATGTCTCCCTGCCAAGGGATATCAGGATTTGGTATGACAAAATCCTGAAAGGCAAGGATCATACTTGCACCAATGCAGACAAATCCAGCCAGCCCTGCTAGCCCAAAACCAGGGATCACAAAAAATTCCACCGCCAGAAATAAAATACCAAGGACAAGAATCAATAATTCCGTGTAATCAGCAAGGCCCACCAGGTACTGATTGAGAAAAACGAGACCCAAACAAATAATCCCGAAAATACCCGGCGCCCCAAATCCAGGAGCCTTCAACTCGGTATAGAGAGCAGCAAAGCCCAGCATTAGCAAAATTGGCGATAGCTTAACGATGAGCCGCCCCATTGATTCCGACCAATTCTGCTCGATTCGGGTGATTTGGTAATTATCTATACCGAAATTATCAAGCATTTCTTCAATGGAAGAGGCGGTCATCCGTGAAAAGCCTAGCTCATGGGCCTCGGTATCATCCATGGTAAGGAGCTCACCTTTGGCAACAATGGTCTTCTTTGAGGTGATTGTTTCCTTTTCAGCCTCTGTAAGGTCAGCGTATTCTTCACCATCCAAAAAAAGAACTTCGCCGTCTTTTTCAATTCGAAACACCTCCATGTCTGCGGTTACCATGGACTCCGCCAACCTGGCTGGGTAATTATTGCGTCTGGCCAGGGTACGAAATTTAGCTCGCAATGGTGATTGGAATTTCTCCCCCATCATTTTGGGGCCATCTTCGGATAAAACAATGGGAGCACAATCACCGATGGTGGTATTGGGCCGCATCACCAGGTCATTGCTGGCCAGGGCAATCAGAGCACCGGCGGAGATCGCCTTGTTTGAGACATAGGCCACGGTTTTCTGGGGTGAAACACGCAGAAGACTTTCAACCATCTGCAGAGCGGCATCCACCCTGCCTCCAAAGGTGTCCATTTCAATGACCAAGAGGGCATCAGAAAATTCTGCTGTATCTCGTAAGGCCCTGTCTAAAAATGCCGACATGGCAGGTTCTACATCTCCGGCCACCGGAATAATAAAAACTTTTTGAGGAGCTGTTTCAGCCCCTACATCACAGGGGTAAAAAAATGAAAACAAACCCGACAAGGCGAAGAGAAAAACAAAGGCACGTAGAGGTAATCTCTGGATTAATTTCACAATTTTCCTGTTATTTTTACGCATCTATTCAGTGGTTTCCGATGCACGTATCTCTTGCTGGCGCCGATTACAAAAACGAATACCCAAAGGGAGACAAATTCCATATGGTATCCATAAAAAATACCGGTAGGGATGAGGAAGAATGTACATCAGGCCAAGAAACAGTGTGATTGCCAACCAGCCCCAGATGACGCATTTGACCATAAATGATTTTTCTAGAGGACCGTTGGTATTTTTAATGCTGAAATAAGAACCAATCACACCGCCAAGGCAGCCTAAAATTCCACCCAGATACGCGCCAAAATATTCCATCATAGCTCCATCAAGTTGAGAAGAGCCCCGACTTTAAATAGATCGTTCAGGGTCGAAATTAAAAATTTGGTCAGCTATGCCTATATGAGACTAAGGTACCCCTATCTCATATAGGTTTATATCATATCCACTGGTTCGTTATATACATCTTTTTTATTCTCTTTCACATGTCATGCTCTATAATGGTTTCATGACTGGCCTCCACATCACAGATCTTCGCTTCCTCAACCGCGGTCCTTTTTCAATATCCATTGAACAGGGCAAGTGCGTAAGTTTGTCCGGAGAATCCGGAAGCGGGAAAACCCTTTTACTACGAGCCATTGCCGACCTCATCCCCCATGAAGGGGAAATAATGCTCCATGACCAATATCACACAAATATCAATGGCCCAGACTGGCGAAAAAAGGTAGGCCTGCTACCGGCGGAAAGCCGTTGGTGGCGAGAAACGGTTGGCGAGCATTTCCAGCAGAATAGTCTGCCTCAAGTCCTTCCACTGCTGGAAAAACTCGGTTTTGGCGATCCCACAGCAGTGCGAAAAGTGTTAGACTGGAAAATCAACCGCCTTTCATCAGGAGAAAAACAAAGGTTGGCGCTCATTCGCCTTCTGGCCAATGAACCGCAAGTATTGTTATTAGACGAGCCCACTGCCAATCTGGATATAAATAACATTTCTAAGGCAGAAAAAGTCATCGAAGAATACCGACTGTCCACCCAAGCTGCCGTCCTCTGGGTCTGCCACGATCCTGCCCAGGTTACTCGGGTTGCCCAAAATCATTTCCGCCTTAAAAATGGAATTATTGAAGAGGAGGTTCAGACATGATCCTCCTTTCATCAATGGACCTCTCTTTTGCTGCTCTTTTAATCCTCGGGCTTGCTCTTTTGAGCAGGAGAATGCATTTAGGAATAAGCGGGAAAATTCTTTTTTCAGCCATTCGAACGACGCTTCAGCTTCTGCTCATCGGCCTGGTCCTCAAACTCCTATTTGCCAGTCGGCACCCTGGTGTTATTTTCTTAATGAGTATGGTCATGCTCTTGGCAGCCGGCCGAGAAGTCATGGCCCGTCAACAGCATCGACTCAAAGGATGGTGGGGATATGGACTGGGCACCAGCGCCATGTTCATTTCTTCCTTTTCCATAACTATTCTTGCTCTGACCATCATTATCCAGGCCGATCCCTGGTATGCGCCACGCTACGCCATTCCCCTTCTAGGCATGCTCTTGGGTAATACCATGAATGGTATTTCTCTAAGCCTTGACCGGCTCACCAAGGCATCATGGGAGCAGAGAGAAATAATCGAACAACGTTTACTGTTGGGACAGGATCGGGTTGAAGTACTGGATGATATTAGAAGAGACGCCATGCGCACCGGCATGATTCCAATAGTCAATGCCATGGCTGCTGCAGGGCTTGTAAGCCTGCCAGGGATGATGACCGGTCAGATTCTTGCCGGCAGTCCACCGTGGGAAGCAGTGAAATATCAAATCCTCATCATGTTTCTCATTGCCTCCGGCACCGGAGGCGGCATCATGACCGGTATCACTCTGGCTTCAAAACGTCTTTTTGATGAAAGACACCGGTTACGATTGGACCGATTTCGCGATTAGAATCAACCAGTCTCTTCACTGCAATTTGCCTCTGCATCCCTCTTAAATGTGATCCTCATTTCCCATCACCTGCCAAGCATGCCTTGCTCATTGGTCTTCGTAACAGACTGAAATCAAAAACATTTTCAAAAAAACCACACGAGATATATTTTTTTATTGACTAAAACCAGAGGAGCATTTAAGTTCTTCAGCAATTAACTAAATACTTAAACATCTTTTATTTTATTTATTGCTTCGGAGAAACGCATGTACACATTCAAGAAAGGTATCAAAAAAACAGTTAAAATTGGAGCTATTGTTGGCGCACTGGCACTTTACGCCGTAATTGTAAACCCTGAATTGAGTTTTGCCTGGTTTGACCCCATGACTCAAGTGCTGGATACAATCCTCGAATTGTCTAACGATATAGGCGACATGTCTCTCCAGATCGGCGTCATGGCTGACCGCATCCTCCTGATGGCTGACAAAATCGGCGAGATGGCTGACCGAATTGTCCAAACCGAGCAAATGATGGCGGACGTTGCGAACCAGCTTAGTGCCTGTGGATGTCCATAAGATACAAGAAAAAAAGCTTTTCCTGGCTATCTTCCAATCAGTAACAAGCTGGTTGGAAGATAGTTTTCAGGCCGAAAGGCCCTCTGCTATTTCCGCCTGAAGTGACCGAACCAAAGCTACTGGATCTTCGGCATTTTTAATTGGCCGGCCAATGACCACATAGTCAACACCATTTATAAAGGCCTGTTTGGCAGTAGCCACCCGCTGTTGGTCATCCCCTCCTGCGCTGGGTCTGATCCCCGGGGTGATGATAAAAAAATCATCTCCCAGTTCTTCCCGTAACATAGCGGCTTCCAACGGTGAAGCAACTATTCCATCGCAACCAAGCTCGAATGCACGCCTGGCCCGATGCAGGACCAACTCCTCAACAGTACAGGAGAATCCCATATCACTGATATCTTCCTGGCTGAAACTGGTAAGTACGGTGACTGCCAAGACCTTCAGGTCACTCTTCTCCCGCATTGCCGCCTCAATGATCGGGTCCCGAGCATGCACGGTTGTAAAAGTCACACCCCGTTTCTTAAGTTGTTCAACAGCCAGATAGACGGTCTCTGGAATATCATAAAATTTCAGGTCCAGCATGACCTTATTGCCCCGTTTGATGATTTCATCAACAAGTGGGAAACCACCGGCCAAAAAGAGCTGCAGCCCAACTTTAAAAAACTTCAGATCCCCTTCCAGCTTCCGAACCCAATCCATTGCCTCTTCAGGGGTGGGAACATCCAGGGCGAAAATGATCCTCTCGCTCAGTGGTATATCTTGCTTCGGCATTCCATTCTCCAGGTCTTCGAGTGTGTGTGGAGACTTTATACCACTTCATACCTGTTTCTCAAGATTTTCAAGAAACACATCAAAAAAGATTCCTTTATTTCCATTATTACTTGACCACGTCAAACTTACATTAATACCATTAATCTATATCTGTTATTCCAATAATGGTTGTACTGATCATAAGGGGAGTGAGTGGATGATGCATAAAAGAGATTGCCTGACGCTAGTTACCATTCTAATCATTTCCAGCCTTATGTTTTTTCTCTTTTCCAATTGTGGTGGAGGTGGATCTGATACCACTGATCCGCCGGGCGACACACCTGGCGATGTAACTGGTGATCCCCCCCTTGAGACCGACAGCTCAACTATTTCTATTCCCGACAATACTTTTTCAGACGGCACATCCATTACTGCCAGTGAAGGGGGGGTTACCTATGATGGTCCCGGAACTGCCCTTGGGAACGTGATTACCCTCAGTGCCACCCAGAAGTCTCTTTCAACTGGAGATGGCTATACTGTGGCATATGACTTGTCGGATTATCTTCCTGACGCCGATGCCTCTCAAGTCCTTGCAGAGAGTGACACTGGAGATCCTGTTGTGATGATGATAAAAGTTGCGGGGAGTTATGTGGAAGGGGGAGGATTCGACCCCACCTCCTGGTATCCTGCCTCAGGTAACTTTAATTCCAGTAATGGCACCTTTACTACAAGACTTTATGCTGCTGCAGAAACACTTCATATTGTTCCGGTCAGACGAGATGATTTGACAATATCACACAACACACGAAGTATTACCGACACATCAACTTCCTCAAGTTCTCAACATACGATACAGGCAGGGGCTACAAGCTCTACCTGGCTTAATGAGCCGTGGGCCATTTCCTATACGGACTCGATAGTCTGCTGTGAAGAGAGCGAACTGGAAAATATCCATGCGGCACTCCTCTATGCATCACGAAAACTCTATTCAGATGGTCAATTCACCATGGCGTTTCTCGATCAGGGAACCAGGACCTATGCCCAGACGGTTGGTGAAACTGTATCTATTACCTCAGATGGTGATGAATATAATATGGCCTTCATTGATGAGGATCCGGAATGCGATGGCGACAGTGCTTGTTATGATGTCCATTCTGGCAAAGTATATCTGTCGGACCTCAAAGCTGGCGCTGGTCAATCAGAACTGAACAGACTGTTTGCTCACGAGATTTTTCATGCGGTACAGAGAGCCTATGCACCAAAAGTAGCCAAGGAGAGCAACTTCGACCTGGTGGACTGGGTCCTGGAAGGATCAGCCGACTATATTTCATATGGTTCTGTTAACGATATTATTACAGAGAAATCTCCAGAGGGATACCGGGACTATAGTTATCCATTATACAAGAGAGGTACAACCCAATTCAGTGATACTGATTTAGAGTATCTTGTTGCGCCTTACTGGGCATGGGCCTCTGGGGGGGGACTGGAGTAAAATACAGCGTTTTTTTTCAAGCCTGACAAATGTGGACCCCTCATCCACCCAGAACCCATATACAACATTTTCGACTGTGCATGAACAGGTCTTCGGATCAACAATAGGCGAGACATTTATCAATGGTATAACCTCCTTTCTATCTGTGAATGAGAACTATCCTTTCTGTACGCCTGTAGCAATTACAGTTGATGAAACGGAATATCTCTATAACCAGACGGTTGCTCCCATGAGTGCTGCCTGTTACCAGTTTATTCCCACCGATCAGAGCTATTATGACACCATAGAAATAACCGCTAATACCTCGGGAGACCAAGAGCTTTCCCTGATTGTTCACGATACGGCTTTGCCATTTTCTGCGGGTGCATCCAGACAACTTACCAGAATTTATTATGCACCTCTCACTGTATGGGTGGCCAATACACAGATGACCCCATACCAGGAGACAAACACCTCGCCGTTCAACCTCTCAATGAAAATAACCTCAGAAGAGGTCGAGTACCCAGAGGGAGAATATCGATGTATGGATCTGTATCAGGTTGAAAGCTGTATAGACTTTGGTGATCCTCCTCCGTTATGTTCACGAACGATTATCAGGAGTTTTACTCAGGAGCAAGAAGAATACACTGTCCAATTTGGCCATTGCAGTACACTTGGTGGGCATACATCTGCGTCTTTATGCGATGCACCTGGTGCAATGAGCTGGGAGCAGTTTGATGAGTGGTGTCCGTCTCTGACCGAATGGTTGGCTGATATGAGCGATGTCAACGATATGACTGAGGAAGAGTGGGAGGAACTCGTTGCTGAATCTCCAACCAGCGAGCGTATTTTGAATGTCTCAAACGATTGCTTGGAAAATGTTACCCAACACTGCAGTGATCAACTGAGAAGCGTCTATCTCGAAGATGATCCTGTGCTGAGATATTATTATTATGACGGTGAAAGGTATTATGAGTAAAAAACTGTCTATCCAGGATGTGTACAAATCACATCCTGGCTAGACAGGCAATCTGTACGTTAAAAGATAGAGGAACGACCTGTTACTCAAGGTTTCTCTTTTACAAGAACCGCATTCCCACTGCCAGAGCGGAAGCCTTCCAGGTCCAGGGTGATGTATACAAACCCCTGTTCCTTGGCTTTGGTGATGATTTTTTCTTTTATTTGTGGATTGTGTAATTTTTCAAGACCGGCATGATCCAGCTCGAGGCGCAGAAGACCTTCGTGATGCCGAGCCCGGAATTGCCGGAAACCCAAATCTGCCAGACAATTTTCCACTTCTTCAATTTGTTGTAATTTTTCCATGGTTATCTCTTTACCATATTGAATCCGGGATGCAAGACAGGCAGCGGCGGGTTTTTCCGCAGTAGGCAGGCCCATAAGCCGGGAGACCTCCCGAACATCTTCCTTGGTAAAGCCCGTTTCCAGCAATGGACTTTTGACCCCATGCTCGATTAACGCCCGCCGACCAGGCCTATAATCCCCCTCATCGTCAAGATTTGTACCATCCAATACATGGGAAAGACCATACTGGGTCGCCAGACTCTTCAATTCACCTAAAAGATGTCCCTTACAGATATAGCAGCGCTCAGGTGAATTTTCTGTAAAACCGGGAACATCAAGCTCGTTGGACTCATAAATCAAATGGGGAATTGAACGCTCCTTGACAAAAGATATAGCATCATCCAATTCACGCCGTGTAAAGGTTGGAGAGGTGGCTGTCACAGCAAGGACTTTCTGACCAAGAACCTGGTGAGCGGTATAGACAAGCAGGGTTGAGTCCACCCCGCCACTATATGCAACGAGAGCAGAGCCCATCTCCCACAAGGATGAACGAAGCAGTTCCACCTTTTGAGAAATACTCTTTTCAGCTGATTCCATTCCATTTGTTGCACTCGAGTCCATTAACACTCCCATTGACAGTTACCACAAAATTGAGGTCTTACCCGAGTATATAACATGGTCTTACCGTGCTGACATAGTTAACTTTCTCAATAGACCTTTACTCTTCATGAAAAATAAATTTGTGATGGATGCGGTCAGGCCGCCAAAGGCATGGCTCGTGCCGAACACCCTGGATACCCCGAAACCCAGGTCCTCTCTGGCCGGCATAATATGGAGGTTATCGACCTGACCACGATCCATTCTCTATTTTTTTAATTTGTATGGCTCTTATTCCTTCTTTCTCTCATACTTTTCCTGCATCAACTTAACCATTTATCTAATAGAACGTTGCATGTCTCATGCCATGTGATGAAAAAAAATAATCCTTTAATTTCAGACCTTTAATTTTTCTCCGTATGAACAAGACCTTTAATTTTTTTTATAATTTGCTACATTCTATTCATAATATTTACAATCTCGTCAACAATGGACGGTTCCATGCACGTTGAATATGCACCATTACTCTCAGAACGTCTTTCACACGGATGCACAAACCCGTGACTGCTCCGCGCAATAAATGGCTGGTTTTCAGCATTGTGGCCACTGGTGTTTTTATGTCCACCTTGGACAGCTCCATGCTCAACATTGCCCTTCCGAGCATCATGGAACATTTCCAAAGTTCTCTCAAATTAACAGAATGGGTGGTGATGATTTACCTGCTCACCGTGGCCTCCACCATACTGCTCTGGGGACACTTGGGCGATATGTTCGGTCGAGGCCGTCTCTATGCCGCCGGCATGATACTTTTCGCCTCGGGCTCCCTGGCATGCGCCACCTCTCCCGGGCTTGGTTTTCTCATTTTTTCGCGTTTTTCCCAGGCCATCGGCGCAGCTATGATGATGGCTTTGGGGCCTGCCATTATTAAAAGCGCCTTCCCAACCAAACAACTCGGTCGGAGTTTCGGACTCATAGGCATTTCCGTATCCCTAGGGCTGATGGCTGGTCCTTCGTTGGGCGGTCTCCTTTTGGAAATTGGCACCTGGCGACTACTCTTCCTTATCACCGTACCGGTTGGGTTTCTCTTTTCAATTCTGGCCCTGATGATGTTGCCTGCAGATCATAACGGCGAAGACCAAAACTCATTTGACTGGTTCGGCGGTTTTCTGATGACCACCACATTTGTTTTTTTCGCCCTGGGAATCAACCAGGCAACAGCCTCCTCTGTATCACTTTTTAGCCTTACAGGTTGGCTCTTTTTAGCCGTGATGGCAGGGACTTTGTTTCTTTGGAGAGAAAAGCGATCCCCTTCACCACTCCTCCCCATGGATCTGCTGCGACAACGGTATTTTTATGCTGCTCTACTGTGCGCTGTCCTCTCATTTGAAATCCTCTTCACTGTGGTGGTACTCACCCCATTTTATCTGCACCACGTTCTCAGCCTGCCAAGTTGGCAAATTGGCCTGACCATGATGGCCATCCCAGCCACAGTAATGATTGTTGCGCCTACTTCCGGCTGGCTCTCCGACCACCTTGGAGCACGACTTTTAACCACCACCGGATTATTATTGTCCACCATAGGACTCATTCTCCTGACCACCATGCCGGCCCAGACAACTCCGACAGATGTCGCCTGGCGACTTACCTTTCTGGGAGGTGGCCAGGCCATGTTTCTTTCGCCCAATAGCGCCTCTGTTCTCAAGCGAGTAAAAGATTATCAAGCCGGTATTTCCGGCGCTCTCTTGGCAACAGCCCGCAACCTCGGCATGCTCCTGGGGACAGCCCAAGCCTTTTTCATGTTTTCTCTTGTATTTGGAAGACAGACTGGTTTAGACATGCGGGACTTTACTCCCCCGCACACCCAGGCATTTATTGATGGCCTGCAGGCAGCGTTTTTAACCGCCGCTTTCTTCGGTATCCTGGCGATTGCATGCTCATGGTGGCTGCAGGGTACGGATGTAAAACAAAAAGGATAAGCGAATATTTCGGGATTGGATGCCCCCCCTTGGACCCTTGGACCCTTGGACCCTTGGACCCTTGGACCCTTGGACCCTTAAAACATACTATGCCGTCACATGAAATATGGCTGAAGACTGCAGACCTGCTTTTGCCTCAAGAGTTTCTTTTACATTCTGCAGGTGAGTTTTTTTAGAGTGACAACATTGAATTTGTACTGGTCCAAAGTCCAGGGCTTCGATGGCCTCGGCGGTCTTATTCGGCGGGTGGTCAAAGCGGCGCCCATAGACCTCGCCGATTGCTGAGTCGTGATGGACAATGTCGGGGAAGGCGATGCACCACACATAGGTGTCGATGGGGATCCG
>CAYUCH010000012.1:0-49169 GCA_964443295.1 uncultured Desulfobulbia bacterium | reverse complement strand
ATGGTTTTTAAAAAACTCTATAGCAATATAATCACCGAACCAGCTGTCACCGTAATTCTCACAGAGAGCAGGAGTCGACGTTATTATATCCTTGGGCAAATCCAGACTCCAGGCGAATTTTCTTTAGACACACCGATAACCGTTTTGCAGGCCATAGCCCGTAGCGGAGGTTTTCAAGAATGGGCAAAAACCGGCAACATTTCCATTATCCGCAGGAGTCCGCAAGGTGAGGTTATCCATAAATTCGATTATGACGATGTGGTCAAAGGTAAAAAACTGAAACAGAATATAGACATACTTCCCGGTGACACAATTATTGTTCCGTAACGGACACCCAACCATGCTAAATTATTCATCAATTCTTTTTCTCTTACTTGCCTTATTATATACTCTTGTGCCGGCCTCCGAAAGCCAGGCACGGACAAATAGTTTCAGTGCTTCAATATCGATACGGGAAGGATATGATTCCAATCCGGAAAGAGCTCTTGAACACCAAGAGGAAGATTTAACAACTACGGTATCACCTTCTTTCGACTTCACTTCACAGGGGCGGCGAGATAATATTTCAATCTCCTATGCCCCAGGCCTACAATATAGTGAAGATGAGGATAATTCAGGCAGAAGCCATAGCTCATACGCCGATGAACACCATCTCCTCATCGGAGTCGAAAGAACTTTCTGGCAGAATTTCCAACTTTCCTTGTCAGAAGCCTTTATTCTTACCAATGATCCATACCTGCAGGAATACTATTCAGAGACACCGGGCGAAAGAGGCATAGTATCCGAGGATGTGGAACAGAGAACTTTCTGGACCAATGCAGCAACCGTCTCTCTGGGCTGGAATTATAGCCAGGGCAGTAATCTAACACTTTCCTATGCAAACCATGTGTATGAACAGGAAGATGATGCTTTTGAAGGAGATTACGAAAGGCATAATCCTTCAATTAATCTTGAGCAACGGCTTAGCCCCAAATGGAGCACGACCATATCCTACGGTCATTCCAAAGCCAAATTCGAAGAGGCCTCTGCCCAAGAAACCGATGACCCAAACATCCCAGAGGCTGGACGACCAGCCGATATTGAAAATAATGATGCCGCTTTTGGAATCTATTTTACTCCTACCCAGCATACTGCTTTCCTGATCAATGGATCCTATGGCAACAATAAATTTGAGGAAGCATTAGGAGAAGACCCGGAAAATGACTATGAAGTGTACAATGGCCAGATAGGATGGCGCCAGACCCTGGGACATAGTATTGGCTTTGAGCTTTCGGCCGGTCAATCGACCGTTGATTGGGACACTGATTCTCGACCAAATGAAGATGCCTTCAGTTATGAAGGAGAAATAACAAAAACCATGGACCGGGGCAGTATTTCCTTTGGTGGACGAGGTGGTTTTGAAGATCTGTATTATAACGGTACAAATGACGGTCTTTCGAGATTCTGGTTATTGGAAACCGCCCTTGATTATCAATTGCAACAACAACTGACCGTAAACCTTTCCGGATCATATAGAAATGACACATTCCCTTCAAGAGATGAAGAGGGCAATGATATCAAAGAAGATCTCGTTCAGGTTGGCCTCGGCTTCTCTTATGACATCAACCGCTGGAGCAGTCTCCAGTTGCGTTATAGTTTTCGCCAATCCGAAACCGACGAAGACAGTAATAACGACGAATCCGATGACAAATACGACGTCCACCGCCTTTTTCTCGAAGTACGAATATCTAAAGAAATTTGGCGCTGGTAAAAGAATAACTAACTGGTTACTCAATGAATCAAGAACAAGCCCGGCAGCTTCGAAAATATCTTGGCATTATTTTTCAACGAAAAAAACTCATCATCACCTGTTGTCTCCTGGCCCTGTTTGCCGGTCTTGGAAAGTATATTAAAACTCCCAAAGTATACCGGGCGACCAGTCTGCTTATCTATGAAAGACAATCCATAAATCCTAAAAAATCTCTAGATGTCCATAAGCGTATCCAAGAGATGGTCAATACGGTCAGTCAGCAGGTGACCAGTCGCTCTAGCCTGGAAAGTATTATCCAGAAACAAGATTTATACCAAAATCTTCGCAAAACACTCCCCATGGATTCGGTAGTGAATATCATGCGAAAACATATTTCCACGGAGCTTGACCAGGGAGATGTTTTCAAGGTCTCATTTGTCGGTCCTGATCCCCAAAAAGTCATGGTTGTGACAAATGCTCTGGCAGCCCGTTTCATCGAAGAAAATTTACGCTTCCGGGAAGAACGGGCGACAGAAACATTTATATACGTAAAAGACGAGCTGAGGATGGCAAAAGAATCCCTTGATAAAAAAGAAGCCATCATGCGGGATTATAAACTCAAATATTATAATGAGTTACCGGAACAACTCCCCAATAACATGTCTCGTCTGAACTCTTTGCAGAACCAATATCAAAGTAATCAAAACAGTACACAAGAACTTGAAAGGACCCGAATTTTAATTCAGGAGCAAGTCTCCCTCCGCCGAGAATCCCTCGTCCAACAAGAATTCCGGCTCCGCCCCGATGACACATTCCAGGGCCGGAATCAAAACACCGGGCAACAGACGACCACTGGAATACAGGATATTGATCAGGCTCGGTTTGATCTCGAAGCTTTAAAGATCAGATATACTGCCAACCATCCTGAAGTGAAAAGGATGGAGAAAGTATTAAAAAGCCTCGAAGAGTCCCAAAAAAAACGAGAAGAATTACTCGCCTCTGAAGGATCGGAAGACAAAATTAGCGACCCGCAATTAGACCAATTAAATCTGCAACTCCTTGATAGTGAATACAATATCAAACGCTTAAAAGAAGAACGACTTGATATCTTAGCCCAAATAGAACAATACCAAAATTGGATAGCCGCCACACCAGTGAGAGAGGCGGAATGGTCCGCCCTCACCAGGGACTACAACCAGCTCAGCCATCATTATCAAGAGTTGGTTTCCCAGAAGCTTCAAGCTGAATCTGCAGAGAGTCTCGAAAGGCGACAGAAAGGAAGCCAATTCAAAATCATCGATCCGGCCAATATGCCCATCAGGCCATTCAACCCAGACTTCAAAAAAATCATGCTCTTTGCTTTGGCATTCAGTCTAGCACTTGGAATAGGTCTGGCTTTTGTTTTGGAAGAAGGACTGGATTCATCTTTTAAAGACCCTGATGAGCTGGAAGCCTTTGTTGGTCTGCCTGTGACATGCTCAATCCCGCTCCTCATGACCCCTAAAGAAAAACGACGCAAGATACTGTCGTCTGTCTTGTGGACCATGTTATTTTTTATTGTTTCAACTGCACTGGTGGGCTGCATTATTCACCTGCTGAAAACCGACCAAATAATACTATAAGATAACTATGTATCAGCAGTTTTTTGGTTTCAACAAAAAACCTTTCGACCTGGCCCCGGATCCAACCATGGTCTTCATGAGTGAAGCCCATCAAGAGGCAATGTCGGTGTTCCGGTATGGCATTTTAGGCCGGAAAGGTTTTCTTATGCTCACCGGCCAGGTTGGAACGGGCAAAACGACCTTGTTGCAGCTCCTGGTAGATTCGCTGGAAGACACTCGTATTCATTTGTGCATGATTGCCAACCCTACTCTTTCTACGCAGGAGTTTTATTACCTGCTATCTGCCAAATACGGCATGGAAGAATTTGACGGGAACAAGGCAAAATTCCTGGTTAATTTCAGCGAGTTTTTAAGTAAATGTGGGAATAAAGATGAGCAGGTTGTACTCATCATAGATGAAGCACATGTCCTTCCAGAAGATATTCTTGAAGAAGTCCGGCTCCTGTCAAATCAGGAACATAAAGATTATGGTGTTCTGTCGATCTTTCTCGTCGGACAACCGGAATTGCAGGACCGGTTAAATGCCGACCGTTTTCTCCCTCTCAAACAAAGGATCGGCATCCAATTTCATTTGAAGCCTTTCACACCAAAAGAAACTGAACAGTATATCCTCTTCAGGTTACGCAAAGCAGGATCAGCCCATGCTGAGCTTTTTACTGACAATGCCATAGCGCGCATTCAAAATTCCTGCAAAGGAACTCCCAGGTTAATTAATATTCTATGCGATCACGCCCTGTTAAGTGGCTTTGCAGAAGGCAAACTTCTCATTGATGAGAAAACCATTAAAGATTGCTTAAAAGAACTGGATATAGCTGGGAAAACGAGTGAAGAAAAACCTGCTAAACGATCCGCAAAAACAAAAACCACCATCTGCTTAATGATTGCAGCGGGAATTATGATTGCTCTCTTGGTTGGAGCTATTTTGTTTAAACTATATATGAGATCTGACACCACAGCTTGGTTGTAAAATAAATGTAATCCATGCTTATAATGATATTTTTTGGAGATTTAATGTGGGAAAAATCCACAAAGCACTAACAAAAGCCGGCGCTGAAAACACCACCACGTCTGGGATTAATGCGGAAAAACAGAGCCAACAACCCGCTCAACGCCCTGCAAAACAAGATGTGAAAAAGAGAACTACACGCCAAACCCCATCACCCACGAAGCCCACCATCAAACCGATTCTGGAACAAGAGGAAGGGCCTTGGGATGAGAGGTTGCAGGCCGCTACTCTTTCACCAGGAATTGGTGAAAGTTTTCGAAGACTGCGCGCTCAGATTCTCCATCCTTCAAAAGGCGACCCACCACGAACAATCATGGTGACAAGCTCTATCCCCTCTGAAGGAAAAAGTTTTGTATGTGCCAACCTTGGTATAGCTTTTGCCCAAGGTCTTGAACAACACGCCCTTTTGATTGATTGCGACCTACGTAGACCCGCTCTGGGACAGTTATTCGGCTTTCGCAATGACCGTGGTTTGAGTAATTACTTGCAAGGAGAAGCTGACCTCTTCGAACTTATCAAAAAAACATCCATCGAAAAGCTCTCTGCAATCCCATGCGGCCCCCCACCTGTAAACCCATCAGAACTACTAGGTTCCCAGAAAATGGGATCACTTATTGATGAAGTGGCTCAAAGATATCCAGATCGCTATATCTTTTTTGACAGCCCTCCACTCCATGCTGCATCGGAAACCTCTGTATTGGCAAAACATGTTGACGGCATAGTCATAGTTGTACGGTGGGGAAAATCCAGCCGAGAACAAGTACGTCAACTTGTTCAATCCGTGGGAAAAGAAAAGATAATCAGTATTGTTTTCAATGCATTCGAGACAAACACGCTGGAAAAGAAACTCCTCAGTTATTCAAAAACGTATGACTATTACTATTCCAGTAATTATGGCTAATAAAAACAAAACAGAAAACGTATAAATGCCCTATATACTTAAAAGATATTACCCTGCTCGCAATATCTTTTTTGCATTAGGTGAAGGGACGATCATATTCCTGGCACTCAATGCTGTCTTTCTTCTCATGGAGGGAAAACCTGCCTACATGGAGGACTTCCTTCTCTATTGGTCGAGAGCCTTCATCGTTACCTTTATTTATCAACTCTGCCTCTACTATTTCGACCTCTATGACCATCGACGGCCAAGCCAATTCATGGACACTGCTTCGCGGATCACCATGGCCTTTGGTTTTGGCTGTATTCTTCTCGCAGTTCTTTATTATTTCCTACCCCGAATTATGATAAGCACAAAAATTTTCTGGGTTGCCTACATGGTTATATGCGCGTCTATTGCACTCTGGCGCGGAATTTATTCCATGCTCCTTGAAAGGCGTATGTTTGCACAACAAATCGTCATCCTCGGCACCGGAGAACTTTCATCAAATATATCTTCAGAAATTAATTCCAGGCGAGATTCCGGTTACAAAATTGTCGCCTATGTTGCTGTTGGGGGGATACCAGAGGATTCTCCCACTACTGTACCAATCCTTTCCCGTGAAGAGCTCCCCCAATTCTGTAATGAAAAAGGAGTGGAAAGAATAGTCACTGCACTTGATGATCGTCGTGGGAAAACTCCTATTAAAGAACTGTTTGCATGTAAAATCAACGGCACCACCATTGAAGATGGGATTGCTTTTTATGAATCACAAACTGGAAAAATCATGGTGGAGAAGATGGACCCCGCCTGGATTATTTATTCCGATGGGTTTAGAAAAGGCAGACTCCCAAAACTTTTTAAACGCGGAGGCGATGTTTTTCTGGCAAGTCTTGGAATACTGCTGACTTTACCATTGTCTCTCGCAACTGCCATCCTGATAAAACTTGACTCTCCCGGACCGGTTTTTTTCATGCAAGATCGCACCGGTTACAATGGCAAAACGTATAAAATCATCAAATTTCGAAGTATGCGGGCTGATGCAGAAAAAGACGGTCCCAAATGGGCCTCGGAAAACGATGATCGTATCGGGCGAGTTGGAAGTTTTATCCGTAAAGTTCGCCTTGATGAAATTCCTCAACTCTGGAATGTACTCAAAGGAGAAATGAGTATGGTCGGTCCCCGGCCTGAGCAACCATTTTTTGTTAACCAACTAGAAAAAACCATTCCATACTATTCATTACGCCATTCTGTCAAACCAGGTATCACTGGCTGGGCACAAGTTTTTTATCCTTATGGAGCAACAGAAGAAGATGCTTTAAGAAAACTTGAATATGACCTATATTACATAAAGAATGTCAATTTGCGAATGGATCTTTGGATAGTTTTCCAGACCATCAAAATTGTACTTTTTCGGAAAGGCGCCAGATAATCAGCAACTTTTTTTATGGTGTATCGGAAGTACGGTAGACCATTTATATACGAGGAGTCCTCATGTGCGGAATTGTAGGTTACGTTGGACCCAGAAAAGTAGCCCCTATACTGCTTGAGGGTTTAAAAAGGCTTGAATACCGTGGTTATGATTCAGCCGGCATAGTCTATCAGCAAAATGATCAACTCATTAAACATCGCTGCCAAGGTAAACTCTCAAACCTGGAAGAAATCATAGACACAATTGACGATATGCAGAGCCATATCGGTCTTGGCCACACTCGTTGGGCCACTCATGGTGCTCCTTCTAAAGCTAACGCCCACCCTCATAGTGATTGCAAAGGCGAACTGGTTGTTGTCCATAACGGTATCATTGAGAACTATCAATCTCTTCGGGAATCCCTCGTCCAAAAAGGCCACACCTTTACCTCTGAAACAGACACCGAAGTCTTAGCCCATCTTATTGAAGAACATCTCAATGATGACTTGGTAAAAGCGGTGCAGCAGGCTTTGGCTTTGATTGATGGTTCCTATGCACTTGGGGTTCTTTGGAATGGCATGCCGGACACTCTGATTGCCGCCCGCAACCAAAGCCCCTTGGTGCTTGGTGTCCAACAAGGAGGAGGATGCTTTTTAGCATCGGACATCCCTGCAATCCTACCTTACACCAAGGAAATGATCTTTCTGGAAGATGGTGAAATGGCGATCCTGCAGGACAAAAACTATACCATCAAAAGGCTATCAACAGGGAAAACACTCAAAAAAGAAACTCAAACCATTCAGTGGAATGCTGGGATGGCTGAAAAAAGTGGCTACAAACATTTTATGCTCAAAGAAATATTCGAGCAACCACAAGCTATATTGAACACATTTCGCGGCAGATTAGAACCGGAAACAGGTAAAATTTTATTGCCGGAATTTGGCCTGACTAAAAAAGAAATACAAAGCCTCAAACGTATCACCTTAGTGGCATGTGGGACATCTTGGCATGCTGCCATGGTAGCAAAATACTGGCTTGAGAAATTCGCCGGCATTCCAGTTGAAGTTGACATCGCTTCAGAATTTCGATACCGACAATTACTGCTGGACAAAAATGTATTGGTGATCCCCATTTCACAGTCGGGTGAGACGGCCGATACTTTAGCTGGTTTACGCCTGGCAAAAAACTTAAAAGCAAAAGTAGTTTCCATATGTAATGTTGTCGGCAGTACCATCACCAGAGAAGCTCAAGGCACGATATACACCCATGCCGGTCCAGAAATCGGCGTTGCCTCAACCAAGGCATTTACCAGCCAGCTCACTGCCCTCTTTCTCCTTACTCTCCATCTTGCCCAAACCCTGAAAACTGTTTCATCAAATGAATGTTTACCATTAGTTCGCAGCCTAATGGAGCTTCCTGGAATTATTGACGAAGAGCTGCCTCGCCTGCAAGAAGAAACGGGACAAATGGCCCATGAATTTGAAAAAACACGTGACTTTCTCTTCCTTGGGCGGGGATTACATTTTCCCATCGCTTTAGAAGGGGCCTTAAAATTAAAAGAAATTTCTTATATCCATGCAGAGGGATATGCCGCTGGCGAAATGAAACATGGCCCTATCGCCCTCATCGATCGTGAAATGCCGGTCTTGGGATTAGCCCCCAATGAAAGTAATTATAAGAAAGTTATTTCCAACATTGAAGAGGTTAAAGCCCGTTTAGGCCGGCTCATCCTTGTGGGCACTAAAGGGAATAAACACCTGGAACGACTCAGCGATCATGTGTTGTACCTACCTGAAATCAGTCAAGAACTGAGCCCCATTCTTTACACGACACCTTTGCAACTCTTGGCTTATGAAATAGCCCGCTTACGTGGTTGTGATGTTGATCAACCCAGAAATTTAGCAAAAAGTGTTACGGTTGAATAGCGTACTGTTTTCACCGCATCAGAAGTTGGGCATCTTTTTTTAAAAACTTATTAAGAAAAAAGCCACCCAGTATATTCAAGGAAAAAATATGGCTTCAGAACCATTACAAATCTTAGAAGGTAAACTTGATCAAAAGAATTTCCTTCTTGGCGTCATTGGACTTGGTTATGTGGGACTCCCTCTCAGCCTCACCTTTTTAAGAAAGCAAATCCATGTCCTGGGTTTTGACCTTGATCCCGAAAAAGTGACTAAACTGCATCGCAATGAGAGTTATATCAAGCATATCGAAGCAGACGAACTCACTGAATTTATCAATGAGGATATGTTTGAAGCTTCGACGGATTTTAATCGCCTCAATGAACCGGACTGTCTACTCATCTGTGTCCCTACTCCTCTTACAAAAAGCCGAGAACCCGATCTTAAATATGTCGAAAGCACAGCAAAAGCTATTGCGAAAGTCATGCGCCCAGGACAGCTCGTTATTTTAGAAAGCACCACATATCCAGGCACCACAGAAGAAGTGCTTAAAACAATCCTTGAAGAAAACGGCCTGAAAGTCGGCAAGGATTTTGCCTTAGCATACTCACCGGAAAGAGAAGATCCCGGTAATCCACGTTATGCAACGGCTGACATTCCGAAAGTCGTTGGTGGGCTTGATCCCCTTTCCACACAGTTGGGGAATAAACTCTATTCTGCTGCCCTTGATAGCGTTATACCCGTATCTTCCTCTCAAATAGCCGAATTGACCAAACTCTTGGAGAATATCTTTCGCAGTGTCAATATTGCCTTAGTAAACGAATTAAAGATGCTCTGCCACCGTATGGATATTAACGTGTGGGAAGTAATTGATGCCGCAAGTACGAAACCATTTGGATTTATGCCATTTTATCCAGGGCCTGGCTTAGGAGGGCATTGCATCCCTATTGATCCTTTTTATCTCACTTCTAAGGCCAGAGAGTATGATTTTTCAACTAAATTTATTGAACTTGCCGGTGAAGTAAACACCAGCATGCCATATTATGTCGTCCAAAGAGTAGTTGAAGTCCTGAATCAGAGTGGCAAGTCCATCAAAAATGCCAAGATCCTTATCTTAGGGGCTGCCTACAAAAAAGATGTTGATGACCCACGTGAATCTCCCACCTTTAAGCTCCTAGAGCTTCTTGAAAATCAAGGGGCACAGGTCAGTTACAATGATCCACATATTCCTCAACTGCAACCTGGCCGACATCATAATTATGCTTTGCATAGTATTCCTCTTTCTGAATCGACTTTGCAAGATTTCGACTGCGTCCTCGTTGCCACTGACCATTCAGCATACGATTATGGTTTTATTTTGGAGAATTCCAAACTCATTGTCGACACCAGAAATGTGTTCACCCAAGAAAATGGCAACAAGGAACATCTACATATGGCTTGAACAAGTCATATATGATAAGAGCTTAATGGAGATATCTAATTAACTGCTTGAATTGCAAGGGATGCATACATGAAAATAAAAAAAGTACTGATCACAGGAGCAGCAGGATTTATTGGTTTCCATCTTTCCCGCCGCCTATTGAAAATGGGTTGTACCGTAGTAGGCTTGGATAATCTAAACGATTATTATGATCCCACCCTCAAACAAGCACGATTAAATCTTCTGAATCCCATGGAAGATTTCACCCATGTAAATGAAAACATGGAAGATCGGCAGGCCATGGAAGCTCTTTTTAAAAACCACACCTTTGATGGAGTTGTAAATCTTGCTGCTCAAGCCGGCGTGCGATACTCACTTGAAAACCCTCATTCCTATGTTGATACAAACCTAGTTGGATTCACCAATATTTTAGAAGGTTGCAGGCATTCAGGGGTCAAACATCTCGTATTTGCTTCCTCGAGTTCAGTGTATGGGGCAAATACCAAGATGCCCTTTTCCGTGCACCATAACGTAGACCACCCGGTCTCACTGTATGCTGCCACAAAAAAAGCCAATGAACTTATGGCCCATACCTATAGCCATCTTTTCGGTTTAGCTTGCACCGGATTACGTTTCTTCACTGTATATGGCCCCTGGGGACGCCCTGACATGGCACTCTTCCTGTTCACACGAGCAATGCTTGCTGGTGAGCCGATCAACGTCTTTAACCGGGGTAAAATGAAACGTGACTTTACCTATATTGATGATATTGTTGAAGGGGTCGTGCGGGTGCTTCACGATGAACCAAAGCCAAATACAAAATGGGATGGGAACCAGCCTGATCCAGCCACAAGTTATTGCCCATACAGAATCTTCAATATTGGTAATAATAAACAGGTTGATTTACTACGTTATATTGAAGTTCTGGAAAATTGTCTGGGAATAAAGGCGGAAAAAAACCTCCTGCCAATGCAACAAGGTGATGTACCGGAATCCTTCGCTGATGTAACGGCTCTTGCCGAAGCAGTGGACTTTCACCCAAAAACATCTGTGGAAGAAGGTATTCCAAAATTTGTAGAATGGTACCGCTCATACTACCAAGACAAACAATAAACTATTTGAAACTTTTTCATAGTAACTGTAGGCTGGGTGATTAATAAGATGAATTTTATATTGAATGGTTCTCATCAAACATAAAATTCTAGAAAATTCTGGCCTGGAAAGGATACCATGGAAGCTCTGGACGACAAACTCCAGCAGACAAAAGAAGAAATAGATCGATTAGGAAGAAACTGGCGTGCGCTCCTTGACATCATGCCCGAGATGGTCTTTCTCATTCGCGAGGATAACCTTATCGAATACATGAATCCCAGTGCCACTCAAGTCTTTGGCAATCTGTGTAAAAAATATTGCCACGACACATTATGTACTTCAGATGGTAGCTGCACAACTGCTTCTTGTCCCGTAAAACGAGCAACTTCCGGCCACAAAAGTAGTGAACTCATTGAGACAAAAATCGGTGAAGTAGACGTTGAATTTAGTTATGTCCCATTTGAAGGCTACATGGGCGACAACCTGATTATGGTTGTAATGCGCAATATTACCCAGCGTAAAAAACACGAACAAGAAATTGCAGAATTCCATAATAATATCGAAAAAATCCTACAGCAAAAAATCGGCCAGCTGAAAGAAAGCGAAAAGATGCGTACCCGGCTGTCCGAAGAAGTTGATATTTTAAAAATTCAACTTAAAAAACACGACCAAACCGATGACATGGTGGGCTCCAGCAAAAAAATGCGGGAGCTTCGTGAAATGGTTTACCAAGTTGCCGACTCCGATGCCAATATTCTTATTACCGGAGAATCAGGCACAGGTAAAGAGTTGGTCGCCTCACTTATCCGCAACTGTAGTAGCCGAAAAAACAAGCCATTTTTAAAGGTTAACTGCAATACTATTAATGATAACCTGCTTGAAAGTGATCTTTTTGGACATGAAAAAGGCTCCTTTACAGGAGCCAATGCCCGCAAGAAAGGAAAGTTTGAAATTGTCGATGGTGGTACCATTTTTCTCGACGAGATTGGTGATATAACCCCCAAAATGCAGGCATCACTCTTACGTGTTCTCCAAAACGGTGAAGTAATGAGGGTTGGAAGTAACGACCCAATTATAGTTGATGTCCGGGTCATTGCCGCCACCAACGTAGACCTTGCCAAGGCGGTTCAGGATGGCACCTTTCGCCTTGACCTCTATTATCGACTTAACATCATCAATCTTCCCATGCCAGCTTTACGTGAAAGAAAAGAAGACATCGTTGAGTTGACCTCACATTTTGTTAAGCATTACCGCCATGCATTTAAAAAGAATATTGATTTCATACCCAGCAAAATCATTGACCTCCTTCTCCAACATGATTGGCCTGGAAATGTGAGAGAGCTGGAAAATGTAATGCAGCGTTCTGTTTTGATGGCAAAGAGCCATATCATTACGGAACAAGACATTATTTTCGACATTAATCCTGGCGCAGGGGGAAATGAAGGAAAAATGTCTTTTGATTTTGATCAAAAGCTTGAGAATATGTCCCTCAAGGACCTACTGGCTGACTTAGAATGTGATTTGATAACTGCTACGCTCAGAAAGTTTGATGGTAATGTGCAACAAACAGCCAGTCATCTACAAATTGGCAAAACAGCTCTCTATGACAAAATGAAGCGCTATTCTATATCAGCTCGAACCACAAAAAACAAATAAGCATATTTTTGGCATCCTATTTGCATGTTAATTATTAGTAAAAGAAGCATGAATGACATACAATAGAATTTACAAATATAAAGGGTAGAAAATGGCCTCCGCCTGCGATAATCAAAAAAAATGTAGTTTCTTGAGCCTGAATGAAGAACAAGCTTGCTCTTTGACCAAGGGCGGCATCTACATTCCCCTTCCAGAACATATTGAAATGTTTTGCAAAACTCCTCATTATATTGAGTGTGAACAATATTCACGTGGTCAAAAGTTGAGTTCCGAATTACCAAGTGATGAGGCTTTTATTGACAATGGAAGAAGGGAATTTCGTCGTATTCCTGATATCTTAGCTCTTACCCTGGCCAGTTGTGACGAAACCGGTCATCCTTGCCAAATTCTTGACGCTCACGCTTGTACTATTGACCTCAGCCCAGGAGGCATGCAGCTTGAAAGCCGGCACGCTCTCATGATGAATAATCTTATCGCATTTACATTTGGTCCTCATTTTTCAACACCAAATCATACTGGAATCGGCCAAATACGATGGTGCCGTGAGGTAAATGAACCAGACTTATTTCATGCAGGACTCTCTTTTATCGATGCTTCAACCAAACAGGCCCTTGGCCACCACATGGGAATACCAGTATAAAAACACAATAATTTTAACCGCTTATCCTAAATACCCCTTCTCGTTTTTATGCCCAATAATAAGATATCTTACTTAACAGTACTCAATGTAAAACTCCTTTCTATTTACCTGCCATAACCTGAATTTTTTAGAAATCCGAAAACAATTCTAAATTTCCGGAAAAATAGCCAAGGGAAATACCCTATAAAAACAGGTAGATAGAAAATTTCTCTAAGAATAGTTCCGGCTTCCCGGAACAAATAAACAGTTTTTCCTCATATTTTTTGATATTTCCTGCTTTTACAATCAAACTTTCTCCATAAATGCTAAATTTCCAATATGATCGTTTATTATTTAAGTTGAAGATGCTTAAAAAAGCTAATTGGGATACAATCAATCCGACATATTAAATTTCCTTGTTTTTAGGGAAATACTTGGTTTCATTGTCACCAAAACATATCCTCTTGTATTCACAAAAAAAAGGCAGCTCAATGTATTATCGATTCTTCTTTTTACTTGCCATCATCATTTTTTCTACATTTAACATTGCTTGTTTATCTGGTTGCAGTAACCCAGAAGAAGAACAAAAAGCACACTATACAAAGGCCATGGACTACATGGCCACCGGCAATGATAAAGCTGCAATTATTGAACTTAAAAATTCAATTCAAATAAACGCAAAGGATGCCGAGTCACACTACCAACTCGGAAAATTATTATTAAAAGCAAAAGATTTCGCAGGCGCCTATAAAGAATTATCAATTGCCGCTGACCTCGATCCTCAAAATCATGACACCATATTCACTCTTGCCAGCTTACTTTTTTTATCAAACAAGCATGACAAGGCAGAAGAAAAATTAGCCGAATTGCTGCGTAATGCCCCAGAGCATGCTGCTGGACTGGCTCTATCGGCCAAACTCTTCCTTGCCCAAGAAAAACTAGACTCGGCTTTAGATAATATTTCCCAAGCCATCTCAGTTGAACCTAAAAATGATCAGTTCTACATTATTATGGCGGCTATTGCTGAAAAACAAGGTGATTCAGCGAAGGCTGAGTCAGCCCTTAAAAATGCCATTAACCTCAACCCAAAAAGCACTCTCAATCACAAGCTTCTTGCTGCTTATTACCTTAGCCAAAATCACCATGACTTAGCTGAAGCCCAATATGAAACCATGATTAACTCATTAGAGGATTCATCAATTGCATGGATTGAAAAGGCATTTTTCCATGAAAATTCCAGGCAATTCGAAAAAGCTGAAACAAGTTTTATAAAGGCTTTGGAGATCTCCCCTGATGAAAGTCGGTTTCACGCCATGCTCGGTGATTTCTATCGGAGAAAAAAAGAATTCACCAAGGCAGAGGAAGCATATAAAAAAGCCATTTCCCAAGAAGGTAATAATGCCGAATATCATGCACTTCTCTCAGATCTTCACCTGACGTTTGGCCAGATTGAACAAGCCCAGAATACAATCGATCAGGCATTAAAAATCGACCGTAAAAACATTCCTGCCCAACTTATACAGGCTAAAATACTAACCCAAAAATCCAAGTCCTCGCAGGCCATTAATATCGTAGAAAAAATTATTGAAATAGTTCCCAAACACGGTGAGGCACATTTTATCAAGGCACTCGCCCATTCTATGGAAAACGAAACAGAACTCGCATTGACTTCAGCCCAGAAAGCAGTTCAATTGTCACCACGACACTTTAATGCCCGCCTTCTCTTGGCAGATCTCTATTTTAAAAAGGGATTATATAAAGATACCAAGATTCAAGCATCCAATGCCTTAAAAATAGATCCCTACAATAAAAAGGCGGCAATTCTTCTTGGCAAATCTCTCATCCAGGAAAAAGAATATAAAAAAGCACATATTCTATTTGAACAAATTAAACCGACTGCTTCCAATAATCCAATTGTCCCTTACTCCATTGGATTAATCCAAATGGAAACAGATAATACGGCCGAGGCGATCCAATCCTTTAAAGAAGCTCTTGCCCTCTCTGGGGATTATTTCCCAGCCTTGGAGGCACTTACCTCTATCCTCGTTAGCCAAGACAAATTCGAACAAGCTCGTAATATAGTTGGACAAAAAGCAAACGATTTCCCAACAAACTATTATATTCAAATACTGTATGGAAAGCTATTGGCCCATTCCGCCAAAACATCCCTTGCAGAAGCTTCTTTCAGGAAAGCCTTGCAGTTGAAACCAAAGAATTTTGCTGCCAGCCGTCTTTTAGCCGAACTACTTTCTGAAAATGACCGAATCACCGATGCAGCCAACGTATATAACAATTTCATCACCCACTCCCCGGAAAACAACCAGGCACGAATGGAATATGGCGCATTGTTAGACCAACTCAAACAACCTGCAAAAGCCTTGAAACAATATGAGCTTGTCCTGCAACAGGATCCTAAAAATGCACCAGCCGCCAATAATATCGCGTGGCATATTGCAAATAAAGAAAATGGAGATTTGGGAGAGGCCTTGCGTCTTGCCCTGATAGCTAAGGACGGAGCCCCTGACAATCCTGACATTGCCGACACCCTTGGGTGGGTGCATTACAAAAGACAGTCTTTCAATTTAGCTCTTTCACAATTTAGACAGGCACTTTATAAACGACCGGGAAATCCCCATATTCACTTACATACAGCCCTCGCCATGCAGCAATTAGGAATGAACGAACAAGCCAAGAAACACCTGTATAAAAGCCTTGAACTTGATCCAACCTATACAGGTGCGGCAGAAGCGCAAGAACTGCTAAAAAATCTCTCAGCTGGCGATTAACACAAAATATTCGCGCATCTTGGTTTTGAGGTGAAAAAAATGCCCTCTTCCCATGCAATAACAAATTTCCTCTCCATTGATGTGGAAGATTATTATCAAGTGTCTGCATTTGAAAATATGGTGGGCCATGACAAATGGGATAACTATCCATCCAGAGTTGCAAACAACACCCTGCATGTATTATCAATCCTTGATCAACACAATGTTAAGGCGACTTTCTTTATTTTGGGATGGGTTGCACAAAAATTTCCAGGCCTCATAACAAAAATCCAGGGAAATGGTCACGAAATTGCCTGTCATAGTCTATATCATAGATTGGTCTACAGTATGTCTCCGGAAGAATTTCGACAGGACACGCAAACTGCAAAGGACATTCTTGAACAAGCCGCCGGCACTGCTGTTATGGGTTATCGAGCTCCCAGTTATTCCATTACAAAAGATTCTCTGTGGGCGTATGATATCTTAACGGAGTTGGGATTCACATATGATTCCAGTGTCTTTCCAATTCACCATGACCGGTATGGCATTCCGGATGCTCCGCGATTTATATATCAGGTACCAGGGCAAGCCCTTACAGAATTTCCCCTTTCTACTGCAGTATACTGTGGTATCAAAGTACCTGTGGCTGGAGGAGGTTATTTCCGCATTTTCCCGTATTGGCTCATCAAGGCAGGTCTTAAAAAAATTAACATGGTAGAGCGCCAACCATTCACTTTTTATTTTCACCCATGGGAGATTGATCCAGGTCAACCAACCATGGAAGGTGCACGCTTGCTCACCAGAGCGAGACATTGCATTAACCTTCGCCGCACAGAAAGTCGACTTCACAGGTTGCTTTCAGATTTCCAGTTCCAACCATTAAATAAAGGCATTTTGGAGTCTCAAAAGGAACTGCGTGAATGAGTTGGTCTTTTAAATATAATTCTCAAGATATAACTATTCAATTAACTCTTCAAAACTTGCTTGTCATGTTTTTGGCTTTGGTAAGTTTTCTTCTTGCATTCTCGCCTGTTTGGAAAAACCTTTTTCATGTCTGGGCAACATCCGAAGATTATTCCCATGGTTTTTTTATCGTTCCCATTACTCTCCTTATAATCTGGCAAAAAAGAACAGAGTTGGCCAACTCCACCGCGCATCCCTCTTGGTTGATTTTTCCATTGGTTTTGGTTTCAGTTTTCATATACATCTTTGCTCATCTCGCCGGGATTGCCACCGTTTCCTCTTACAGCATGATTTTGTTTTTAATCTCGTCCACCTGGTTTTTATACGGAAGAAATGTCTTACAAATAATCATTTTCCCCCTCTTTCTTCTGTTTTTTATGGTACCTGCCCCTGCCCAGGTGTATGCCACTTTAACGATACCTTTACAACTTCTTGTTTCAAAAGCCAGTGTCTGGCTGACAAGTTTAATGGCGGTGCCTATACTAAGAGAGGGGAATATCATCCATATCCCAGAACATACCCTAGAAGTGGTGCAAGCATGTAGTGGACTTCGTTCGATGGTCTCATTGTTGGGGCTCAGTGTTCTCTTTGCCTATTTCACACTGCGGTCAAATCTGCTCAGAACGCTTCTTTTTCTTTCCGGTGTACCGGTGGCCATTGCAGTAAATATTGTGCGGGTGGTAGCAATGATTATTGCTTTGCACTTTTATAGTGTAGATCTGACAGCAGGTGCCTTGCATTCGTTTTTTGGAACTGCAATTTTTGTTCTGGCGTTAATTTTAGTGGCAATTTTGAGAGGAGTATTGGCCCATTGGGACACTATAACCGAAATAAAATAGCAGCCCTTATCATATGCCTTGTTGTAACGGGTCTTTTTATTCATTGCTTTCCACGTTCCAATAATAGAGTAAAAAACACAACTCTAAGTCATGCCGTAGAATCCCTTGAAGGGTGGCATTCGATCCGCCACATTCCTGTTGAAGATACTATTATTAAGGCATTGAATTTAGACGACTACATCTATCAAACCTTTTCAAAAAAACAAAAAACGGTCAGTCTCTATATTGGATATTACCTTTCCTCCTCAAAGATAGGTGAGGCCCATTCTCCCCTTGTTTGTTTTCCTGGACAAGGCTGGACATTATCAAACAAAACATCACTGTCTTTTATTGTTGACCAAGACACCATTCATTTCGCCCAAATGACCGCCGAAAGAAACGATCGCAAGGAATTGATCTTGTATTGGTTCCAGGCATTCGACAAGACATCGCCAGGCACATTCATGCAAAAAATAAATACCTTACACGCTCGGCTATTGCATCAAAGAGAAGATAATGCCTTCGTCCGCCTCACCATACCAATTGAAAAAAACGAACCAACTCAAGCTCTTTTAACAGGTGAACAGTTTATCGAGGCTTTTTATCCACACTTTTTAAAATTTGTACGGCAATGAAAAAAGGGGCATAACAGATGATTCTGTTAATGCCCCCTTTAAAAGTTATGTAGGCTTATCTATTACGGCTGAATGACAATATCAACAATTTCAGGTTGCGACAAAGGAGTTCCTGTTGCAACAATAGATGAAAGGGCATGATAGTCCTGGGTTAAGCTATATCCATTTCCCGACCAATCCACATCATCAGTGTGATCTGCGCTGGAAAAATACAGCTCTCGATATGAAGAAGGAGGATCCAGGTAGACTGAAGGAGAATCAATTTTAAATGTCACATAATAGTCTTTTCCTGCCTCAAGGAAAAAAGGCACAGAATCACTGAATTTTTCATCTCCAGCATTGACAGTAACTGAACTACTTCCCCAGGAAGATTCACTCTGTCCATCAAATGTTACCCGGGTCCAGGTGGAGTCAACCACATCACCAACAGCACCAGTAGTATCTCGTTCTGCAATGGACACCTTGCGAATGGAATAACTCCCCGAAGAACGACCCTGAAATCCAAGTTGCACCATACTGCCAGATTCAGAAATACTGGCACCTTCAACAAGTAACCGAACACAATAAGTAACACTTGAATCCTGCCAATTGGAATTACCTAATTGTGTGGTGGCATCCCATGAGTTTGAAGAAGGTGGAGGAGGTGGTGGTGTTTCGCCAGAAGTGTAGGTGACTGTAAGAGTATCTGTACTATTCTGAGCACCAGTGTCTGTTGAAGTGATGGTAATTATGTTATCCCCTTCCTGTAAACCAAGGTTTGTAACATTCCAACTTGTCCAATCACCAGACTGATTTGTTGCAATACCACTCCCACCCCTATTATTTGACCAAGAAATTTCCGTAAGACCCTGGTCATCGGAGGCGCTTCCAGCAAGGGTGATTGGGGTACTTTCAACTGCAAAGGTTGAATCTGTAGTAGGTGAAGATATTGTCACAGTGGGAGGGTTATCCACCGGTCCCCCACCACCTCCGCCACTATCGCCAAAAGTAAAACGATATCCAGGACTTGGATCGCCATCTTCATCAATAACATACAGATAACCTACTTGACCGTTTTGAAATTGCCCTTGGTTAACTATGATAGATACTGAATTATTGGACCAGCTTGTAGGATTCTGAATCTCTCTCACGGTACATTGTTCATATGTAGATCGGTTACCAATTTCAACACGTGCCCAGGAATTATCAATATAAGCATCATCTAAGTAGAAATGGTCATTGCCATCAGCGCCATTACCATGGGAATTATACCATCCAACAACAAGAGGTCGCATAGAAGATGACTGACTTGACGTTCTTGTCCTGATATCATCAACATCAACAACCAATGCTCCGTTTATCCACCATTTGAAGGTGCCGTCATAATTTCCAACCGAACTTTCTTCAACCTGGAATTGAAAGAGGTGCCACGAACCTGTTCTCAAATCACTCGGGTATGTCCTCCAACCTAGGTCACCGCCTAAAACCTCACTAGGTGCAGAATGCCCAAACGTCTCATTAAGCGTATCATATCGTGAATTTACAGGTGTCCAGCCTACTCCATACCCACCATGATTTTGGTCAGCATTCTCCACTACAAGATCTGAGGTATACCGACTTAGCAACTGAACTCGCAGATTGTTCGCACCAGCACCGGAGGACCAAAGCCTGAATATCTTAATATTTCCAAGGTTATTATTAATGTTACTTGAAAAATCAAAGTCGTTTTCAAGATAGAACCAATATTGAACAAACCATTTAGGCGAATCAGACCCTCCTGTAAAATTCGCCCACGCTTCAGAGGTGAAATTATGTCCAGCATTGTATTGACTATTGCCATGCCGTTGATTGTTTGTCGAAATAGAGAGATCATTTACTCTAGTCCATGATCCAGCGGTAGCAGTAGTGTCGCATGCACCATCCTCAAGATTATCCCAAGCAACGGGAGAGGCCTGTGCTTTACTGCCAAAGTCCGAACCGGATATAACTATTGAACTATCATGTCCTAGCTCACCACTTACAGATGTGACGCTAGGCGCGGCATACGCCAGCGAGCAAAATAAAAACAAAAAAAGACAACTCGCTAGCAACTGCCAACATCTCGTCATCATGGCAGATTTATTCATTAGTGCACCTCATCAAAAATAATTCAGAATACAAACCTACAACCCATACATAGATAAGACAGCAATAAATGTGCCAGTATTGAAATTTACAGAAAAAATTAAACCTTCGTCAACTTATTCATCTCAAAAAACTCTAACCAGCTATAATCACACAACTAATTCTCAAGAAAACGATACTCCCCCGTAGCAATACTTCATATTTTAAGTATATCACAGGCAAAAAAATCAGAGGATGTTTTATTTTTTATACTGTCATTAAATTTTTTTAAACATTTACTCCCAATAGCTTCACACAATTCCTCGAAAAAAAAGGACTCTAAACTGATTATGCCGCAATAATGAATAGCTTCTTGCCATTAAGAATACCAAATACAAAACATACATCAGTAATGAATATTGCCACTGACCTGTTTGCCACATCTTTCGCAACACCAGAAGTAAAGGCAAAGAAAAACAAATTGCCACTGTTGCCCAGAAAAAGAGGGGAAAGCCAATGAGAAGAAAAATGAAAATACTTAGAAAATTCAGCAAATAGCCGATAATTGCCAGATCAAATACAGAGTATTTTCCAACATTATCGCCAAAAACAGGTTTAACAAGAGACATGCCACGCCATACTTCTTTTTTAAAAAAACTGGAGAGTGAATCAGCCTGGCCCAAATGCACCGAGGCCATGGCCATATCATTCATTAAACTTCCACCATGCAGCCTCACCCGGTGTCCAAAATCTTCATCTTCTTCCGTCTGTAAAGCTTCGTTAAATCCACCAACAATGGTGAAAAACTCCTTTCTTACGATTAACGTTCCTCCAGTAATCCAATTTACTAGCCCTGTCTGTTTTCCTTCGGCTGCAAGCCAAGTCCGTGCAACCCAACCTTGCCTTCCCGATGCTTTATAAAAAGCTCCACAGCATTCAAAATCAACTAAATGCTTTTCAGCCTTATTCAATAATTCTGCATCAACCAGACAATCCGAATCAATAAATACAAGTGCATTACCGGTTGCTTTGCGAGCTCCTATATTTCGACTGTTGGAAATACTGATATTTGTCGAGCTTACAACATGTACTTTCGGGAATTGGGAGATCATATCCAAGGTGGAATCTGTCGAACCTCCATCTACAACGATGATTTCATACCGACTTTCATCATACTGAAGCGTATTCATTGCCTCAAGACATGCAGTTATATACTGTGCTGAATTAAATGTTGGGATGATGATAGAAAAATCCATCTATCGCTCCTGCATATACCGTTTATGCCAGGTTTGAAAAATAACCATTGACCAAATAAGTTTATCGTGGATTTCCACGCGGTTATAATGTTCGGTCAATATTTCTTGTACTCGTTGATAATTCAACACTCCACTCTTCTCAATGTTCTCTTTACTTAAAATCTCTCCTATATATTTTTTCAAATCATTATTTATCCATTGGGTCATAGGTGATGCAAACCCTTGCTTGCGATGATTTAAAATTCTCTTGGGCAGGTAATTACTCGCTCCTCTTCGTAAGAGATACTTCTTGGTTTTGAATTTTATCTTCATTGAATTTGGAATAGTTGCACAGTATTCCATCAATTTATGGTCAATGAAAGGTACCCTTACTTCCAATGAATGCATCATACTCACCCTATCAGTGAGGGCTAAAATATCTTCCGGCAAGTAACTTTTAATATCGGTATAGAATACTTTATCTAACGGATCTTCAGCATTTGCAGCATTATAGAGATCGAGGCACATTTGCTGGCAATGGGAAAAACTATTTGCCAATTCGTTGGAATTATTAAAAATACTTGTATTTTTCCCGTCATTCACTGTGGAGATAAACTCATAATACCGCCGGTCTGGAGGCATGGAGGCCCCTCTGACAAAACGCTTCAGATGATTAATTGTATAATGGCCATCTGAACGCTCCGGAATTTTCTCAACAAATCTGCGAACGACATTTTCCCGAATGAAACGTGGCAAAAGGGTGTATACATTGCTGAGTTTAAAACCCAGATAGCGTTCATAGCCACCAAAAACTTCGTCCCCTCCAAGACCAGACAAGGCAACGGTAACATTCTCTCTGGTAATTTTACTGAGATAGTAGGACGGAATAACGGAATCATCGGCAAATGGCTCATCAAAGGCCCCCACCAAGTTTTCTAATATTCCTTCGACATTTGGTTGCACCTCAAATTCTCGATGATGGGTTCCAAATCTCTTGGACACGAGTGAAGCCAAATTCCTCTCATCGAGATATCCCCCGACATTACCGCCGAATCCCATACAAAATGTCTGCACAGGATCTTTACTCAACTGGCTCATGAGGGCCACCACAAGACCCGAGTCCACTCCTCCACTAAGAAACGCCCCAATGGGTACATCGGATATCATCCGCAAGTCGACAGCTTCTTGAAATATATCGATAAAATCATTCCAACAAGCTGTTTCTGTCTTGCTATCATCAGGCTGAAAATGCACGTCCCAGTATTTTCTGACCTGCAGATTTTCGTGAGTCATGCTGAGACAATGGCCAGCTGGTAGTTTCTTGATATGCTTGAAAATAGATAATGGCGCCGGGATATACGACAGGGAAAAATAAGCAGCGAGCCCATCTTGATCCATTTCACGTGGAAAGCCTGGATGCGCAAGAATAGCCTTAATTTCTGAAGCAAAATAAAATTTATCGCCAACCAAGGCATAGTAGAGTGGCTTAATGCCTAAACGATCACGAGCAATAAAAAGTTTTTTGTCCTTTGCATCCCATATGGCAAACGCAAACATCCCCCTGAGATGATCAACACATCCTTCGCCCCATTGTTCGTATGCATGGATAATTACTTCTGTGTCGCTATTGGTTTTGAAGAGATGTCCCTTTTTCAGAAGAATATCTTTAAGGGCTTTAAAATTATATATCTCACCATTAAAAATAATACATTTCGATTTGTCTTCATTATAAATAGGCTGGCTTCCACCGGCTAAGTCAATAATGCTGAGCCGCCTATGCACCAACAACACGGTTTCATCTGTGTAGGATCCAAAACCATCCGGGCCACGATGAGACAACATCTCCTTGCCAATGTGGTTGAGTAATACATCACCGGCAAGACTTCTTTGTTTGTCGAAAACACCCCAAATTCCACACATGAAGTTCACTACCACCCAATAAGAGGCACAAAAAAAAAATTTAACTACAATTCAACAAATTCATTTTCAGGCAGAGACTCAAACTCTTCAGCCGCTCTTACCAATTCATTAACTCGTTTAGTAGTGGTCTGGTAGATATTACTTAAAGCCAGCGCCAGTCCTGCTGCAATCCACCAATATAATTCCAACAGATCATGTCCAAAAAGACCTAGAAATAATCGGAGATAAACAAAAAGACTGGTTCCAGCACACACAGCTGCTAAAAAACCTAGATCGTGAATATTTTGTGTCATAATTTTTTGGACTTCCTCTGATATTTTTTTTCTCTCCATCAGATGAGCTAATTTTTTTCTTTTCTCTCCAAATTTTCTTTCCAACCCTCTCAGAGAAGTCATAATTTTTTGGATCATCAGAAAAAAACAGACAAAGCCCTGAATCCCTGTTTCGGCTAAGAGTTCCAAGTATAAATTATGGGTGTCCTGATCGTTACGCCCAGCCTCAGCCTGCACCAATTTGAAACACCCCATACCCACTCCGGCAGGATTCTCTAAAAAAACCATCCAGGAGTCCTCAATGAGTCCTATCCGAGTTCGTTTTGATGCCCCCTCTGCTTCTTGACCGGAAAAAGATGATGTAAACCTCTCTTTATACTGCTCAGGGATAAATTGAAATCCAACCATGATCAGGACAGAAAAAATCAATATTATTTTTCCTTTATTCTTCGAGTGCCAGAATATCAGGGCCAGCATAACCAAAAAGACGATATATCCTGTTCTTGACCCGGTGAACACTAGAATATTGCCAGCAAAAACAAGGAAGACCAGAATTAATGCCTTCCAATATTTTTGCAAAAACGGAAAGAGATAATACATAAAGGGCAGTATACCCAAGGTTTTTCCGGACAACGAATTGGGGTGGCCGAACATGGAACCTTGGGTTCCATGTAATCGCATAATTCCCTGATTTTCCCAAACCATACTGCCGGAAATCTTCCCATAAAAAGCTTCTTGGCCAACTTTCAAGTAGGCTAAAAATGCAGAGGCAAAAAAAAGTCGCAGGTGGGTTGGTGAAAAAACGAATGTGGATAGAAAAAAAGTCATACAGGCAAATTTCACCACCCGATTAAAAAACAACTCCCAGGAGAGATTAAAATCTCGTGAGAGAAAAAGATTAAAGCCGAGGACCAGTAAAAAGAGAAAAATAGCACCTGGTAGACCTTGTGCCATGAATGGTTCATCTTCCGAGTGGGAAGCTGGTTTGTTCAGTATTGCCAGACAGCCAAGGAGAATAAGAATACTGCCAAGGAGAAACTCCAAACGCAAGTTGGCCAAAGCAGGAAACCTCTTGGCCACTTCCAAATGCCAGATAATGACATACAGGCAGAATAAACCCGTAACGACTTTATTGACCTGCGGATATTCAGTAATTTTCAACATAGCAAAGAAATATCAGTAAATCCTGTGCGACTCGGTCTTTATTAATGGGTATCACACATTTCATCCATCACATCACGGGCCAAACGTAAATAGCGAAAATTCTTAAAACGAAAAGCACCGGCAAAATGTGCCAAAATGGCCTTTTCCCGTAATTCATGATACGGACGCCATCCGGAACCGATGTACACCTCGCGCAATTCATCGAGATTGAGAGGATTATCACGCCTGGACATGACTATGGCCCAAAGAGCCTGCTCAAGCTCCCAGGCATAAAAAACTGCCGGACCATGCTTTTGAATGCGTTGAAAAATCTCAACTAACTCTTCCTGGGAAACAGTTCCACCAACACCAATGGTTCCGGAACTGAAATTGGCCACATCCAGGGATGTGAATTGAAAGCCCATTTTATAGTATTTTTCAGCTCTTTCATTACTCCCTTCACCATAGAAATCATGGCTATATGGTTCTTTAATCCACTGAATTATTTCTTCCGGTGGACGAATAAAAATAAGATCGGAATCAATGATCACTACCTTTTCACCATTGAATCTAAAAATCACATTGAGAAACTTCAAATACATAATCTTTACTGAAGTGGCTTCTTCATATTTTTCAGCTCCAGGAATCAAGCCAAGAAGTTGAGAGTCAGCCTTTTCAGAGATATTCTTCATCATATCTTCTTTACTGTAGACAATTGACCCTTTGATACTATCCTTAATTTCCTGCACACATGTATCATCCAAGCTTCCGTCACTTTGCACAATCACAGCAACGTCGGGATAAAAACGCAAAAAAGATTTTGCCGACAAGATGTACGCCCGGCAATTTTCTTTATTAAGGGCACAGTACAACTTCACTTTTGAGGCCGGATCTGTGGTGATAACCGGTGTAGACAAAATCCTCCTGAAAAGAAAATTCGAATTCCGCTGCATGATCTTGCCAAACAGGTTGAATATCTTTGCCAATATTTTTCTAAACACCATTGTCAACCCAACGAATTTACCGTTGTTCCTTACTCAGGTTTTTTATTGGAAAGCAGATCCGTATACATTTTTTCATATGCCGCCCACATAGCTGCAGATGAATAGTGCTTATCAACCCTCTGGAAGGCCTTCTCTGCCATCTTTTCTCTTTCTGCGACATGGGTCCATAACCAGACAACATTCTCAACAATAGCATCCACATCATCAACTGGGATTACCCGGGCTGTCTCATTATGGACTGCAATGTCTGGAATATCGCCAACCGGAGTTACTATGGTTGGACATTTACATGCCATGGCCTCAAGAAGGCTTATGGGGAGACCCTCATCGTATGAAGGAAGAACAAACCCATCGGCCAAAAAAAGGAGCTCTTTCACATCCTCACAGAAACCCAGCAATCGCACTTCATTACTTAGATTTTTCCACTCAATTTCTTTTTCAAGATCAGATCGCAACTCACCTTCACCAACAATGAGAAAAACCGCCTTAATCTGCTTTTCTTTCAACTCTTTAGCCGCAAGGATCAAATTATGCTGCGCCTTCTGTTCCGTTAGTCTGGCGGTATTCACCAGAACCAAGGCATCATCACTTATATCTAGTTTTTTTCTCAATGAAAGCAGTTTATTTTCATCAGGCATTTCCCTGAAGTCGTCGAGATATATTCCATTTTTTATGACAGAAACTTTTTTTGCAGAGACACCAACACCCATGAGAAAATCTTTAATAGGCTGGGAAACGCCGATGACATGTCGACAGTATTTGTACAAGAATAATTCAAGTTTTGTCATGATCTTCTGTTTGAAAGGACGATCGCCCCCCAAATACCAAAGATGACAAGTGGCAATAAACGGTATGGATGTCATTAAATGGGCAATAAAACCAACAACAGAAGGTTTATAGCCATGGGAATGAATAAGATCGATGTCCATTTTTCTGAAGGTCGAAGCCACCCGCACGACATCAAGAAGAAACCGAAAATTATTAATAACTATTTTTTCCGCCTTAATTCCCATTTTTTGGGCCAGGTCAAAGAGCTCCACCTGCTCATCCCGAGACGAAACAATACACCCCACCACCGGCCTATATGCCGGATTTTTCAACATCTCACGGGAAAGGTTAAGAATAACACTTTCTGCCCCGTAAACGCCTCCGCTATCTATAAAATGAAATATATTTTTCATTCAAAAATGAACCATTCCTATTGATTAATCCGGCAAATAGCAAACCTAAACTTGCCCGATTTTTCCGGTTTAATTTCATCTACCAATACAACCTGTATTGTAACCAGATTATCAAATAACTCAGTAAAATAACTAATTAATTCATCACGGTTTTCATGGCTGTATTTTTTCCCAGGGACGACGTTTAAAATAATCTCTTCACCGGATTCCTGGATTATTTGTAGTTGGTCTATGCCATTTATTTTCGTCAATGTATTCTCAATCAAAGAAACGCCGGCTATGCGAGTACCATCTTTTTTAATAAGGAAATCAGCCACCCGGCCGGCAATTTTACCCATGAGCGGCAGGCCTCGGCCACATGAACACCGCCTTTCCAATGGAATTGCCATGTCTTCCACTTTATAGCGCATAAACGGCATGGCCTGGTTCATCAAATCGGTCACAATAATATTACCCGGCTCTCCTGGTGGTGTTTTTCCGCCGTCATCGTCCAAAAATTCAATGACCAGATGCTCGATATTCATATGCATTCCATCATGCTTCTCGCATTCACAACCAATAAGGCTCACCTCCTCACAGCCATAGCGGTCTGTCACCTTGCATTTGAAAACCTTTTCGATGAGCGCTCGCTCATGGGGAAGAAGCATCATGGAAGTGGAAAGAATCCCTTTGGGCTGAATCTCTTGAATATCAGCATTTTCGGCATGTTGAGCCAAAATATAGAGCGAATGGGCATGGCCAAAAAGAAGAGTGGGTTTTACGTTATGCCATTGCTTGGCAAAATCTGTAACAGACTTGGAACTAACAGCCATTGTGTCCAGATATATAAAGGGCTGCACCAGGTAATTCTTCAACTTTTCTTTCAGAGTCTGAGGAAGCTTTGGATTACCCCAGGCAGCGCCGATGGCCTCGCCGGGTTCCCAACCGGTCCAGCGATCATGCCTGCGGGCACAGGCATTACGTAACTCACTGCATTCTTCGGTGATAAAAATATCCAATGCTTTCCCGGTTGAACCACCGGTTTTGAAATGCAACAACGAGTCCTTGGTAAAACCATCAGAGATCATTTCTGTGGTATGGGCCCGAATTTCATTTTTTGTGAGAATGGGAAGCAGGGCAATATCTTCGGGGCTCTTAAGGCTTTTTTCTGTAAGGCCATGTTCTAAAAAACGTTTTTTGTAAAAAGAATTGTTCTGCCAGATAAATTGCCAGATACTTTGTAAACGTTGCCATTGAACTCTTTCAAGCTCAGCACAACTCAAATATTGCGTTTTTTCCAATTCCCGCCAATACGGTAAAAGCGGACTACCGGCCTTTTTTAAAAAAAGTGGTTCAAAAAATAAACGACGGAGCTTGGCTGGAATCATCAGGCCTCTTCCCTTGCCCAAGTACATTTCTCAAGAACTAAATCATGGTAATAGGTTTCCAGTTCTTCCATGGCACGCTGCCAGGAAAAAGTCTGCTCAATTTTCTGGCGAGCTCCTTTACCCAATCTGGCTCGTAAATGTGTATCTCCAATCAATCTGTCCAGTGCCTCAGCCATTGCCTCCGGATCATCCGGTGGAACACACAGGCCGTTTGAATCTTCAACAAGTTCCACATTGCCACCAACTGCTGTCACTACTGTTGGCAACCCACAGGCCATATATTCCAGAATGGCATTGGAAAGACCTTCTCGGTCCGAACACAACACCCCGACATCCAATTGATATAGATAAGCTGACACGTTCTTCACCGCCCCGGCAAAATGAACATTATCATTAATTTCCAACTGCTCTGCCAAAGCATGGAGTTTCTCCCGTTCCGGCCCGTCACCCAGAAGAAGAAGTCGGACTTTTCCTCCTGGACCAGAATGACCTGCCAGAGCCATGGCCTGCAGCAACACATCATGGCGTTTTACCGGAGTCAGGCTTGCCACAATCCCCACCCAGAGATCACCAGGATGATCCTTAAATATCTGTGGCACGTCGTCAGTTCTTGCAGGAATATCAATGCCATTATGAATAACTTTAATCTTTCCGGCAGGGACTTTTTCCTTCGCACATACATACGTTCCCACATTGGCGCTATTTGTGACAATACCGGCAAATTTCTTATTCACCAGAGGAAGAGCCATGGAAAAAAGGTGATGATACCACGGTTGATTTGCGACCCCCAATCCCATGTCACGCCGACTCGACAGTAAGACAGGTTGCGGACGGGATAGTACACCGGCAATAAAAGCCACAAAAATAGAATCTTCGAAAAATGTCTGAATAATATGAAAACGATGCAGGGCAATAAGCTCTGTGAATTGTTTTATGACCCGCCAAAAGTTGGGTTTTATAAATCCTCTATAACCAAGCACTGTGGTTGCACAGGGCAAGTCATTTTGCCTCATCCATGCGGATTCCCAGAGACATATGAGATGGGGGATAAACTTACGGCTATCAAGGCGCTTGATGGTTTCCAGCAATTGCTTCTGGGTGCCGGCAGTATCACAAGCAATTGTATCAATCAGGTAAGCAATCCGGATTTTTGAATTTTCGCCGGTCATATATACGTTTCCAGAATAACTCTACTTATCTGGGGGCATGATCTTTTCGTACAACTGTCGGTATTGCCCGGCAATATAAGGAAGAGCAAAGGTGTCACAGGCCTTTTGACGACCATTTTCACCCATCTTATCTGCCAGTTCTTTATCACTCAGCACAGTGGTGAGAGTGTCGGCCAACTCGTTCACATTATTCACAATAAACCCATTACGCCCGGGAGTCACGGTTTCTGTTGCAACACCATCCATATAGGTGACTATTGCAGGAAGACCACAAGCCATGGCTTCAAGAATTACATTACCGAAGCCCTCTTTTCTGGAAGGGAGAACGAAAATATCAGCACATTGCAGGTACTCTTCAACCTGGTCCTGCCGACCTGTAAATACTACGGTGCTCTGGTTTGTCCGAATAGTTTGCCGTAATTGCTCTACAAAGAGCTCCAATGGCTTTTGATTCACATCAATCTCAGAGAATTCATATTGCCCCACCAAAACCAACACTGCCTCAGGATGGTGCTTTTGCACTTTTGACCAGGCATCCACCAGGTGATCCAGCCCCTTCCGTTTAACAACCGCGCCCACAAATACAACCAGCTTGCTTTGCACAGGCAGGCCCAATTTTTCCCGCAATTGTATTTTCATCTCTACCTTAACAGGATGAAATCTTTCAACATCAACACCCTGGGGGATATAGGTGAGTTTATCCATGGGTAAGCCAAAGGTTTCATAGCTTTTGGCTATGGCCTTTGAAATACAGAGGAACTGATCCATGAGTGAAAGAATTTTATAGCGCATTCCCATGAAACGATATTGCTCATTGACCGCCATGGGATCATCCGCACCCAGAAGAACCATTTGGGAAACTGTATGTTTACCGGTTAATCGATTGAAAAGTGTAAGAAGACCATAAATATCGAGATGGCCATGGATGTGGAGAATGTCGTAGAGTTTTCTGTGTTTGAGTAAAAACCGGATCACCCGAAAGGCAAGTTTAATTTCCCATTTTCGCTCGGTCTGGGTGAGATTGAACCGGTAAATATCAACTCCGTCAAACACATCATGGGCTGGCAAGGTATAGTAATCAGCAGCAAGAATAGCCACCTCACAATTCATCTTTTGCAGGTGTTTAATGAGTTGCTGCAGATAAATGGCATGGCCGGAAAATACCGGGTGGTATTCCAGCAACAACATCAAGACGCGAATTTTTTTATTCTGTTCCGCCACAGCATCAGCCTCATTAATTAGAAGCAATTATAATTAACTCTAACCTGCTTTAGGCCAAACCGGCTCAACAGCCCGAAACACTTCTTTAATACGTTCTTGCCAGGAATGCTCCCTGGCGAGGGTCTCCCGTTTCTCCCTTGCCGTTTCACTTTGCTCAACCACGGCTTTATCTAGATAAGCAAGGAATTGATCTTTATCTTCAGCCCAGCCGATGTCTTCTTTAAAACGGGCAGTACCCGCTGTTTGGGTTGTCACAACCGGATTGCCACTGGCCAGGTAATCGTAAATCTTAATGGGATCATTGCCTTTGGTATGGGCGCTAATCTTATTTGGCAATATACAGACATCCAGACCGGCTAAATAGGCAGGATATTCCTCATAAGGCACCGGCTCCCAGACATGAACATTTTTCAATGCAGGTATTTCATTCCCCAAGGGTGCCTCTTCACTTTTGGGCCCCATAAATACAAACTGCCAATGGGGACGCTCTTTTACAACATGGGCAATAAGATCCAAGTCCAATCGCAATCCATTGAGCCAACCAATATAGCCGATAACCGGCTTACCCAATCCAGAGATCCGATTCTTAATTCCCTTGGTATGGGATGATGGTGGAAAGGTGAAAAAATTGGTGGCATTGGGAATGGTCACCGCTGTACAGCCATAACTCCGTGCCCTGTCCCGCAGCTCATCATTAATGGTCAAGACCACATCAGATTGCTGACAATAAAATTTACAGATATCCCGGCAGATACGGCGTTCATTTTCATTATTAGAAAACTCTACAAAATCATCGGACCAATCAAAAAGAGTCACTGCAGCTCGCTCAACCAATGAACTCACCAGTTCTTGCACCGGCGGTCGTGGATCGTTGAGAATGAGCACATAGGGGTTTTCGGTGAATTTCGCAAGGATCCTTTTGCTGCGCTGGTCTGAAAAGTTTTTCATAAAAGTGAATGTTGCCATGAGCGGCAGTTTCACCGGTGAAAAAGCTGTAATTTTAGGTGTCATGCGTCGAGGAATAAGAGTCTTCCATCTATTGCATTGTGGTTGTGAAAAAACATTGGCAGTATCGTGAATCAAATCACTCAACCAGACTTCAGAATTGACAAACAATGCCTGCTTTACCTTTTCCTCTTGAGCAAGCATATACATAATAGTCTGGTTCCGTTTCCAGAACTTACTCCAGGGGTTAAATCCAAAATTTATCAGGTTATAGGTTGCAGTCATTCTACCTTGTGGGTGTTTCGCTGATTAGACAAGACCGTTTCAGCTATTAAAAATTGGCTCCAAAGACTTTTCCTTCCATACCTCAACACATTTATTTCGAGGGAAAATATCCACCGCTATCAAGCCGGCGATAAAAACGGTACTCCAAAACAAATTTTACGCCCCTTCTATCAATAAAACTATATTAGCCAATGAATAGTTTATTAGCTTGCCCTCTTTTATTTTATCAAAGTGCAATAAAACGAAGATATTCTCCACAGGTTAAGCGAAAGCCTGGGTCAACCAAACAGCCACTTCCTCCATGTCACTTAATGAGAATTGGTTCATCACCAAAAATAAAATCAGGGCCCAGCCGAGCATTGACCATATCCGCTGCCACTCAAAAGGAATTTTATAATATGGGGAGGCCATTCGTAAAGCAATTACGTTTTGAAATGCATTAAGAATCCTACTCTTGTGTTCGGTCACGAGAGAAGCTGAAAATATAGATTTTCTAATTTTCCAACTTCTTTTTCAATATCATACTGGGCCGCCACATGGCTACGTCCAGCTTTGCCGAATTCTTTCCATTTTTCCTGATGCTCCAAGAGATATACGAGATTCGCAGCAAACTGCTGCCAATCTCTTTCCGGTGAAAGCAACCCGGAGTCTCCATCAACAACAACTTCCGGAATATCGGCATGCTGGGTTGCAAGGATAGGAACCCCGGCAGCCTGGGCCTCTAAAAGTATGGTGGGCGCCCCTCCCTCTGTATCGCCGCTTGCGGCAGTGACACTTGGCTGGATATATATGTCAGCCTGGGCCATTTCTTGGGACACCACTTCATGGGACTGAAAACCAAGCATCTCCACATATTCGCCCAGGTTTTTTTCTTTAATAAATGCTTCCAATTCATGCCGCAAATCACCATCACCCACCACCCGTAAAACAATATTGGGAAATGAAGAGACGATCTCTTTCAATGCCATTAAAGCATAGACAAGACCCTTTTTTTCTGTAAGTCTCCCGCAGAAAAACAGGATTACCTTATCCTCTTTTTTAGGCAACCTTTCCCTAAAGGGGAAGAGCTTCATATCAATGGCAATATGCTGTATTGCAATCTTTTCCTCAGGACACCCTATTGCCATGAGTCCTTTTTTCATATGACTGCCTTCAACCAGAAAAAGGTCCCCTTGCCGAAACAACTCATCATACCTTTCCCGCCACACCGCTTCTTCAGGCAGTCTCGACATATCATAGCCATAAAAGGTGGTGACAAGAGGGAGACCCAGCTGCCTCTTTTGACATAGAAGGCCATACCCAACAGGACCAAAATGAGCATGGAGAAGTGAAGCTCCAGATTTTTTCAATACTCTTGAGCGACAAAAATCATCATCTCCAGATAACTTTTTAGCAATACCATTGATTAACCAAGGAAGAGAAAACTTTGCATTGGAACAATCGTAAATATCCCCATCCAAGGGGAAGTCATCTACATTTTCTCTTTTCTCGGCCAAGACAACGGGTTGAACACGCGTAAAAGAGGTGAGATAGCGATATATGAATGTTTCGGTTATTGGCAGATAGGTCTGACAAACATGGGCGATGGTGGGTTTACTCATATCATTTATTCCATTTTTTCATATGATCATTTGTACTCTTCAGTTAAGCAACACTTTGCGAAATGCAGCAATAACATCGTCAACATCATTGTCACTTAATGCAGCTGAGAGAGGAAGCGACAACGTCCGCTCTCCAATCCATTCCGCATTTGGAAAATCTCCTACTTGCCAGTTGAATGTCTTTTGGTAATGGGGATGCCAATGAATAGGGAGATAATGCACACCAATGCCTATATTCTCAGCTGTCAGGGCCTCGAGCACCCAATCCCTTGTTTTATGCAGTTTTTCAATATCAACAAGAACCGGATAAAGGTGGTAAGCAAGTTTCGTATCCATCTCCGGCTCTAAAGGTGTAACGCAAGGTAAATCGGCAAATGCTTGGTTATACAGCTCCCACACTTTCTTTCTTCTCAACCAGTTTGCATGTATCCGTTGCAGCTGGTGAATTCCCATGGCAGCCTGAATATCCATCATATTATATTTAAAACCAGCATGGACTACTTGATAATGCTTATAGCCTTTATCTGAAAAACGTTTCCAGGCATCTTTACTCATTCCATGCAAGCCAAGTATTTTTATCCTTTCTGCGTAAAAATCATTGTCCGTAACTATCATTCCCCCTTCGCCGGTGACTAAATTTTTTGTCACATAAAAACTGAAGCAACCCATATCACCAAACATACCGGCCTTAACACCCCGGTATTCAGCCTCAATAGCATGGGCACAATCTTCTATGACCAGAAGATTGTGAGCCTCTGCTATTTCCATAATGGAGTCCATATCACAACATCGGCCGGCAAAATGGACCGGCAGCAGGGCCTTTGTTTTCTCGGTGATCTTTTTCTTGATTTCCCCTGGTAGGATATTCAGTGACCTTCGATCACAATCAACTAGAACTGGAGTAGCTCCACAATGGATAATAGCGTTTACAGTGGCACAAAATGTCATGGGAGTTGTAATCACTTCATCTCCCGGGCCAATACCTAGAGCATGCATGGACAGGTGGAGAGCAGCTGTACAAGAATTAAGCGCTATAGCATGTCGCGTATCTTTATACGCAGCAAAATCCTCTTCAAAACGCTTTACCTTGGGGCCTGTACCTATCCATCCACTGCGCAAGCATTCAATGACCTCGTTAATTTCAGATTCTTCAATTTGCGGTGCACCATACACAAGAAAATCATCTGCAGAACGTATAGGTTCCCCTCCATCAATTGCTAATTTTTCAACATTCTTTGATAATCTTGTCGTCATCAACAGGGCCATATTAAATTACTAATCACTGGTGAAATGCCCTCCGCACACTGCATTTCACCTTTTATAAAGAATCATTGTAAACCGTATATTGGCTTATAGCGACATACTTTCATGGAATTTCGTGATGTACTGCATTGAAAAAAAAAGTAGCTAGAAAGAGCTAAATACAATTATTCGAACTAGGATTAGACTGCCAACCTGGATAATACTCATCCATATAATGACCACAGATTCTATGAAAGATCTCATGGTGCTCGTCTTGCCATTCAAAAACTTTCTGGTCTTTTCGGCTGAGATTTTTCTTAGGAAACGGCTTATTCTGCGCTTTGATATCAAGTTCACGTAATAATGACAGTCTCGTATCAGAAGAGTTCTGCATATCTCTACAACGTACTGTGACATGGGCAAGAGGTTTCAGTACTTTGCAACAATTTACCCAATAATGACAACAGTGTTCAAACTGACCACCGGAATACTCCGGCTTAATCTCGTCCCACAACGAATTTCTGGTATACCAACCCCGGGTCATGCCGGAAGTTACCACGAGACGCCCATCACGAATTATTTGCACCACTTTTCCAGCTCTTTTCACAACATCCGGGGTAAGCCAAAAATATGGAGCAATCTCAATATTATGGGTGAAGGAGTTCATTATCTCGGGTATGAACTTCCCCTGCTTGTTAATAATGCAGTACAGCATCGGATATGCAGCGGATTCATGTCTGGCATCTACTTTTACGCCATCACTGAACATCATGCCATTCAGATAGGCTGCTAATGAAGTTGTGCCACATCGCCCCGAACCAACTCCAATGGCCCGTAAAGAATTTTCAGCATGCCCAGCGATTATTTTCTCTCTGTGGGATTTATAGATAAATTGGCGAGGCAAGCTCATATGTTTTACTGTGAGCAAATAAGCCTCACCTGGAGTTAAACCATCGAACTCGACAAATGGTTTACTACGAGACAAGGTAGATATCTTCTTTTCACCTGAACTTACACAATAAAATGTAACTGCAAATTCATGAGTTTCTTCCTTGTAATCAGAATTTAGCCAAACCGTACATCTACGCGTAGACGGGCAACTGACGATTGAGTAAGGAAATTTTTTTCCCAGAGAATTCATGGGCCCACCTGTAAGTATTTTTTATTTTATTATTTCATTTTCCTCCCAGGTAATCCAATAAAAAATCCGTTATTATTTTGTTTGGAAATTAATTATTCCAAAATTTCAATTTTCCAGTATTTCGTAGCTGATAAAACAAAAAAAACATCTTTGTAATTCAGATATTATTACAATTTTTCGGCTAGGAAAATAAGAAGCTGTTCAGCAATAATCTTCCGCCCCATTGTATTTAAATGTCCCCCATCACTGGAATATTCGCTTCGCAGAGCATAATACGGCTCACCCTTATTTTTAAAGACCTCAGCTTCACCACTTACGGTGCTTGCTTCATAGGCAGCAATATCAAAAACCAGTTCTTTGCCAGCATATGCATCAAGAAGCAAGGCATTAAACTCATTTCTCTTAATATTATCGGCCAATTCCCAGACATCTCGCCCCAGTAATGACTTTACCTTTGTCTTCCAGGTGATTTCCTGTACTTTTAACGGCATGGTAAAATGAATTATCTTCAGATCCGGATATTTAGCCTGCAGTTCTTGTACTGCTTGTTGGTATTTTGCAAACAGCCCAACTACATCTGTCCCCTTTTTGGCATCCACATAGCAAAATTTCAAAAATGCCGCATCCAGCCTGCCTTCCATTTGCTGATCAACGACATTAATAAAACCAGCAATCTTCGTTTCCGGCTGACGATTTTTTCCTACTCTGGTATGAGTTAATGCTCCACCGGTCAGCTCTCCCTGGGGAGCCTTGTCAAGAATTGTCAGACCAATGTGTGGATTCTCAGCCATAACATCTGCGATGCCGTTCATCAAATCAATACCCACGGATTGATGCCCAAAAAATATCTTCTTTTGGGCCAACTTCTCCCATTTATCCTGAGGGATATCCTGGATTTTTTTGAAGACTATTTTTTCCTGGGCCATGGCCATGCTCCCTGCAAAACACAACATAAATACCACCAGACATGAAAACAAACCAATAGATTTCATAATGCACCTTATCCTTTACGAGGATTCCAGATAACTTGTTTTTTCCCCATCAAAAACTTAATAAAAGCGTGCCCTGCAGCAAGATTTATCAGGGCAAAATAATAACAAAAATACAGAACCTTTATCTCCATACCTGCCTTCTGCAATAATGGTGAAACAAAAGCACCCAACCAGGCAATATTTTGGACGACAAACACCATTTCATACATCTTACCGTGGGATATCAGAATAGCATTTGAGCAGTATGCTGTTAAAAGAAAAATAAAACAGAGGTAACGCAGCACCTTATGGGACCATAATTGCCAGGGGAAAAATGGATCCTTTACCGCCGAAAGGAGTAAACTGCGCATATCAAACAAGGCCCAAAGTGCCCGCAAAGAAACCCGCACCCGCATCCTGTATTCATCGGCGGGCTCTTTCAAACTGGCCTCTTTTAAAATGGCCTCAGACTCATATACCGTACGATACCCTTGTTCCACAACCTTCAACGGTTGGACAAAATCAGGCAATTGATCGGCATTAAGCTGGCTATGAATCTGTTTTCGCATGGCATCAATGCCACCATCCACACCTACAACAGACCCCACCCGGGTCTCGTATTCCCGTAAGACATTCTCATACTTCATATAAGCGGAACAGCCATCGCCGATAGTGCTGCCATCAGGATTGGTATAGATCATTTTACCTGTGACATAGCCGACCTCAGGGTCAACGAAATTGCGGACAATTTTCCTGATTGCGTCCGTGGCATAGAGTGAGTTTGCATCTGAAAAAACAATAATTTCCCCACTTGCTTGAGGAATTGCCAAATTGAGGGCAGAAGTTTTGCCGGCCCGCGGACCTTGGGTCATCAATTTCACGCCATGCTGGGCAAAATGTCCGACGATTTCCTCGGTTTTATCGGTAGAACTGTCGGAAACCACAATTATTTCAACTTTATCCCTGGGATAATCCAGATCCAGCTTATTCTGCAAAGTAGCGCCAATACAATCTTCTTCGTTATATGCAGCAATAACAATGGAAATGGTCGGTTCGTAATCAGCCTTTTTTATATCCTTTCGCCGTATTTTACCCAACAGACCGACAAGGGCCGGGTATCCAGCATAGACATACAAAATAAAAAGTATGGAAAAGATAAAAATGAACTTTGCCAAATCAATGTCCTAGTCTTAAATCGGCATATTAAAAGCAGGTTTAATAATTCTCGACAGTATCACGTTCCAATTCATTTCAACTCGTCCATTGCAAAATCCACCATGACCTGATTTTCCGGTGGATAAATCTTTTCAATTCCTTCCTGCCGGTCCAAAACGCCAGTGCGGACCATATTGGCAATTTCCCAGACATATGGATGAAAATTATACCGTGACCGATGTACGTAATTTGCGTAGGCATTTAAGAGACAATTTGTGGAGTTGGGATCTGTGTCACTTGGTCTTTCCCAGCCAATTTCTTTAATGCGGGCAATAATTTTCTCTTCATTATAATCGAGAAAAGCCAATGGGTGAATATTCCACGGGAAACCAGCAGGATCGGCAAATTGCTCTTCTGTGACAAAATATGGTGTTATAGCATCACCAACAATGTTGTGAAGGGGCTCATAAATAGCCTTCTGGGTTGTTTGCATCAAAGCGGCATTGGTCCGCATTACCGAAGCCTGTACAGGCGCCTGACCCGGTGACCAGCCAAAGCCAATGAAAGGAATACGTTTTTCAATGGCAGTTCGCAAAATAACGGCCTTCACCATACCAATACAACTTGTGCAGATGGTGGAAGCTCGTTCGAGAGTTTTGGGGGAATAAAGTTCTTCCTTGGCCGCTGTTCGAAATATCGATCGCACAAACTTTCGGGCCGGTCGAATTATATAATGATCGGCACCCAATGCATCGCACACCTTTGTCATATTCAAAAATGACTGCTGTGAAATAAAAGTATTATCAAAGGTTAAGGCCAGCACCCGGAGTTTGTAGCGGTTGACAAAAACATCCAGGGTGTATGTGCTGTCCTTGCCGCCACTATAGGCCATTAAAACATCATAATTTTCGCTGCGGCGCTCTGTCTCAAGTAATTTTAAAAATTTCTGTTCATATTTCTTCTTCTGAGTTTTTGTGGTTGTGTGTCCCCGATATTTTTGACAGTGATTACAAATACCTTCTTCATTAAAGCTAAGGCCGGGAAATGTTGCAGGCAAAATGCACTGTGAACAGATCTGTGGTGGGTCGCATATATTTGTCATCGGTGTTCCTCCAACCTTGAACCCTGCACCTAACTTAGCTTATTTTTACAGATTTTCCCTGTGGCTGTTTTGGGTAATTCTGTTAGTGCTTCAAAATGGTGTGGGACTTTGTAAGCCGGTAAATTTTTTCGACAGTGGATGATAAGTTTTTTCAACGGTAAGTCCGGCTCCTTAAGCACAACACAGGCTTTTATGGCCTGTCCGAGAATGTCATCTTCAATGCCAATGACCGCCACTTCATGAACAGCCTCATGCTCCTGGAGAATTTCCTCTATCTCTTTAGGGGCTATCCGGTGGGAACCGGATTTGATCATATCACTTTTCCGGCTGACGATGTAGAGATATCCATCCTCATCCATCTGAGCCAAATCACCGGTTCTCAGGCCATATGAGCTCAACACTTCAGCACTGGCTTCAGGTCGTCCCCAGTAACCAACCATAATATTATCACCCTTGGCAACAATCTCTCCCACTTCGCCTGGTTTCACTGGCTCATCAGCTTTATTAAGAAGGTGCAGCTCCACCCCGGGAATCGCCTTGCCGATGGAACCTGACTTGCGTTCCAAATCAACAGGTGGCAGATATGCCAGGCGCGCCGAGGCCTCGGTCTGGCCGTACATAATAAAAATTTCCACTCCGGGAAAAATATCGCGTAATGAACGGGCCAACTTGGGAGCCATGGGCGCACCCGCCTGGGTGAGATAACGCAAGGCAGGCAACGTATATTTACGCACTGCGGATCGATGAAGCAAAATGGCAAAAGTAGAAGGCACGCCGGAAAAACCTGTCACCTTTTCCTCGACCATCTCATCTAAAATGACATTTGGATACAAAAAATTCTGATTAACCACCAGACTTGCACCCGCCGCAATATGGGTAAGCATGACAGAATTCCCATAGGAATAGAAAAACGGCAAAACCGCCATTATCCGGTCTTCGGCAGTCAAATTGAGATAGCATGTTATGGACAGGGTATTGGCCACCAGATTTTTATGACTCAGCATCACTCCTTTCGGATCCCCTGTGGTGCCTGAGGTATAAATGATCTGGGCGAGATCTGAGTCCTGGATGGAAGGAGGTTTATCCTTGCCACCCTCTACACTCCCTGTCATAACAGCAGTCCAGGGAAGCCAATCCTGCGGCAGATGTGGCTGAACATCCTGTGAAGATGCATCGCTGCAAACAACGTGGGAAAGATCTGGGAGCTGCGAGACAATTTTTTCCAGGTATTTTTTATATTTCAATGAACAAAAAATCACCGAAGCTGCACAATCGGATAATGTTTTTACCAGGGATCGTTCCGCAGTCTGGGTATTTAATCCTACCACCACCCCACCTGCCATCTGTATGCCAAAATACAAGCTCACATAGTCAATGGGGTTATCGGTTAAGATTGCTGCTCGGAAGCCCTTACTCCCTTGCGAGGAAACCAGCCATTGGGCAATGGCCCGGGCATTGGTCAGTAATTCACCATAAGAAAAACGATTCTTACCATGCACAATGACGATTTTTTCTGGAGTGTTCTCTGCTGCTCTGACGAGAAAATCCGAAACCAACATGATCGACCCTCAGTTGGTTTTCTTGGCAATGAATACAGCCAGGTTGCTTACGCTATCCAGGTTTTCCGGAATCATTTCTTCATCTTCAACCTGCATTTCAAAAGTCTCTTCCAACCAATCGATAACCTCTAAAATCCCTGTTGAATCAATAATACCTTGATCTAAAAATGAAGCCTCATTCTGCAAAGCAGACTCATCCGCATCAAATAGGAAATTCTCAAAAATAAATTCTCTGATCTGCTGTATTGGGTCACTCATATTGACTTGGTCCTTTTCTTCGTGTCCAGAAATCCTTTAGGTCGTAATCTATGCCATTACTTTAACATTCTCCAGCTTTTCAGGCATACTGATTTGATAATTTTTTACAAAAGAATCATATAATATCTGGGTAGATAAAATCCCCACTAAAGCCATATTCTCTCTAAAACCCTGCCTGGCCTTTTTAGAACATTTGGCAACTAGGCGCGCCACAGCCTGGGGCTTAAAAATACCTGCCTCTGCCAATAATGTTTCCGACAGGTAATAATCAAGATACTCTGGACTGCTTTCACCAAAAAAACTCAATATATCCGGGGCCATATAGGGCTGTTTCTTTCGACCGAGAATAGAATCTGGCAACAGGCCCTGCATGGCCTTTTTTAGAATATTCTTTTCATTCAGCACTTTCATTCTCAAACCCACCGGAATAGTGGCACAAAAAGCAATCACCCTATGATCCAGAAAAGGATATCGCCCTTCAACAGAGTTGGCCATGGCCATTCGGTCTCCCTGTGAAGACAAAAGATAATTGCTCAGCAAAAGATTGCACTCGACATATTGCGCCCGGGAAAAAAGATCGAGCCCCTCCATATATTCTGCATGCTTTTGTACTAAATATTCTTCACTCCCATTCCCCGCTGCAGCCTGAAAATCATCACTGAAGAAAAGATGGGTGTGAGCCGTGGTTTTCCAACGCGGCCTGTGTCCATAGAAAAGATCATCAAGGGAAGCATCAGTATCAAAAAATTTCCGAGCATATTCTGCTGACTTGGTAGGAGACAGGGCAAGGTAAGGATACAAACGTTTCAAAAGTAATGGTCGAAGGGATGATGCCGTATTTTTTTTGATAAAGGCCCTAATTTTTGCCTCTTTAAAAATATCATAGCCTCCCAGCATTTCATCGGCACCTTCACCGGTAAGAACGACTTTATAGTCATTCTGTCGGACAAGACCAGATAACAAGAAAAGAGGGGTTGGCGCCGTGCGCAAAATGGGAAACTCAGTATGTTGTACAACCTGAGGGAAATTATCGGCAATGGTTCTATATGAGCAGAGAACCTGATGGTGATCGGTGTCCAGATAGCGGACAACCTCGTCCTGCTCACTCCGCTCGTCATAGACTTTATCGGAAAACCCCACCGAAAATGTTTTCAATGGATTATCTGTAAAATTTCGCACCAGTGATGTGATGGCAGAAGAATCCAGGCCACCGCTTAAATACGCTCCCACAGGGACATCGGCCCGCAACCGCAGACGGACCGAGTCAATAAGGAGTTCGCGAAATTCCTCAGCGCATTGATCTTCATCCTGTTGGTGAATTGCATCGGGTTGAAAGGGCAGCTTCCAGTACTGTCGCTTTCTCACTTCGGAATCAGGCTTCAGCCAGGCACAGTACCCGGACTCCAATTGATACACATCTTTAAATGCTGTTTGCTCTCCGATTGGTGACCAATAGGTGAAGACATCTTTAATAACTGGGGGATGCATGGCCCGGGGAATAGCCGGATCTGCTGCAAAGAGAGATTTTATTTCAGAGGCAAAATAGAAACGACCAGCCAACCGAGTATAAAAAAGTGGCCTGATACCCACCCGGTCACGAGCCAGGAAAAGCGAACGCTCTTTTTCATTATAAATAGCCAGGGCAAATTGGCCGTTAAGCTCGTCCAGACACTTTTCGCCCTTTTCCTCAAAGAGGTGAACAATGACTTCCGTATCAGAATCGGTATAAAAACGATGCCCGCGGGCCTGGAGATCTTTTTTTAATTCAGGATAGTTAAATATTTCGCCATTAAAAATTACCCAGAGGGATTTATCCTCATTATGGATGGGCTGCCAGCCACCCTCAAGATCGATAATGCTTAAACGAGCATGTGCCAAACCCACTTGCCCGTTGCAAAAAAAACCAAACCCATCCGGACCCCTGTGGGTCAGCGGGTGGATCATTCGTTCAAGTTGGCGATTTTCAATGGGGGGGGCCGACCCAATATTAAAACAACCGGCGATTCCGCACATGGGTTACATTATTCTATAAAATTATTAAGAATATTCTGGCAAATGATAATTAAGAATTAAAACACTGGCGAGGAAGGTTTGCAATCCTAAACCAACAAGCAAGTGCTAATCATTTATTATTTCCACACAGAGTATATCATAAATTTCTGGGTCGGGAGTCTGTTTCACTTCACACGTTGACAAGACTGTTGCATGTATTACTGTGTTGACAACATTCTGCACCGAAAAAATACTCCTATGAGGCTAACCATGCGACCAGTCATCCTGTTTTTCATTGCCACCCTTATTCTGCCACTACTGACAAGCTGTGGATATAACACCATTCAACAAAATGATGAGGCTGTTATAGCTGCCTGGGGCGATGTTGAGGCGGCCTATCAACGCAGAGCTGACCTCATCCCCAATCTTGTCGAAGTGGTAAAAGGTTCAGCGGCCCATGAAAAGGAAACTTTGACAGCCGTAACCGAAGCCCGCGCCCAAGTCGGCAAAATGCAGCTTGGCAGTGAAGTATTGAACAATCCCCAGGCCATGTCTCAATTCCAGGCTGCGCAAGGCGGGCTATCCTCCGCTCTCTCCAGGTTAATGGTGGTGGTGGAACGATATCCTGACCTCAAGGCCAACCAAAATTTTAGAGACCTGCAACATCAACTTGAAGGCACGGAAAACCGCATCAACGTAGCCAGGGTCCGATTTAATGATGCAGTTAAAATATTTAACACTTCAATCCGCACCTTTCCCAATAACCTGACCAACCGCTTTTTAACGCAACTTCCCAGACGGGAGCCATTTAAAGCAGAGGCTGGAGCAGAAAAAGCCCCTGCGGTTAAATTTTAACCCCGTGATCATTTGAGATCATTCCCATGCTTACAAGAAAGAGGTCCATGTTGGCTTCCATTACTAGATTAAGAGGCAGGATAACAATATTATGCCTGGCCCTCCTTGGGGTGATGTGTACTCTGTTGACTCCTCTGCCAACCCTTGGCCTGGAAGTCCCACCTCCGGCCGGATATATCAATGATCTGGCTGACATGATCAGCCCTCATACCGAAACTCGATTGCTCAGAGTGCTTCAATCACTTGAACTAAGCGATTCGACTCAAATTGCCATTCTGACCATTAACTCTCTTGAAGGTGAGGTACTCGAAGAATTATCAATCAAGGCATTGAACACCTGGGGAGTTGGTCAGAAAGACAAGGACAATGGAGTTTTGGTTTTAGTCGCCAAAAAGGAACGAAAAATACGGATTGAAGTTGGCTATGGATTGGAAGGCGTACTTACCGATCTGCTGGCCGGCAGAATAATTGACACTATCATTACTCCTCTATTCACAAAAGGACGTTTTGATGAAGGATTTGAAGCTGGCATAGGTGCTATTGTCAAGGCGACCAGAGGTGAGTACAAGGCTGATGGACGTAGAATGAGGAATCGCAGTCACAGACAGGAACCTCCCCCACTATTTAACTATCTCTTTTTTGGGATAGCCATCATCGCATTTCTAGGAAGAGGTTCGAAAAAACGTGGCATGCTGACCGGTGCCATTATCTTGCCCCTTGTCTTTTTTCTGGGCATGTCATCGCCTCTTAGTTTATGGATTCTTCTTTTACTCATGCCTGCCGGTGCCATGGGCGGTCTCATATTTCCTCTTCTCTTCGGTAGTATGCTCATGGGACGACGGGGTGGATTTTACACTGGTGGAAGCTATGGAGGGGGCGGTAGTTTCGGTGGTGGATTTGGTGGTTTTGGCGGTGGCGGATTTGGTGGCGGTGGTGCTTCTGGAGGCTGGTAAAATATGAAAGCTGCGACATTCTTTACAGAGGAAGAACAAAACGCCATTAGTGCTTCCATTGGTGAAGTAGAAAAACAGACATCCGGCGAAGTGGCTGTTATGGTGGTGGATGAAAGCGACACCTATCCAGAAAGCCGAATTCTAGCAGGGCTGCTCATTGGTGGCCTCATAGCTTTAGGAGTGACTGACTATTGGTTTTCCGGCTCTTTGTGGACCTTTCTGCCCTTGGTAACTCTGCTGAGCTTTTTCTTCGGCTGGGCAGTAAAATTTCTTCCCAGCCTGCAACGTTTTTTTATCCCCAGCAATAGACTAGAAGACATGGTACGCGAACAGGCGCTGCAAAGCTTCTATTCAAAGGAGTTATATAAAACCAAAGATGCCACAGGAGTTCTCTTTTTTATCTCACTTTTCGAACACCGAGTATGGGTTTTGGCGGATAAGGGAATTTATGAAAAAATCTCTCCTGAAACATTACATGAATATGCTGATGATATTGCCAAGGGCATAAAAGAAGGAACTGCTCAGGAGGCATTGTGCAGAGAGATAAAACGAGCAGGAGAAATCCTTGCTGAACATTTTCCGATTTCAGATAATGATACCAATGAGCTCAGTAATAAAGTGATCATTGGCTGAGCTTTTACCATTTTTTCATGGGGAAAACTGCCCCATTTTCCGCAAATGCGGACCGCATTCCAGGAATCCGGAATAAACACCAAAACCCATTCCTGAACACGCAGAAACGGGTTTCAATGTGGTATGGGGTTTCGCGCTTTTAACGTTTGTTTCGAATAATTGGTTGCAGACCAAGCCAGGCAAGGCAAGCTGCCACCAACAACCAATCAGCACTTTGGGTTGGCCCATTGTGTCCACCGGCAAGGCTACATCCGCCGCCCCCTCCGCCGCCACTATCGGCAAGTGGATTTGTTGGTTGGCCACCTGTATCTCCCCCTGCATTTTGACTGGCAATGGACACGGTCACTGTAGCAGTATTTGAGTCTAACCCTCCATCACTCACCTGAAAAGTAAAGGAGTCAACACCAGATTCACCAACATCAGGTGTATATACGAATTGGCCGGTGGAAGGATCAAGAAGAGTGGCAGTACCCTTAGAACCTTGAGAAACAATAGCATAGACCAGATTAGCAGAGTCTTCAGACTCTAGAAAGCCTTGAACCGTATCACCGGCATTGGTAATGACAGTACTATCATAGGCCACTGGTGCATCAGTCAATGACACGAGTTTTTCAACGGATGCAGTAGCCCCTTCATTATCCATGATCGACAAGGTAACCGTATACACACCCGACATGGCATATGTATGTTCGGTTGAGGCGCCATCATCGGTATCACCATCACCAAAATCCCAGAGGAAGTCAACGATGCTGCCATCAGAATCAACAGAAGAACTTGCATCAAATTCAACAAGGAGAGAAGTACTTTCCACCTGTTCGCCAATACCTGCCCGAGGATCAACCCGATCGCGTTGCTTGAGGAATGCGAAATCAGCCAGAGGAGATGCATTACTTTGCTGTGTTGCAGTTATAGTAATGACCGTTTGTGCCTGTGCCATAGCACCCTGATCATCGGTAACAATCAGAGTCACAGTAAACTGACCCACAGCATCAAAAACATGCTGTGCGTTCATCCCATTTCCTGTTGAGCCATCACCAAAATCCCAATAATATCCAACCAGTGTGCCATCGGAATCTTGGGAAGAACTGCCATCGAAACTAATTCGCACGGGCATTTCACCTGTTTGAGAACTGGGTGAAAATGAAGCACTTGGCTCGCTATTATTTCCTGAAGTTTGTTGCTGTTGCACAGAAATCGTGGTGCTCGCAACAGATGTATCACCATCGGAATCCATCACCGTAAGCCGCACGGTATACACACCTGGTGAAGAAAAGCTATGGCTGGTGGAAACACCTGAACCAACATCACCATCACCAAAATCCCAGGAATACGCCGTAATCTCGCCATCCAGGTCATTAGAACCACTACCATCAAACACAACAGACATTGGAGCATAACCGGTGTGTGTACTGGCAACTATTATGGCGCTTGGTGGATCATTAGCCACTTCGCCACTGCTATCGGTCACCGTAATAAGGGTTCCAACCTGTCCTGTTGCTACCTGATCATCAGTGACTGTTAATACTGCTGAATACAGACCGGGAGAAGAAAAAACCTTATCAACCATAGCACCGGTGCCGTTGGAACCATCACCGAAATTCCATGAGTAGAAGGTGATCATACCGTCCGAATCATTGGAACCACTGCCGTCAAAATTCACCGAGAGAGGGGCCACACCTTGTAGAACGTTAGTAGTGGCAACTGCGTTTGGCGATACATTGCCACCTGCTGGAGGAATTGGAGAATCAACTTGAAAAGTGGCGGAGCCTGTAGTCTCTAACCCGTCGGTATTATAGGCAGTCATGGTGAAAACAGAAGCAGATTCGCCAAATATCACGGTGCATGACATTTGCCGGAGGTTTGGATCATCAGTGGAGCATTTCTCAACTCCATCTTGATATACTTTAAAACCAGCAAGTTCGGAGACATCTCCGGAATATGTCCAGGAGACAGCTATTTCTCTCGATTCCTCAGCCCAAATATCCACTGGAAAAAGGAGAGCCAGGGCAATCAGAAATATCCCAAAGCAATAAAAGTACATACCACGGGAATCAATGGATAATACCCGCTGATTGCTCTGTCGATAGGAATAAATAGGAAACATGGGAAATCTCTCTCAACTATGACTCATACGACACAAGTGCCACTTCATTCACATAAAATTAAATGCACAATACGTGCCAATAATTACATTTCCCTGCCCACAATATCAAAAACCGATCAACCTCTCCTTTTTCATTGATTTCACGACCTTCTTGATTGAAAAATAAATATCACCCAATACCTGTTGAATGAAAAGCAGAGCCCAGGCAATAAAAAAATTTGAACCCCCTTTCAAATATTAATAATATTTTTTTCTCCCCCTAATTGAACGGCATCCGGGAGGTATGGAACGCCCTATTTCTGCTCTTTCTGTTCTATGACCCAAAGGACCCAATCGTATTGTTTTTCTGAAAAGTTCTTCTTCTTTTGTTCAACAAAACGTGCAATTCCCTTCACATCGTCAAATGAGACCGAATAAAGTCCGGCAGAATAGGCACCATGCCCTTGAATAGTGGTTCTGCCATTATCTTCAAAGGCCAGGGTTAAATCATGATTTTCATAAAGAGTCGTGTTGCCAACAACGGAAACAGTGCCGAATTTTTCCGTTTGGATATACCGGTATAGCAAGCTCCCGACGATGACCAATAATATCACAACACAGAGTGTCGCGACTTTGGCGACTTTACTGTAAACCTGGGCATTGAAAACATCTTGGGTTGAAAAAGGGATTAAGGTTCCTGCTGCTCGAGAAAGATCCTCTTGGCGAGCCAGCACAGGTTTGACGACCTTGCCAGTGAAAGCCTCGACATCTTCAATGGCTTCTCCATCCAAGGGATCCATCATCGCCACGGTCAGGATATTATTTTCCCCCATTCGCAATGGCACTACACTGTATTTCCTACAGAGATAGCGGGGAAGCACGTTGCGCACTTCAGGAGAAAATTCCTCGGCAACATTGATAATGGGAACATCAAGTTGCTGGGATAATGTATCAAGAAGCTGATCACTGGTAAGGACACCCATTTTGACAAGAAGATATCCCAACCTGCGGTTTCCACCAACCTGTACGCGCAAAGCCTCTTGAATCTGTTCCTCAGTAACTAAATTATTGCTGACCAACAACTCGCCAAGTCGCTGTTTCTTCGTCATCTCATCCTCCCCAGAACCTTCCGTTTATCATTCTGTTCAGCCGACCATGGTAGCATCGCATTTAATGTGTCCTAATAAAGTCTCAAAGATACATTCAAGACCACTTTGCAATAGAACTGGTTATAGAGAGGTGGCCTGGTTTGTTTGGACAGGATCTACCTTCCTTTAAGTGGAATG
>CAYUCH010000011.1:47957-51139 GCA_964443295.1 uncultured Desulfobulbia bacterium | reverse complement strand
TGGGTGGCCGGCTTCGCGTGGAATAGGTGGCCGAGATCAGTGGAATACGCAATGGGAATGACTTTGCCGCGAAGATTCACCACTCCTTTGACATACTCTGCTCTTTGGGGAACTACCGTGATGTCTATCATTCCCAATATTTCTTTTATTTTTGTAATGACGATGCCGTATTCTTCCTTGTCCAGTTTAAAGGTGAGATATTTTTGGTGGTGCTTAATGTGTTCATCCATGACTATACCTCCTGGCAAGTTGTGTGTACCTATGCGGATAGCTCTGTCTGTTTCCTCACAGCAGTATGGTCAATGATGGCCATAAGTTCTTTTACTTCAAATGGTTTTACTAAATGGTAGGCTGCTTTTAAGAGCCGCGCCTGTTTTTCCAGTTCTTTGTCATTATAGCCGGTCATGGTGACCACTACGATTTCAGGCATATGTGAACGAATCTCCGGGATTAATTCAAAACCACACCCATCCGGCAGATTAATGTCCAGGAGAATCAGGTCATAGGGGCCATCGTCCTTTATCTTTTCCCTTGCATGGAAACAGTTTCCAGAGATTTCTCCAACATGACCGCAATGTTCAACAATACGGATAATGACATCCTGCATACATTGCTCATCGTCGATGACCAATGCCTTAAGATTGGTGTCGTTCATTTGTGAGTCCTCTTGCGGTGCCATGGTGGTGCCTCCTGTTATGCTTGAAAAGTATTCATTACACTTTTTTGAGTAGACTGTTCTTGAGTATTAATCATTACAATAACCGTGCCAACATGTGCTTCTTTGCATAACTGCTTGAAATAAAAAGAAAAAACATGCAGGATTGTTGGTTGGGCGATATGATGAAAGCCCACAAGAGTTTGGAATGGCGGAATTTTGAGAGAGATGTGGTCTAGTAACTATTTGGAATTAAACAGAAAAACAGCGTGGAGCATAAATGTCCCATGTTGGGGCATGATTGCCCCTATTTTTCGGAGATACCGAATTGTTTGAGTTTCCGATACAAAGTTTTACGATCGATGTGCAAAGCTTTGGCAGTTTTACTTTGATGATATTTGTATTTTTCGCAGGCTTTCAAAAGGATTTTTTTCTCGACTTCACTCAATATTTCGGCAAGAGGACGATCTTTTTCGGCTAAAAGCAGCCCTTGTTGCTCTTCTTCGGTTGATTCCAGGGAAATGTCCTGACCCATGAAATCCAGTTTTTTCAAGGTGACAAAGCGATGTAGAGTGTTCTGTAGCTCTCGAACATTGCCGGGCCAGTCATAGGCTAATAAGGCCTTGGTTATTGCTGCGGTAACGGGCGGTATCTTGACCGGGTCTTGATTTTCCAAAAAATGATCCACCAGCATGGGTATGTCGTCTTTTCTCTCACGCAATGGGGGGACGAGGATGGGGATTATATGGATGCGATACAGGAAATCCTGCCGCATATGACCATCTCTCACTTGAGTTTTAAGGTCACGATTGGTGGCAGCAATGATTCTGATGTCGGGTTTTTTGACTTCAGTCCCACCCACAGGGGTATAGCCGTTTCCTTCAATGGCCCGGAGAAGTTTGACCTGCATGGAAAGAGGGATTTCGCCCACTTCATCTAAAAATAAAGTTGAGCCATCGGCAATGTCAAGAAAGCCGAACTTGTTGGTGGTGGCCCCGGTGAAGGCACCTTTTTTATACCCAAAGAACTCGCTTTCAATGAGGCTTTCTGGGATGGCGCCGCAATTCACATAAACCAGTTCTTTCTTTTTTCGATCACTGTAATTATGAATTGCCCTGGCCACGAGCTCTTTGCCGGTTCCCGATTCCCCATATATGATGACACTTGCTTCAGTTGAGGCAGCATTGAGAATGGTTTCATAAATCTCCTGCATTGGGGCGCTCTTGCCAATTATATCGCCCAATTTATACCGCCCTGAACTGGCTGATTTTAAAAGGATATTTTCCTTGCGTAGATATTCTTCACGCTCTTCCAGGTCCAGAAGGGCTTGCTTGCGTTCGGTGATATCATAGAGGACCACCTGCCTTTCAATGAGCTCTTTCTTGTTGTCGAGAATGGGGATGTGGATTGCATGATACCAGCGGCCATCTTGGGGATTTAATATTTCCTGTTTGCTGACCTGGCCACCCATGGAAAGCTTTTCCGCGGGACACCAAGGACATTTTTTTTTGGAGCCATATATGAATGTATAGCAATTTTCACCAGCTGAATTGTTGCCCAGATAATTTGTTAAGGCAGGATTCATATAGGTGAGCTGATAACCTTTATTACAGGAATAGATGAAGCCGGGAAAGTTGTCAGCCATGCCTGCAATTTTACTTTCAAGGCCTCTTTGATATGTCTTATTTTCTTCGACAAGACGAGCTTTTTCAAGGGCTTGTTCTACGGTATGTTTGATGAGAGTCAGGTTGTCAATGGGCTTGGTGTGATAGTTCCATGCACCTAAACGCAAGGCTTGAATTACATCGGCCATTTCACCTTCACCGGAGATGACAATGGCCGGGGTATCCGGTGAATGTTTTGACAGATATCGTAGCACTTCAAAACCGTCTATATTGGGCATGCGTAGGTCAACAAGGACAATGTCAGGTTGATTTGATTTGAATTCATTGAGCCCTTCTTCACCATCTTCTGTAAGAAAAACGGTGTAACCTAAATCTTCAAAATATCCTCCCACCATATGCAGGATGGCTTTATCATCATCTATATAGAGTAGTGTTTTTCCCTCAACCATTGTGTGTTCTCCGATCCAATAGGCTACGGATAGATTTTAGCAGGCTGCTCATTACCACAGGTTTGAGAACATATTGGTTGATTCCCATGGCCAATGCCTCTTTTTTGTTAACGGTTTCACTGAATCCAGTACAAAGGATTATCGGGATGTCCGGTCGGATGGATTTAATTTTAGCTCCAAGTTCTGATCCGGTCATACCGGGCATGGTCTGGTCCGTAATGACCAGATCGAAGTCGTCAGGACTGTTTTGGAAATGTTTCCAGGCATTCACACCACTAGTAAAGCATGAAACGTGGTATCCATAGGATGATAAAATTTCTTCTGTAAGTTTGACAAGCTCTTCAGCATCGTCAACAAAGAGAATTCGCTCATTGCCCTTTTGGTTTTGATGTCCAGTATCGATGGCCTGTGGAGTATCAATAATGTCTTTCGACACAGCCGGCAGATACACAT
>CAYUCH010000011.1:0-47947 GCA_964443295.1 uncultured Desulfobulbia bacterium | reverse complement strand
TGAAAGGCACTTCCCTGGCCTGGCTCGCTTGATACGTATATTTTACCACCATGGGTATGCACAATGCCATGCACTACCGAGAGCCCCATACCGGTTCCTTCTCCGACTTCTTTGGTCGTGAAATAGGGCTCAAATATTTTTTCTCTCACCTCAGGGTCCATGCCAGGCCCTGTATCACTTACCTCGAGGTGTACATATCTTCCAGGCCGTAATGAGATCTCTAGGGGGGAATAGTCAGAATTGATAGTTGTTTCTTCCAGGGTTACTGATAAGACGCCACCTGTTTGTCTCATGGCCTGGTATGCATTGGTACACAGGTTCATAATAATTTGGTGTATCTGGGTTGGGTCGGCAAGAACTTGTGCATTGGATGATATCTTTTCTTGCATGTCAATAGTTGACGGGATGGAGGCTCTGAGGAGTTTTAATGCTTCTTTGACAATCAAGGCCACTTGTAAAGGGCGTTTCTCTTGCCCTGTTCGGCGGCTGAAAGTAAGAATTTGTTTTACAAGATCTCTGGCCCGTTCGGCAGCTAGTCTCACTTCGGCAAGGTTCTTGGTCAATTTGGTTTGATCTTTTTTATGCATGTCAGCCAATTCATTAAATCCAAAAATTGCCGAGAGGATATTGTTGAAATCATGAGCAATTCCACCGGCCAATGTACCGATGGCTTCCATTTTTTGGGCCTGGCGAAGTTGGCTTTCCAATTTATGTCGGGTTGCTTCTGTCTGACGATACCTGGAGAGGTCGTGAATCCCCATGAGAATTGCGGTGGCTTCATTTGCCTGGTTGCGGATAACCTTGACCATAACTTCAATAGGTACTGTGGTTGGATTGTCCGGATGGTCGGCCTCCATGGGAATCATCACATCTCGTCTTTCCCTGCGTGCTCTGCATACTGGGCATGGTTTCTCTTCCCCATCGGGATGGATAATGTCCCCAACATCTTGGCCTATTGTTTTTTCGGCACTGAGGCCAGTAAGTTGGTAAAAGGCTTTGTTGGCTCGGATTATTTTATCATCAAGATCAATGAGATAGATGGCATCTTCAAAGAAGTCCATGGCATAGGTCCACTCAAATTCGGACTTAACCAAGGCCGCTTCGGCCTCTTTCTTGGCTGTGATGTCGAGCCAGGTACCGATGATTTCCTTTGGGCTGCTATCATCATTTCTGACAAGGACCGCACTGTCTTGCAGCCATATATATCTTCCGTTGCCGTGCTGCCACCTGTATTCTACCTGGACTTTACTTGCATCGGGCAGGGTTTCAAATTCTGCCAGGGTTCGCTCTCGGTCATCAGGATGCAGTCGGCTGGCCCATAATGAAAAATCACTCATAAATTGTTTTGCTGTGAAACCGCAAATAACATCAATTTGTTCACTAACCCATGAGCCACCGAATTCACCAAAAGGCTGAGCTATATAAAAGGCCATGGGGAGCGATCCTAATATGAGCGCCTGCTGACTTTCCTTTTGGCGTAGTTTGTCCTCTACCTGTTTTCTTTGAGAGATGTCGCGCACAACTGCTAACACGCTGAGATCATTCCCAATTTTGATATTTTTCAGGGCTACTTCCACCCAGAATACCGAATTGTTTTTTCGGCGGGCCAACCATTCAAAAACCTGGGGGCCCTCTTTAAGGGCTTTTCTCATCAAGACACCAGCTTGCTCCTGGGTGTATGGTTCATAGTTGGCGCTGAAATCGCCAATTGAAAGTTCAAGGGCTTCATCGCGTGTATAGCCATACATATCAAGCATGGTTTGATTCACATCAACTAGGGTGCCGGTTGTGCCATCGTGGAGGAAAATGGCATCACTGGGTGAATCGAAAATTTCACGATATTTCTCTTCGCTTTGTCTTAAGGCGGTCTCTCGCTCTTCAATGGTGCCCAGCATTTCATTGAACGTTCCAGCCAGAAGGCCCAGCTCATCATCGCTATGTTGTGTTGCTCGAAGAGAAAAATCTTGGCTTTTTGACACTTGGTTTGCCGTATGGGCGAGGTCCGCCAATGGGGAGGAGATGAATTTTTGTACAAGGCTGGCAAGTGAATAGGCAATAAGAGCAATAACTGACAATAAGCCGACAAAGAGGAATAAGTTGATTTTTAAGAATGCATTCAGTTCACTCAAATCAGATTGCAGGTATAAGGTGCCCAATGTTTCTTCGTGGAAAATTACGGGTTTCCACAGAAGAAGTTTTCCCTGGGAAAAAGTGTAGCCTTCTGGCGGAATGTTGAGATTACTAATGGGTATGGCGTTTTGATCACGGTAAAAAGTGGCAAAAATGCTACCTTTCTCATTGTATAATATGGCCTGTTCTATGGGCTGGCGATTTTTTAAAGAGCTGAGAATTTCACTGGCATCCTGTGGGACATTAAAAGAAAGAGCCGCTCGGCAATTGTCTGCCAGCATATCGGACAAAGTGGATAGATTTTCCACCATTCGTGTTTTGAAACTAAAAAGTTGGAAAGAGATGGAAAAAAAGGCAGTCAGGACGAGAACCGATAGACTGACCAGCATGATCATTGCCACCAGTTTTTTCCTGATACTGCTTCTTCTCCAGAATGTATGCAGTGGAGTAGAGGCTTTATTCTCTATTTTCTTAGATTCCATTTTCATTGTTGTCTAAAATAGTAACGGCAAGCCGAAGTAGCCCGCTGCGAAATCTCACCCCAGCTTTCCGGGCTGCATTTCTATTGAGAGAAAAGCGGATATTTTCATTATGGAGGATGAAATTCACCATGCCGCCATTTTTGAGAAAATCCTTGGACTCACCTGCTGTCAAAATGGGTTTGTTGGCGAGGGAAGTTATAATTTCTTTTTCCTGGTGGGCTATACGGGAGCTGATAAACACTATGGAGCATTGCATTAATTGGTCTGTCTCCGATCCATCCTGGATTTGGAGGATGCGAAGTTTTTTTCCACGAACTTTTTTGTTTTCTATGGGCTTAAACAAAGCAGCAAAGGAAGGATCGCCTGCAATCCCTATGGTGAAAATGTCTGTTGGTGCAGAAGAGGAGGCTGGCCACTCGGAATAAGAGATAAAATTCACCAGGTAAGCCAGTTTGACTTGGTATTCTTCAACAACATAATCCTGGGTTCCCGACGAACACAGCACGGGAAAAGAAAGCAGAGCGAAGGTCCACACAGAAATGCATAGCTTTATGCATCCATATTTGAACTTCGATGTTTTCGCTTGGGGTAATTCCATTTTGCCAGGATTCCTGGTCGCCTATTTTTGAGTGAGTATCAAAGAAAAAATCAAAATGTATATGCCAGTCGAATCCCCAGGCTGCGCGGCTCTTCGGTGTATCTTATTTTATGGGGGGCTGGTTTGCTGATGCCAGAATCGTAAGCGTATCGTTTATTATCATTGGTGCCAAACAGATTCTGGCAATAAACCTGTACTTCCATATTTTTGCATGGAACATATGATAATGAAGCATTAAGGCGAAAATCAATTTCATGGACATTTTCTGTCTTTATTCGCTCGAGAGCATCCAGCACTTCTTGCTCTTCCGGTTGTCCGATGATCGCTTGTCTCAGGGAGTTGAGACCGTCTTGAGCACCTTGCCGATCCCAAAATAAACGGGCGTCGATATGCAGGGCAAGGCTTTCCATTAAAGAGATTCTTGCAAATAATTTTATTGCCTGGTTGGGCCAATTATTCAGGTCGTTACCCAGCCCCGTTAATACAGCGCCGGTGTCGTTAATCGGCAAATTATAATCGCCATAGCTGATACCGCTCCCCTGGACATTTAGGGCAAGATCCCAATCCGTTTGTTTCACGTAGGAATAATTAATGCCGAATTTACCCAGGGCCGAGGTCCAGCTGATCTCCGGCTCAAATCCAAAAAGCTTCAGGTTGCCAACCAGGGTTGTAGTGTCTGGGCCTTCGCTAAAACCGATGGCCTCAGCATCATTATAAAAGCCAGTCAGTTTGAGAGAAAGAGATTTAAAGAGTGTCGTAGAATAAGAAAGTTCAATGGCGTCCATAATTTCTGGATCTGCTTCATTGCCATGCTCTACTGCAAGAAGCTGCTGAGTGGCGGTGTTCATTCTCAGGGATCTCTGGGCCACTAGGTTGAGGAAATTGCCATCGGTGATTTCTGTTAAAAGAGCGGCCCTGGGAGAAAAGAGGTAAGTGGAATATCTGTTCTTATCCAAACGGCCGGAAAGCAGGCATTTCAGGCGTTGGTGCAGAGTGATATTGGCTTCGGAAAAAATGCTATAGGTTTGGGTGGTCCAGCCATTTTCCACAAAATGGGCATCACCTTTTCGGTCGGCACTACCTTTTGAATCCGGGTCAATGGCATTGGAGTCTGGGCTGCTGACAATATTTCCTTCATCACCCAGGCGCATATCATTTTTCGAATCGCCCCAGCCCGGTCCATAGGTGTCAATGGAGTATTCTGCGCCTACTGCGAGCTCGAACCAATCCTTGGCCTGCCAGTTTACTACACCCCGTAGAAATCCTTCCGTCTCGCTGAAATTAAGTTTTTTATTTAAGGCATGGTCTGGTTCAGGAAAGCGGTTTTTTTCTATTCGCCGTTCGGCATCAAAGGAATCCACACTGGCCATGAATGATATGTGGAGATTTTCACTCATGGTGGCATTGTATTCGAGAGTCACGGTTCCTTGACGGTCTCGCAACCCTGCCTGGCTGAGAAGTTCGCCGTCAAAGTCAGTTTTTACTTCATTACCTCGCCAGGTAGAACCTTGCTGGGTGTAGCGAGCCCATAGGCGCCAATGGTCATGAAAATCGAGATCTACATGGAGTTTAATCTGGGGATCATCTTGGTAGTCGGCCAAATAAGCCAATGCTTGGCTGTCACCAGGGAGGTCTTCGCCCACAAAACCTGCATCATTATCACTGGTTACTTGGAAATGAGGTGCGTCATCGCCTTTTGTGCGGGTGAAGCTGCCAAAGAAATAAAGATTGAATGCATCGGATTGATATCCATAGGTAGCATTCAGGCCTTTAGCATTGTATTGTCCGAAATAATGAGCCGCCATTTTTAAGCCAGTTGTTGATTGACCGGTATGGGTTGTAATATTGATCACTCCGGCCACCGCCCCTGGCCCATAAGTCACTGATCCAGGGCCGCGAACAATGGTGATTTCGTTAATATCACTTAAGTCCCACTGCTCCAACTCTGATTTTGCCCCAAAATGGGCCTTGCTGTTCAGCACTCGGCCATTCACCAGCAAGAGGTATTTGTAATTCCGGTTGGCCATATGGCCTCGGATTCCCATGTGGGGTCCCTCTTCATGGTTTACCCATATGGCCCCAGGAACATACACTTCTAGGAGGTCGTAGATGTTGCGGGCAGGTGTGTGAAGTATGTCGTCGGAACCGATGATAGTCAGTGATGCTGGTGCTTCAGGTAGGCGGAGACTGGTAATTGCGGCCGGGACAATGATTTTAATTTGGGCAAGTTCTTCCAAAGACATGTCAAGAAGACTGGAAATAACTTCTTCGTTTTTGTCGTGCTGGTTTTTATAGTCAGGGGTGGCCCCAGCAGGATTGCAGAGTGAAAGTATTGCAGTAGTCACCAGGAAAAAGAGGCGCAGGTCTTGAAAGAAAAGGCATGATTTCTTTCCAATGCTTACCATGTGTTATGTTCCTCGCTGAATTGTTACTAACTAGCTAAATACAATACACAATTTAAACTACCATTTCTATATTGGCTTGAAAATAGGTTCTTTTTTATGGTGTGCTAAGTTTGGTTGGCAATGTTGAATGAAAAGGTGCAACAAAATCACCAGCAAGACTCAATTACCTGGCTGCTTGATTAATGGAGTCTATGCGTTGCTTATATTCTGAAGGGGAAATTTGCGCACCTCGCAAGCCACCACGCAAGTTGATTTCCGAGAGATAAGAATTGCCGGATTCCGTTACCAATAAATCGATGTGGGCGTATGGGAATTTGCCGCGATCCATGACAGGAAGGCAAAGGTTTTGTTGTTCATCGGTGAGTTTGCATGACTCACTGGTGCCGCCGCAATGGAGATTGTTGCGGAAATTATGGGGATTGATGCGCCAATAGGCCTCCTGATAATCGCCAAGAATGATGACACGAATGTCACCGGCATTGGGGAAAAAGGGCTGTACTACCAGTGGGAAATCAAGGGAATTGGTTGAGCAATGGTTGAAGACCTCTTCAATGGAATTCCAGCGCAGGATCCCCATGCCGCCGTTTTTTCTGTCATGCTTGGTAATTACCTGTTCAACAGAGTTTTCATTGAATTTGTTCATGGTCTCCAAAAGGCCATGAAGGTCATGAACATCCTCAGTATAGGGAGGCATGAATTTTGAAAAAATATGTGCTTGAAAGGCTTTGGAGCGGCTGGCCTGTTGAGATAAAGCAGAAGGGAAAATTCGTACTCCTCGTTCCAGGAGGTCTAAGAGGAGGTTTTCTTCGGAAGGTGTCATCCTCACCCGACCGACGAAAAGATCACCGGGAGCAAGGTCGTGATAGAGAGAACGCAGGGTATGGTTATCTGTAATAACACGGTGTTGGGCGGAAGGAGAAGAGGCGCTTTCTTTCAATGGGCAATATCCTTTCAGCTTTGTAAAAAAATAGTATGGCTATGGTAAAGCTGAATGCTGATATCTTTTTTAAAAGAGCATTTCCAGGAAGCGTTGGTGAAAATGTGAGAGATCAGCATTACATTCACCGCAGAAAAAATTTATTTCACCAAGAATTTGAGATTCATCTTCAACTTGGGTGAAACTCCCATCATTGTTCTGGGCGTAATGGGTGGTAAGAATTACAGAATCCGCTACTTCAAAAAAATCGGTATCATTGCCGCAATTGGGGCAGGCGAACCGCAATCCAGCCTTTTGTTTTGGTGAAGGTGTTCCCTCCATGGTGAAACCCACAGACATGCTTTCTCCTCTTCAAAAATAGTATCCTTTTTTGGTAGGGCGATAATCTAAGGCAGAGAGAGCATGTTGTCAATGTTGATGAATATGTAAAAATAAAAACGTTTCAAATGCCCTGGTACATTTAAGTAAGTACTGCTTGGGCCACGTCCGTCTCACATTGTATTTATTCCTCCGTCATCTGTGAGACCGATTATGTTTGAGTTTATTAGATTGTCTGTCTCGTAAAAAAAATCCGAGGCGATATGAGTCTATTATTCCTTTTGGAATCTATGTGCAGTACGAGAAATTTTTCACCCTACAAGAGAAAAAGACGAGTTAATCAAGAATGAGAGTTCTATGGTTCAGTCTCAATTATATCGGATGTTAAAGGCGCTTTGTTCATTAAGCGGTGGTTCATCGTTTACTTCAACACCAGTGACTTCACCCATGGGGGAGCCGGCATGCAACCATTGAATCATCTGGTCGACCTTGTCCTCTTCCCCTTCCACAGCGACCTCTACGGTGCCATCCTGGCAGTTGCGCACCCAACCGGTGACGCCTATTTTTTGGGCTTCATCCTGCGTGTAGGTGCGGAAGTAGACACCTTGTACCCGTCCTGTTACTATCGCATGTACACGTTTTATTGCCATCCTGTTCTCCTCAAGGGTGTTGCTCTAAAATATCATTCAAAGCTCGGGTCGACAAGTGTTTTAAAGTCCTCTTGATCGAGAATGTGTATTCCCATGTCCTGGGCCTTCTGAAGTTTGCTGCCCGCTTTGTCTCCACAAATCAAGTCTGTTACCTTTTTATTGAGGGAGCTTGCCACCTGGCCACCCCGTTCCTTGATGCGTGCTTTTGCCTCACTCCGTGTAAGAGAAGCCAGGCTGCCGGTAAAGAGAAAAACTCGACCAGCCAATGGTTGGTTGGTTGTTGTTTCTTGGGGCTGGGCCAATGAAATACCTAGCTCCAAGAGCTGTTCAAGGCAGACAATATTTTCGGGGCTGGAAAAATAATGAGTGATTGAGGCGGCTATTTCCTCTCCAATTCCTTCCAACTCCAGTAATTCATCTTTGCCGGCGTTTTGTAGATTACGCAAGGTTCCTTGAAAATGGCGGTCCAGCAATGTCGCTGTTTCTTCCCCTACATGTCGAATGCCAAGGGCAGTGATGAGACGGCCAAGAGTTGGTTGTTTTGAAGATTGGATGGCATCCACAGCATTTTGAGCCGATAATTGCCCCCAGCCTTCTAACTGGACAAGATCTTTTGTCTGGAGACGGTAAATATCTGGGATGTCCTTGACGAGTCCTTCATCCGCCAGTTGTTCCATGACTTTTTTACCCATGCCACTAATATCCAGTCCAGCTTTGCTGGTAAAATGGATAAGCTTGCGGATTAACCGTGCTGGACAGTTTTCATTTGTGCAGAGATGATTAGCAGCCAATGAGCCGTCTTCTTTTTGCTGCCGAATAAGCTGTGTGCCGCACTCCGGGCATTGGGATGGCAAATTAATTGGGGATTCTCCCCCAGTTCGTTTTTCTGTGATCGCTTTTACGATTTCCGGGATAACATCTCCTGCCCGCTGGATCAGCACTGTGTCTCCGAGGCGAAGATCTTTTTGATCAATCAGGTCTTGATTGTGCAATGTTGCTCTGCTCACGGTAACCCCACCGATGTTAACAGGTTCCAACAGGGCAACTGGGGTTACAGTGCCACTACGCCCCACACCGAATTCCACATCGCGGAGAACCGTCGTTGCCTGGGAAGCAGGGAATTTAGCGGCAATGGCCCAACGAGGGCTTCTGGCTTTGGTTCCGAGCCTTTCCTGGAGAGCCAATGAATTCACCTTGACCACCATGCCGTCTATATCATAGGGCAAAGTAGGCCTGGTTTCGGTAAGCTCGTCAAAATGGCTGATGACTTCATGCATGGTTCTGCAAAGACGGGTGTTTGGAGTGGTTTTGAATCCAAACTTTTTCAAGGTGTTAAGAATATCTTCTTGGCCGGTAACATTAAGTTGTGGTGGATTTGAAACTCCATAGGCAAAAAAATCCAATGCCCGTTGGGCTGTAACACGTGAGTCCAATTGCCTGAGGGATCCGGCAGCCGCATTTCTTGGATTGGCAAAAAGTGGCTCACCGTTCCTTGTGCGTTGGTTGTTCAATTGTGCAAAAGCATCAATGGGGAAAAAAACCTCGCCACGCACCTCCAACAGTTCCGGTATAGGTAAATCCGACAAGCTCTGAAGGCGCAGTGGAATGCTGTGAATGGTTTTAAGATTGTTCGTGATGTCCTCTCCTATCCGGCCATCGCCCCGGGTGGAGCCTACAATGAGGAGGCCATCCTTATAGACGAGTTCCACGGCAAGTCCATCAAGTTTAGGTTCGGCCATGTAGGAGATTGGTTCGGTAAGATTCAGAAAACGGTGGAGGCGTTTTTCAAATTCCAGTAAGTCGGCCTCTGCAAATGCGTTTTCCAGGCTGAGCATGGGCAGCGTGTGCTCCACAGTCTGAAACTCAGATGATGGTGCACCGCCAACCCGCTGACTTATGGAGTCCGGTGTGACAAGATCTGGATATTGCTCTTCAAGTTTGAGCAATTCATGGAAAAGCAGGTCGTATTCACCATCTGAAATAAGCGGGTTGTCCAGTACGTAATATTGGTGAGCGTGAAAACGCAACTCATCCCGCAGAAAGGAAAGTCTGCTTGATGCAACTTCTTTGTCGGAGGACAGCTCAGATGATATCAAAACCCAAAGAGAATTCGTCTATGATGGTTTTTGTAAGAGATTGCCACCTGCGGCAATATTTTCATGTTCTACCTCATCAATGAAGATGAGGATTGAGTCTTTCGGCTTATTGGCTACCTTGGCAATGACATCGGTAACACCGGAACATATTTCTTTTTTCTGCTCTTTTGCCAGCGTACCGGCCACTCGAATATTGACGTATGGCATGGTGCATCTCCTCAGTATTTTTGAATGCTCGGGCGAGTATATCGTAATTTGTAAGAAAATTGAAGGGAAAGCATGTACTAAACCCAAGTAAAATAAAGCAATTGCATGGTACAGTTGGCTCGCGATGAGAGCTGTTTGTCTCGCGTTAAATTATACGAGGAGTGATTGTGCATCCTATATTGTTGGAATTGAGTTTGTTTGGCAAATCCATAGTTTTGCCCTCCTATGGTGCCATGCTTGGCATTTCTCTTCTCATGGGGTGGGGGCTTTTTGCCTGGCTCTGTTCCCGAGAGCAGATATCGAAAAATTTGGTTGATGTAACAACTCTACTTACTTTTATCACTGCAATTATCGGGGCACGTATTTTAGACGTGGCAATCAATATTGATCAGTATGAAGGCAGGTTGTTTTCAGCTCTTATTTCACCACAACAGCAGGGGCTCACTTTTTATGGAGGCCTCATTCCTGCTGTGGTGGTGGGTGTACTTTATATTCATTTTCGCAAAGGTAATGTCTGGCAGATTGTCGATTGCGCGTCTCCCTCCATAGCCATGGGTCTTTTTCTCACCCGGATTGGATGTTTCCTGGCCGGGTGCTGTTTTGGCATGAGGGCACCTGGTTTTTGGGGAGTTACTTACCCACCCGGCAGTCCTGCCTTTTCTCTTCATTTCCGACAACATTTAATTGATACTGCTGCATCATCTTCACTTCCTGTGCATCCCACTCAACTCTATTCCTCCATGGCTGGCTTGATTCTTGCCGCTGCCAGTCTGTATTTTTTTTTGAAGAAAAAACAATATCACGGGCAGGTTTTCTGGTTATTCATCCTTTTTTATGCTCTGTTTCGTCTTTTCATAGAATGGATCAGGGAGGATCCGGGCCGAGGGGCACTGTATGGTCTTTCCACTTCTCAGTGGTTTAGTATACTGGGAATCGGTCTGGCATTATTTTTTCTGAAAAAGCTTAAAGACCACTGTCGAATCTGAAAGTTTGAATGGCTGAAAATGTGTTTCTGTTTGCAGAATGTTTTTTTTCAAATAGAAAACAGGTTGTTCCCATAAAGAGATGTGTTAAAATATGTAATGCAATTCATCTGTCGTAGGTGGAGCTATTAAAGTCTCCTCTATTGACCCTTTGCCGGAAACCTGAGAATGAAGGGGATAATATGACTATCACTCAGGAAAACAAGCTTTTCGCCATCGGTACTCCATTGGGGGAAGATATGCTGGTTCTTGCCAATTTTTCCGGTGAGGAGGCTATGTCTTCCCTGTTCTCTTTTCAACTGACCCTGCTCTCCGAAGATCATAATGTCAAATTTGATGCCATCATCGGTGAGAACGTTACCATTTCAATACGTCTTCCGAATGATGAATTTCGTTATTTTAACGGTATTATCTCAAGTTTCGCCCAAGGGCAGGATGAGGGGGAGGATCGTGAGGATGGTCATAGTCTTGCCACCTATACAGCCACCATGGTCCCCTGGTTTTGGCTTCTTACCTGTACAGCAGATTCCAGGATTTTTCAGGATTTATCTGTCCCGGACATCATTGAACAGATTTTTGGAGAAAAGGGATTTCAGGACTACCAATTGAAACTCCAAAGTTCATATGAGCCACGGACTTATTGTGTGCAATACCGGGAGACGGATTTTAATTTTATCAACCGGATCTTGGAAGAAGAAGGGATCTATTATTTTTTTGATCACGAGGATGCCAAGCATACCCTGGTCCTGGCGGATAGTCCCGATGAGAACAAGAAATATTGTGAAGATGAAGAGGCTCGGTTTCGTGCTGGCAGGGACATACTTGCCGATGAGACTTTTTTTGACGAAGATGTCCTCCTCAGCCTTGAAATGAGCCAGGAGATCACTTTTGGTAAATACACGGTGAACGATTTCAATTTCACCATGCCCAATACCGACCTCAAGGTGGAAGCTATTAGCCAACAGTCTCTCGGGCCGGGAGAGCGGGAGCTCTATGATTATCCGGCAGAATATGAAGACCGAGGCCGGGGTGACCAAATCGCCAACCTGCGAATGCAGGCTGAAGAGGCCCAGGCAACATTAATTACCGGTGAAAGTCAAATCCGTAGGTTTGCCAGTGGCTTTAAGTTTAAATTAAAAGAATATCCCCGTGCCTCCATGAATGACAAGGATTATGTCCTGACCAGTGTGACCCATACGGCAAGCCAGTCTTTCGGTGAAGCTGGTGGAGAAGGTGATGATGGAACCTACTCCAACACGTTTTCATGTATTCCTTTTGACACACCTTTCCGGCCAGTGCTTGATACCCCAAAACCAATTATTGCCGGCAGTCAGACAGCCATTGTGGTTGGACCTGCCGGGGAAGAAATATACCCGGATGAGCATGGTAGGGTAAAAGTGCAGTTTCACTGGGACCGCGAGGGAAAATTTGATGACAAGAGTTCTTGCTGGATCAGAGTAAGCCAGTCCATTGCCGGCTCCGGTTGGGGGGCAATACACCTTCCTCGGGTGGGCCAGGAAGTTATTGTTGATTTCCTTGAGGGCGATCCGGACCGTCCTATTGTTACAGGCAGAGTTTATCACGGTTTAAATAAGCCACCCTATGAATTGCCGGCAGAAAAGACCAAGAGTGCCTACAAGTCCAATTCTTCGCCGGGCGGCGGTGGCTATAATGAGATTTGCTTTGAGGACAAAAAGGGCAAAGAGCGTATCTATATGCATGCTGAAGGGGGTAAACATCTCCAGGTGAAAGGAGATCGGCATGAATCCATAGGCAATGATACCCATCTTGTTGTTAAAAACGACCAGCTGGAAAAGATAGAGGGGAGCCGACACCTCAATGTGACGGGAGATCATAATGAAAAAGTTGGCGGTACGATTTCCCGCGATACTACCCTTGATGTCCAAGATAAAGTGGGCATAAAATATGGCCTGGACGCAGGACAGGAGGTCCATATTAAAGGAGGGCTAAAAGTGGTGATTGAGGCTGGGCTGCAATTGAGTTTGACAGCGGCCGGTAGCTTCGTGGATATAGGTCCTGCCGGAGTGGCTTTGTCCGGGCCTATGATTTTGCTGAACAGCGGTGGCTCCGCCGGATCCGGGTCCGGTTGTTCGCCGACGGCTCCAGAAGATCCAATTGCAGCGGCCACTTCAAGCGCGGGCCAGACGGAAAAACCCAGGTCGCGGTCTTCGTCATTACCCGCTCCTCCTCCGCCTGGCTCGACACCTTCGGCACAAGCCCAGACTATGGAAAGTGCCTCGCATGGAGGTACGCCTTTCTGCGCGGTCTGAGAGAAGAATTAGGAAGCCCGTGAGGCTTCACATCATGATTCGCAAGATTCACAAGGTCCGTCTGGAACGCAACAAAGTCCGGCTCAAAGCATGGTAATTCTTTAATGTCTGAACAGCATTAAGAAATAAGAAGGCAAGGGAACAAACATGGCAGCGACACAACCTGAGAATCGCACGTCGGCGATTTGGCAGTCCATGAAAGGTGGCGGAGGACAGCAAGTCTATGCCCTGGTCGATGCGGCACGGGATGCCGGTATCTACAATAGGCTTGCCGAGGCGGAAAATGATATTCGTCCTCTATTCACAGGTGGCAGAGCAAGCGAACTTGCCCTAGTTGGGCCATACCTGGTTCGTCTCGAAGCCAATGATCCCCTTGCAAAATGGCTTGCCGATGAGGGGTGGGCAAAGAGTTGGGGGCTATATTGCAACTCATCGGAAACAATTGAAAAACTGCAACGGCATTTTTATTCCATGCTGCAAGTGGTTGATGAAGAGGGTACTCCTCTCATTTTCCGTTTTTATGATCCAAGAGTTTTCCGGGTGTATCTACCGACTTGTAGTGGGGAGGAACTCCAGGAGATATTTGGGCCTGTTTCCCGGTTTTATGTCGAAGATGGTGAGGATGGAACTGGGATTGAGTTTAGCCTGTCCAAGGGAAAACTTGTTCAGAAGAGAATGTAGTCTGTTTGTAGAAAAATGTTGGTTGGTTATTTCAACAAACTAATGAGCTATGGAGGGCACCATGCCACCACAAGGTCGATTAGGTGATAAATCCCAGGCACCGGTAGATGCCCATGGCTGCCCGGCTTGCCCCCATAATGTCACCGGCCCTGCCATCACAGGGGCGCCTACTGTCCTGGTGAATAACAAGCCGGCCTTGCGAATAACGGACATGGGTGTCCATGCCCCCTGTTGTGGCCCCAATATGTGGCTTGCTGCAACGGGAAGTTCGTCGGTGATCATCGAAAATTTGCCGGCCCATAGAATGGGTGATCAGGATACCCATTGCGGTGGACCGGGTTTTTTAATTGAAGGAAGTCTAGATGTTATAACCGGGGGATAGTTGGTTGCAAATAAATCTCCTGAAAGAATTGGATCTCATTTGTCCTTGCTGCCGGCATTCGACCAAAGAAGGACTGGTCCAATTTCCTTTGCAATGGCGTAAAATATGTGAGCAACAGGGCGATTATGTCCTTGAAGGTCTTTTGACCTGTACCAATACTAGCTGCAATACTATCTTTCCTGTTGTGGCCGGCATTCCAATAATACTGAAAGATGTTGCATCATGGTGGGAAGAGGAAAGTCCAGGGCCGACAGCACCGGCAGTTTGCTCACCGGCACTACAGAAGTACTTTCAATCTATGTCTTTTCAGAATACTTCAGCCCAGGCAGAGCAATCATTGGTGGGTGCTTATATGGATTTCCATTATCCCGGACCTATCGATGACTCAAATCCCTTTGGTGGCCGGGAGATGAACAGCAGATATTGGGAGCAACTTAAGAAATGGGTAGAGCCGAAGGAAAACACAGCCTTTGATGTGAGCCTTGATTTGGGGTGTTCCACCGGCCGGCTTACCTTTGAACTGGCACAGAACAGCAAACTTGCAGTGGGGATGGATTTGAAATTCTCATTGGTTGCAAATGCCGCCAGGATCCAAAGAGATCAGGCAATTTCCTACCAGCGGAAAAAATATGGTGGACGATTTGTCACTGTCCAATCCAGCTATACACCGGTAGATAATGTGTTGTTTTTGGTCGGAGACGCACTGGATCCCCCTTTCCGGGCATCAGCCTTTGATTATGTTGCTGCTCTCAGTGTATTGGACAATGTGTCCATTCCATTAATATTGATCGGCCAGATGGATGCGTTGTTGGCTGAGGGTGGTAAGCTGCTTATTGGTTGCCCCTATGAATGGTTGCCCTCAATTACCGCTCCTGATGAATGGCTTGGCAATCATGAAATTGAACCCGCTGGAATGTTGAAGCGAACTGTTGCCGGCAGTGCATTCCCCACAATGGGCCTGACATATGAAATTCTACAGGAGGAATTGAACATTCCATGGGCCATCCGGCACCATGATCGGCATTGGGGGGTTTTTTCCTCACATCTTCTACTGGCAGAAAAGCAGAAAAGCCACCCTGAGGAACACTAGTCTATGCCGCCGCTTAATAAACAATTATTTACCATAACGGCAAAAATGATGTTTCTGGCGAAGACCATTGGGATTCCCGTGGACTGGTCCGCTCCGGGAGCGCAGTTCTCAGATGCCTTCGAACTTTCTGAACTCATTACCCCGCCCACTGCTCCCGCGCCTCCTTTTCTGTTTCGCGAGCAGAGCCTGAATAAATATCATGTGGACTCGGCAACAGATATTGGTAAGAAATTTGATAAGTATATCGAAGGGATATGTGGCGCGATCTGTACCGGTATGGACATGTGGCGCATGCTGGCAAAATTTCAAAACATCATTATTGCCGGGCCGGTTGCTGTCGGGCCACCGGGGTGTTTGTCTGGTCCCACAATGGAATCTTTTATCATGATAAGCGCCCCCATTGCTACGCCCCAGGAACTAAAGTATTCCAAAGCAATATCCAAGGCCATTTCCGATAAATGGAAGGAGTGGCAAGATATGGTGATGGTGCCGGGACTACCATGGTACCCTGCTTTTACGGCGTTTCCAGGGGCCATGGCCCCTCCCATGCCTAATGTACCTATGCCTTTGATAACCTGTCCATCCCCCATGATGAGTGGACTTATGCCGCCTGCTTTGAAATCCGCCATGAAGGACAACCTGGGTGAGAGTGACGCCCTGCACCATGAGGAACTCTTTGAGGCCATTGCCACCGGATTTTTTACCGTGTTTATGATGTGGGTCGCGCAGCAAATGGTGATGAATGTCCTGGGGAAGGGCCAGATCCCTACCTTTGCGCCACCTTTTGTGCCGGTTGGCCCGGTGGTAGGGGGAGATGTGTTGTCTATTCCCGGACATTTGGCCATGTGAAACAAGAGGATGATCGCCTGAAATGAAAATTGTTAATACAACACCTTTGCCCGTGCTTACCATGCCCACTATGGGGCCGGACGATACACCTATCTTAACAATAGTCGTTAAAGGCACTTTTTTTATCAAGACAGGCCAGCCCGCTATTTTATCCAAGGAGCAACTGCCCATATTGGTTGCCGATGAGTTGTCTGACCCGGAAAAGGCAAGCAGTCCTCGTTTTGAAGACGATATGGCCCCACATAAGCCGAGAGCAGACGTGGTGGTGGTCGGCAAGGCCAAGGTGCCTGGTGATAGACAGGTTACATCTATAGATGTTGGTTTTCAGGTCGGTTCGTTAGGTAAGCTTATCAGGGTATTCGGTGATCGTTTTTGGTTTAAAAAAGGATTGTTCGGATCCCTGGCCCCTTCTGCAATAGTGCCATTTTCTGAAATGGAGCTGGCCTATGAAAGGGCCTTTGGTGGCATGGACCGTCAATTTGGCATTTTTTGCCCTCAAAACCCTGTGGGACGGGGATTGTATGGTGAAAAAACAAAACCGGAAGAGGTGGAGAAAAAGCCCCTTCCAAACCTGGAGGATCCACATAATCTGATCAATGCATGGAAGGATCGGCCAACGCCGATGGGGTTTGGTTTCTTGGGCAAGGCTTGGGAGCCACGCCTTGCCTTAATGGGATCCTATGATGAGAATTGGAAAAATGAACGATCTCCTGAGAGGCCCAAGGACTTTTCCTTTGAGTTTTTTAACGCAGCCCCTCGGGATCAACAGGTTGAGGGGTACCTACAGGGCAATGAATCAGTAGAATTATTTCACCTCACCTCTGAGGGGCGCGGTAGTTTTCAACTCTCTGGTTTACGGCCAACTGTAAAATATAGCGGTAACTGGGCAGATGCAGGAGAGAGCCAGGTTGCCATGCATCTTGACACCCTTTGTCTGATGCCTGAACAAGAATGCTTATACCAGGTATGGCGAGGATCCATACCGATCCGGGATCTCAGCGCCGAGGAGATTAGGCGGCTTGATATCGCCATTTAACTCTATACAGGTCAATGTTTTGAGAAGGAATGAGTTTAGATGGAAATTGTAAACGACACACCGTTTGAAACGGCAGTTGTTCCCATGACCGGGCTGGATGGTAACCCTGGTTTGGTGGTTGTAATCAAAGCCACCTTTGCCATCCCAACCGGTGGGCCGATTGAGGTGGCGTCGGAGCAGATTCCCGTCCTTTTTAAAGATGAATATAATGACCCCATGGAAACCGGCAGCGTTAAATTTGAATCCGACTTGGTGCCATTCAAACCAAAGGCGGATGTTGTCTTGGTGGGTAAAGCCCATGCACCGCCGGGCAGGGCCCTGAATATCCTAGATGTGACTTTGCGGGTCGGTGGTATAAAGAAGACTCTACGGATCTTTGGAGACCGGGTATGGAAAAGCGGTATGCTGTTGTCAGCGACACCATCAACCCCAAAGCCCTTTGCTTCCATGGATCTTATTTATGAGCGTTCTTTTGGAGGTGTTGATGGGATTGGTGGTCAGTACTGTGAGAGAAATTTAGTTGGCACCGGTTTTATGGCAGACAAGGCCAAGGAGATTGATGGAAAAATCCTGCCCAATATAGAAGATCCCGGCATGTTAATTAAATCGGTGAAAGACAGGCCACAACCGGCGGGATTTGGCTTCTATGGCAAGGCATGGGTACCTCGTATTAACTTTCTTGAGCAGGGAGAGCCGGGTCAGTATAACGGTGCACACCCTGATTTGCAGGTCGAGGGATATCTGCAAGGCGGAGAAGAGGTCGAGTTGGAATATCTCTGTCCGGAAGGAAGGCTTGCTTTTCAGCTTCCCGATATGCGGGTGAACGCGGTGTTGTCACGACAGGAGGCTGAAAAAAAAGTGGAAACACCTTTGAAAAAATCAGAGATGACTGGGTATCATAAAAACATTGAATTATGTCTTGATACCTTGTGCATCATGCCGGATGAGAAGGAATTTTATCTGGTATGGCGAGGTTTTCATACATTGCAGGCCGGCGCACAGCCGGAGGAATATGACGTGACTATTAGCTAGTTTTGGAAAAGAATCATCTGTAGATTGTAATTTTGATAGAAATTCCAGAGATGGGCGGAGAAATCGATGTTAACCATTCGAAAAGAGCAAATGGAGATCTTGGGCCGTGCAAATCGGGAGTTGGTGCCCGTCTTGATGCCTCATATTAAAGAATTTTTTCCAGCCCCTTATCGCATTTTGGGAGAGGAGGTAGTTGGCGATATCATCCAGTTCGGAAAAAGTCAGGCCGAACGATATGGAATCAACACCATTCGTGGCGTGTGTATGTATGTCGATGCCATGTTCATGCTGGGAAGTTATTTTGACGAGGATTTTCAGCTCCCGTGGGTACAGAAATTCCTTAAAGCAGAAGGCGAGGATCCCCCTATAGGTCTTATCGGGCCTTTTTATGATTATGCCATTGATTATCAGGATCGGGTTGCAGGCCTGAACGACGGGCAATTGCATGAAGCTTTATTGCGATTCCTTGAGAATCCACCGGAAAGAGTGGCGAACGGCTCCATCCTTGGCATCCTTGACACGTGCCAGCAACTTTATCCGCAAAAATACGAGGTTTTGGGGGATTTGGCCATGCATCGCTTGGCCCAGCTGGGAATAGCCACTGCCCGCCAGTACCAGATAGCCTCCAAGAGCGGAAATTATCTTTTTTGTGCCTTGATGTTTTTGTATGGCAGCTCTTTTGATCAGGATCTTCAGTTTCCATGGGCAACGGAAATTCTCAATGATGAAACCATTGAGAGCAGCCAAACGAAAATTGCCCAGCTATATAAGGCGGCCATTGAATACGGTAAAGAATTGTTGGCATAAAAGGTGAAGGGAGAAGAAAAATTATGGCAGGTGATGATAACAAGCGAGAAAACCAGGCGAACGACGCGAAAAGCATGCCTGATACCTCCTGTGATTCCACGGTGGCCACTTGTCCCGAAGAGGAAAAAAAGAAGGTGTCAGTGAAGATTTTTCACGAGGACGGTACATCGGATCCACCCAAATTTCTCTGTGTAAAAAAAGCACTAAAGTTAAAAGCTGTTCCAGGTGAAGGGCAATCCGGTACTTTTGCCTGGGCCACCACCAGTAATCTGGTAACGTTAACCAATGACACCTCTGCTACAGTAACTGTTACTGCCAAGGAGAATGTTAGTGGCGCAAAAGATGATGTGTCCATTGAAGTGTCGTTTACGGCTGCAGACGGCAACGCCAATGACAGTAGTAAATTGACCGTTTTTTGTGTGAAATTTCTGAAACCGGATGATGTGGTGTATGGCTATGATGACATAGATGGTGGGGCGGCAAAACTCCATCATGTGTCGGTGAAGAAAAATGGCACTGCCAAGGTAAAGGTGAAAATCGAAGGAGGTCCGGTTGCCCAAGACCTTTTTTTCACCAGCGATGATGAAGCAGCTGCGATGCCTGAGGTTCCGGATGCCGATAAGGCTAAGGCGGAATTTAATCTGACCGTTAAAGGGAAGAATAAGAACAAGGCGGAAACAAGTTTCTGGTCCCGTTCCGAAAGTAAGACCGGTGAGAAATGTACAGAAATAAAGGTGAATGTCTATAAGGAAAGAGAAAAAGATGTCAAAGTGGCCAAGGTTTATGACAGTACCAAGGCGGCAAGCAACCTGACATATCCCAATTTCGATGTGGCGGCGGCGGCGACGGAAATAAACAAATGGTACAAGGCGGCTGTGGGAAAACTAAATATGACAGACAAGAGCGGCACCGGTGGCCACTTTGATATTCGTTACGATTTGAACGGCAATGGCAAAATGGACCTGGAACCCGGTACCACCACTACTGAGGAGACGGCCATTACCACTGGATTCACCGATGCCGGTCAGCGAGTGGTTATCGTGAAAGATCTCACCTGGCAATATTTCTTGAAAACAGCTGCTGCGGTGGATGACGAGACTATAACTCTGAAAGACAGCATGTCCGGCTATATGAAGTATATCAAGGTCAATAAAACGTATAAGCTCGGCACGGGAGCGAGTGAGGAAACCATCAAGGTAAAGAGTAAAGCTGGCCAGACTATCACCCTGGATGCCAAACTTACCAAGGCCCATACCACCAGCGATGCGATTATGTGGCCTTTGGGCGGCTTAAGTGGTAATCCCATTTACGTCAAGGAATCGAACAGCACTGAGGCAAAGATTCGTTGGATCATCGCCCATGAATGTGGCCATTCCCTCATGAAATGGAAGGACTTAAAAGATACGGATAATGTCATGTATTATTCAACCGCCCATGGTAATTCTGAGGTTCGATATATGGATAAAGCAAAGCATTATGAGGCGGGAAATGAAAATCAATGGCAGACGGTGCCACGGACGTAAAGTGGTCGGTCGAGCATCTGACTAAAGGGTATGGTTGTAAAGGAGAAGAGTAGTTATGGCACCTAACGGCAAGCGACAAAAACAGGCAGAGGGTGCAAAAAGTATGCCTGATACCACGTGTGACTCCAAGGTGGCCAAATGCCCGGAAGAAGAGAAGAAACCGGTATCCGTGAAAATTTTTCATAAGGACGGCACATCGGATCCGCCCAAGTTTGTCTGCCTCAAAAAAGCACTTAGTTTAAAAGCGGTTCCCGGTGAGGGGCAATCCGGTACCTTTGCCTGGTCCACCACCAGTAATCTGGTCACCCTTACCAATAAAACTTCGGCTACAGTGACTGTGACTGCAAAAGAAAATGCCAGTGGAGCGAAAGACGACGTGCCCATTAAGGTAACGTTTACCACATCCGACGGCAATGCCAATGACACAACCAATCTTACTGTTATCTGTGTGAAATTTTTAAAACCGGACGATGTAAAATACGGCTACGATGAAATGGATAATGGAGCGGATAAGATCCATCATGTGTCGGTTAAGAAAAACGGAACAGCCAAGGTAAAGGTGAAAATCGAAGGAGGCGCTGTTGCCCAAGATCTTTTTTTCACCAGTGACGATGATGCTTCTGTGGAGCCTGTGGTTGAGGACAGTGATAAGGCTAAGGCTGAATTTGATCTGACTGTCAAAGGTAAAGCCAAGAATAAGGCGGAAAAAAGTTTTTGGGCCCGCACTGAAAGTAAAACCGGTGAAAAGTGCGCAGAGATTAAGGTCAACGTTTATAAAGAAATAGCCACCGATGTCACGGTGGCCAAAGTCTACGACAGCACCAAGGCCGGTACCAACCTGACACACCCGAATATGGATATAGAGGCTGCTGAAACGGAGATCAATAAATCATACAAACAATGTGTGGCAAAATTGAACCTGAAGGATAAGAGTAGTACCGGCGGTAAGGTCGATATCCGCTATGATAAGAACGGTAATGGCAAAATGGATCTTGAACCGGGAGCCACAACCACTGAACAAACCGCCATTACCACTGGATTCACTGATGCCGGTAAACGGGTTGTAATTGTCAAGGATCTCACCTGGCAGTATTTTTTGAAAACAGCGGCAGCGGTTGATGACGAAACCATAACCATCAAAGACAGTATGTCGGGTTATATGAAGTATATCGAGGTCAATAAAACGTATAAGCTCGGTACGGGAGCTAATGAGGAAACCATCAAGGTGAAGAGTAAAGCCGGGCAGACCATTACTCTGGACTCCAAGTTGACCAAGGCCCATACCACCAGTGATGCGATCATGTGGCCCCTTAGTGGACTGAGCGGCAATCCGATTTATGTTAAGGAGTCCGGTAAGACCGAGGAAAAAATCCGGGGGACCATCGCCCATGAGTGTGGACATTCCCTCATGAAGTGGAAAGACCTCAAAGATAGCAAGAATGTTATGTACTATGCAGGCAGAACTGGCAGGGTAGAGGTACGTTATATGGATAAGGCCAAGCATTACGAAGCAGGAAACGAATGCCAATGGGATACAGTACCTCGTTCATAAATGGTCCATCATGGCGGTTTTGTTTTGCTGCCATTTTTTGGATTACACTGGTTTTTACAACAACCGGATGTATTGCCGGATTGTATGATACTGACAAGGGGGATAAATCCATGGATAAGGTGGTACAGCAAATAGAGCGATTTCATGCAGGAGAGACCTTTCGGGGTGATACAACCGCCTTTATTGCAGGAGGTGTGGTCGACTACCAGGCAGTGGATTTCCTGGCCGAAGCGCTTCTGAAGGAAGAAGAAGCAGTGTCGGAGCAGATTGCCGCCTTGTTAGCCGGTATCGCAAAAAATGTTGACCCTTTGAACTCCATGGGGGGGGACGTGGTAAGGGATGCGCGGATTATTGAAGTCCTGATAGATTATGGTCTGACCAATCCCGGGATTGTTCGAGATTATTGTTTGGATGTCCTGCAATTGAAAGTGCCTCCCAAGTTATTGGTCCGGCACGGCAAGGCGCTGAGTGTGAATCTTGAGCAATGGCCTGACTCTACGGCATTTTTATTGGTGGCAAAAGTCAAACCACCGGTGGCTGTTGAGATTGTAGATAAATTGGCCGAAACCCCGGAATGGGGTGAAGAATGGGAAGTCCATGTTGCCAAGGCAGGTTTAGGGAACACGGATGTCGAGGCGTCATTTACCGATGCCTTTCTGGCATCCGATGATCCTGAGGAAAAGGCGGCCTTGGCGGAAAAGCTCGGTTTCATTGGTACCGAAACAAGCCTCAAAGCTGTGGCCAGTGAAATGCGAACCGGTTTGATTATTGAAATGCCGGAGGTGATGAACACCTCTGTTCGCCTCTCATTGATAGAGGCGTTCAATTATAATTTTCCGGAAAATCCGATTTTCTTTGTTAACACCATTGTTGATGATAGCGGATATGCCATGGTTGAAACATTTTGTGAGACTAATTATGGCATTGAGTGGACGACAAAACGACCACCTTTTTTGACCATCCAGGGATTTCCGTCTGATCTTCCAATGGAAGAATGATGCGCATGGGATAATTTGAGGCCGCACATGGAGTGTGGCTTCAACATTATTTGTTCTTTTATTTGCTGCACAGGAACAAGAGAAAATCTCTTATTATATTTGATCGATGACGGAGTGAGTAAATTTTAAGGGTCATGACTAGAACAGCGGATTTTTTCTGAGGATTTCAAGTGTAGTTAGATACAAATCCTCACCCCTGTTATTAAACCTAAATTCACATTCTTTTAAATGTAAAATAAAGGAGTTTTTATTTATACCACGGAATCGAGATAACCTGGTTTTGGCATAACCCCAGAAACTTTCAATTCCGTTTATATGACTCTTGCCACGGGCAAATTCATTGTGCCCGTGATGTACTCTAAAATGCTTTTTGTAGCCTAGGTCGACAAGGCCATTATAGCCACGCCATCCGTCAGAATGGATTACACTTTCGAGGCTGACTCGACCCCGTATAACCGCTTGTAACGTGGATCTTCGACAATCAGGAACAATCTCTGTATAGACTTTTCCTTTTCGTTTGAAGATCCCAAAAACAATAGTTTTTCCGAAAGCTCCTCGGCCACGCTTTCCCTTAACTCGGCGTGCACCAAAATAGCTTTCATCAACTTCAACTTCTCCAGAAAAGGGAGAATTATGTTTGCAATGTTCTGAAATTCGAGTTCGAATTTCAGAAAGATATCTGTTAATAGTGTTCCGGTTAAGGCCTGTAATTTTAGCAATCTGAGATGCGTCCAAATCAAGTGAAAACAGCTTCACAATTTGGCGAATTTTAACCTCAGAAATTTTTGCACGATTTGCATACTTATTTTTTGTAGTCATTACTAGAGGATAACACACTTTTTACTGTGCTGTTCTAGTCATGACCCAATTTTAAAAAAGGAGAAATCGTTATGTTTCCATCAGGCTCCCGGTCTTTAGTCGAAATCGCTATCATACTTGGCTTGGTAAATATTCTAATCGGGGTGATGCAGAAACTAGCCAACCTGACCACGGTGTATCTGCGCCAAATTTTTGGGTTAACCCCCATGGATTTTATTTTGCTCGCAGGGGTTTGTTTTCTTTTTGCATCTGCCATGACGGGCAGGAAAGTTTTGAAATACATTGATTTCAAAACTTCCCAAATCCGTTCCGCCGTCTCAGAATAAATGCGATTATCAGTATTCTTTTTTTCCACTGACCAGTAAATATAAGGCTGGCAGGACAAAGAGGGTCAACAGCGTTGATGTGAGGACTCCGCCAACCACAACCGTAGCAAGGGGGCGTTGCACTTCAGCGCCCACCCCGGTGGACAAAGCCATGGGCAGAAAGCCCACCGCATCGGTCACCGCCGTTGCCAGAACAGGGATAAGGCGTTGTCTGGCGGCACCTGCCACCGCCTCGACCAGAGGCAAGCCCTCCTGGAGAAGGCCGCGGATTGCCGATACCAGCACCTGGCCGTTGAGTACGGCGATACCGGACAAAGCAATAAAACCGATGGCAGCACTGACGCTGAAGGGGATGCCACGGGAATACAGGGCAATGATGCCGCCCACTGCTGCCAGGGGGATGCCGGTGTATATGATCAGCACATCACGCAGCTTTCTCAGGCTGAAATAGAGCAGCAGGAAGATGAGCAGCAGGGTCAATGGAACTACCACCATTAAGCGCTTTTGGGAGCGCTCCAGGTTCTCGAACTGTCCGCCCCAATCCATGAGATATCCTTCGGGCAGGATGACTCCTCCCTCGATTTTTTCCTTGGCCTCTGCTACGAAGGTGGCAATATCCCGGTCACGGACATTGACCTGCACTTTGATGAGTCGTCGGCCCCATTCCCGGTTGATGGTTGAAGGACGTTCCACCTCCCTGATATCAGCCACGGCCTTCAAGGGGAGGATTGCTCCGGTGCTGGTGGGGATCAGGGTGTTGGCGAGGACTTCGGGATCCTGGCGTTGGGCTTCCGGAAGACGCAATACCAGAGGGAATGAACGCTCTCCTTCGTATATCTCACCCACCTGGGGAGTACCGACAGCCGCCACAATATTCAGGACATCCTTAGCCGGCACGCCATGGCGGGCAAGGGCCTGGTGGTCGACTTCGATCTGCAGGGTCGGTTGACCGGTGATCTGTTCAACCGCCACATCCGCTGCCCCGGGAATATCGACAAGAATTTGCTCGACCTGTTCTCCCAGGTTCACCAAGGTTTGGAAATCTTCTCCATATATTTTGATGCCCACATCACCACGGATGCCTGAGAGCATCTCGTTTACCCGCATTTCAATGGGTTGGCTGAGAACGGCCCGAATGCCGGGCAGACCATGCAACGCCTCTTCCACCCTGGAGGTCAAGTCTGCCTGGTCTTGGGCCTTTGTCCACTGGCTACGGGGATGGAGGGTCATAAAAACATCGGTGAGTTCCGTGCCCATGGGGTCGGTGGCCACCTCGGCACTGCCAAGACGGCTCCAGACATGACGGACTTCATCCGGGAACTCCTGAAGCAGGAGTTTTTCTACCTGGGTATTGTAGGCGACGGATTCATCCACTGACACCCCTGCCAACCGTACAACACTGACCACCAGGGAACCTTCTGAAAGCCGAGGAAGGAACTCCCCTCCCAGCCGGAATCCCAGAAAAGTAGTGGCCACGAGGCCCAGGACCACTGTGCCGAGAAAAAGCTTGCGCCATTGCATGACCGGCATCAGGATCGCTCCATATACTTTTTTGAGCCAGGCGTCCAATGGCCGTTGGTGGAGTGAAAGTTTTTTAGGCAAAAATTGAAAAGAGAGAACCGGTGAAAGAAAAACAGCAACAAACAAGGCTCCCAGCAGGGCGAAGATAAAGGTCCAGGCCATGGGCTTGAACATTTTTCCCTCAATGCCCTGGAGTGTGAGTATGGGCAGGAATACTAGGACTATGATACCCATACCGTAGACTATGGGACGCACTACTTCCTGGCTTGAGGCCAGGATGGTGTCAAACCTCTCTGCCACACTCAAGGGGCGCTTGAGTTCCATTTGACGTTCGGTCAGTCTTCGTAAATTGGCCTCGGTCATGACCACGGAACCATCTACGAGAATTCCGAAATCGATGGCGCCCAAAGAGAGCAGGCTTGCTGCAATGCCCATCTCCCGCATACCAAGCCCGGCGAAGAGCATGGCCAGTGGGATGGTTGCTGCCACAAGCAGGCCAGCCCGCAGGTTTCCTAAAAGGAGAAAGAGGACGGCAACGACCAGGATGGCGCCGGCGGTCAGGTTGTGCTTCACCGTTTCAATGACCTGATCAACCAGTTCGGTCCGATCGTATACCGTTTCTAAAATAATGTCCTTGGGCAGGCTCTCTTTCACATGAGCCAGGGCCTGTTTCAATTCCGTAGTCACTTCCCGGCTGTTTTCACCCATGAGCATGAAGCCGAGACCAAGCACAACCTCACCCTTGCCGCCGGCTGAAACTGCACCTCGCCGCAACTCATGTCCAATGGCAACCTCAGCCACATCCTTCACCCGGACCGGTGCTCCTTGATAGGCGGCAATAACGATATTTGCGATTTCTTCTATGGTGGAAACTCTTCCCAGGCCATGGACAAGCAGGGTCTGGCCTCCTGTAATTACCTGGCCGCCACCCACATTGGCATTGTTTTCCTGAAGGGCGGTGGCAACGTCATCATAGGTGAGCCCATATTTTATGAGAGCCTCGGGGGAAAGAATGACATGGTATTGTTTTTCCAAACCTCCCCATGAATTGACCTCAGCCACTCCGGCTACCTTACGTAATTCCGGCTTGACCACCCAATCGTGGAGAGTCCGTAATTCATCCTGAGTTCTTTCCGGATTATCCGATCGCAGGACATAATGAAATACCTCTCCCAGCCCGGTGGAAATCGGCCCCAATTCCGGACGATCAATGCCATTGGGAAGGGAGACGGTGGCCAATCGCTCCATGATGAGTTGGCGGGAATCCAGCACTGCCATCTCGTCTTCAAATGTTGCCACCACCTGGGAGAGGCCGAATTTAGAGATGGAGCGGACATGGAGTAAGCCCGGCAATCCCGAAACAGCAAGCTCCACCGGCAGGGAGAGCTGTTGCTCTATCTCCTCCGGTCCCATGGAGGGAGCAATGGTATTAATCTGCACCTGTACAGGGGTCGTGTCAGGGAAGGCGTCAACCGGCAGCTGCCAAAGAGCCCAGAGGCCGATCCCAAAGGCGACCAGAAAGGAGAGGATCACCAGCAAACGATTGCGAAGAGCAACAGCTATTAATTTTTCCAACATGTGGCTCCTCCTTAGTGGTCAGCACAGGAAGCGCCGAGGCGCGCCTTGAGCACTTCTGATTTCAGGGAAAAGCCTTGGCTGGAAACAACCGGTTCACCCGGGTTCAGGCCGGCCAGAACCGGAACCATCCCGTCTACTTTGGCACCGGTCTGTATGCGGCGTAAATCAAAGAGATCTGCTTCCAATTCCACAAAAACATAGGAACGACCATCAATGTCCTGCACAGCATTGGCAGGGACCGCCAATGCCTGCTTCTCGTTACCTTGCAGAATGCGGACATTGCCGAACATTCCCACCTTGAGGTGATGGTTTTTGTTGTCCACTTGGGCTAAAACTTTAAGAGTCCGAGTTCGCTCGTCAATTATGGAGCCCACCTGAAAGATGCTGCCGGAAAAAACCATGCCGGGTAGCCCGTCGAAACGAGCCTCGATGGGTACCTGGTTTTGAGCCAGATATACTCGGGACTCGGGTACGGATACTTCCACCCAGAGGGAATCAAGGTCGGCCATGATAAAGAGGGGAGTTGCCGGAGCAACTGCTTCGCCCTGTGCTGTTTTTACTTCCACCAAAGTCCCTGAAAAAGGAGCGCGGAAGGGCACCACAGCGCTGGTGTCATTGTGACGGATAATGTTCTCGATGTTGTCCGGTGAGAGCCCGTAATTTTGAAGTTGCTGGCGATACTGGTCCGATGCACCCCGGGCTGCGTGGTATTCGCTCTCGGCCTGTTGAAATTCCTGGCGTGAGCTGATTCCACGTTCCAGCAGATCTTTTTCACGATGGTAAGCTAATTCAGTCTGCTTTCGGTGTGCCAGTGCGGCCAGGAGTTCAGCCTTCAATGTGGCGATTTCAAGCATGGCCACCTCGGCCAGGACTGTGCCTTCACTTACTTTGGCACCTGGCTGCACCTTTACCTGCCGGGTAACTCCGGCTGCCAGTGGAGTGATATGAACAAGGCGGTTCCGGTTGAATTCTACCCTGGCCGGCATGGCAATACCTTCTGCCATGGAAATCATCTTTGGTCTGGTTACACTGATGCCGGCCTTGGCAGCCACCTCAGGAGATGCCAACCTGACTTTCATCCCCTGGCCTGGCTGCAATTCTCCGATACGGTCCGGTTGACAGAGGGCATCTTCCGACTCGGGAACTCTGTGCCCAGGACAGATTTCTCCATGTTCATCATGCCCTTCGTGATCATGCCCGGCATGGGAGGTCTCTTCCTTTTCATGGCCATGATTGTGTTCAGCATGGGAAGAGACTCTTTTATTATGATCATGTCCGGCATGGTCACTGTGATCGGCATGTTCATCGGCACCTTTGTGCCCAGTTTCCTCAAGATCAGCGAAAAAACTATCCTCATCCTCATGAGCGTGGGGAGGCTGTTCGGGTTTATTGTGTCCTTGACAGACATGGGGCTTTTCTTCCGCTGCAAAAGCCAGGGAAGGATGTACTCCCAGGTTCCAGGTTGTAATGAGACTTGCCAGCATAAGAATGAAACCGACAAGGTGTATGCGTACAGTCATGGTGTACCTCGTTTATTATTCTATGAAATGGACGGTTCGCCGTCCGATGATATTTTTTGTCCCAGGATTTTTTCAAGTTCAACAATGGCTTTGTGGTATGTTTCCAGGGAGTCGATATGTCGCTCCTTGGTTTTAAAAAGGGTTTTTTCGGCCTCCAGTACCACAAGAAAACCAAACTTCCCGGCCTTATAGCCATATGTTGAGGCGTTAAATATTTTCTGGGACGCCGGAAGGATTTCATCACGTAACGTGGCGGCCTCCCTGCGTGCCCTTTGTAATTTTTGAAATACCTCGATTAATGCCATACGCACCTTGAGCTGGGCAGCCTTTTGTTCGTTTCTGGCTTTTTCCTGCCGGGCCCGTGCTGCCTCGATATGGTATTTATTTCCATTGAATAAAGGGAGCGGGATGGAGAGTTCTGCAACCAGGGCGTTATCTCCGGAATCTTGATCATTTTTCCCTCCCAGGCTGAATGTCAGATCTGGAATACGATTGGCCTGCTCCAAGTCGAGTTGGTGGGCAATCCCTTTGCCCATGCTTTTTTGCAGGTTGATTTCAGGGCTTTGTTCAAGCTTGGAAAGCACTTCAGGCCAGCCGGGTATGTCCTTAATTATGTCAATATTCCCGTGTACTTTGCCAAAATCAGCTGCATCTTTCCCCAGGGCCCATGCAAGTGCCCGCCGGGCAACACGTAACTCCTGCTGGATATTTTCCTGATGGAGACGGGCTTCGGACACCAGGGATTGGAATCGTATGGATTCAAGGGCAGTTGATTTTCCTGCGGCGATGCGATCATCCACCGCATGGAGAACTTTTTGGGCCAGGGCTATTTCTTCTTCGACAAGGGAAAAACGCATCTGGGCGGCCAGCACAGCAATGAACCGTGCTTTTGTCTCAGCTACAGCCTCGGCTTTGACCAGGTCGTATTCCCGTTGTGCTACTTCATGCTGAGAACTACCCAATGCCTTGCGATGATGACGCTTACCACCAAGTTCAATAAGCTGGCTGAGGCGAATTGTGGTCTCGGCATTGTCGGTGCCGGAAAAACTGCCACTGCCGGCCACATTTTCCACCTCAATGGAAAATTCGGGATTGGGGAATAGTCCAGCCTGCTGAACTTCATGATCTCGTGCTTTAACCTCTTGGGAAAAAGCCGCCAGCAGTGGGCTGTGCTGCAAAGTCTGCGAAAGAGCCTCCTTAAGGGTTAAAGGAGCTGTGTTGTTTATAAAAGGTACTTTCGGTTTTGTGGCAGCCAGCCGGCTGTCATCCTGTTCAAGCGCCAGTATTGGAGACGCGCCGAAAACGGATAATAATGTCAGTAGCCCTAAACCACATACAACACCGAAAGTTACCAAGGCCTTTTGGGGCATGGTTGAACCTCCAGGTTAAAAAAGAAATGTAATGAGAGAAACAGCGATTTCCCGTACCCCGAACGAAATCAGAGGCTGGGAAGGAGGGAGGATCAATTCAACAGAACAACAGTGCGATGTTTGAGGAGGGTCTGACTGACCCACGGGGGAGGAAGTTGGAACGAAACGGTATAATTGGCAGGGTGAGATAACCCTGGTGTGTGATTATTGGACCCGAAAACAGGTGTTAACACCTCGTCTGGCAGGGTGTCTTTGTCCCGGCTAAGGTTGAATGCCTTTTCAAAGGAGGTTTCAATGTCGAGGCAAGGGCCACAATTATCTTCTTCTGTGGCAATGGAGGAAAACTTCTGGTCGTGGTGGTGGTCCTGCTCAGTATTGTTACACGAATCGCTCTGGGACAATTCCAATCGTGATTGCCCGTCCTCGCCAAGGCACCAAATGAAATCTTTGGCTCCGGCCTGACCGGTGATTGCAAAGACCAGCAGGCTGATGAGGATCACTATGCGATTATAGAATCTACTTAAATTCATGTATGTTAAAATAAGTGAATTTTGAGAATATGCAACCCCTCAATGAAAAAGAAAATGAAAAAGAAGTTGTAATCGATAACACATTCTTATGTCATTCCATGTCGGTCAGGAGGCTGCAACATTTTTTCATTGATCCTCCGGGCCTGGAGACAAAAGGCCTCAAGGCGCGCTTCAATGATCTGGGGAAAGGCATTACCGTCGGTCTCAATGGCCATGAAAGGCAGTTTGCTATCCTTGTCAAGAATGTGGGGCCAATGATTACCGCCGTTTCCATTTACCAGTTCTCTTTTTGCCGCGGTATCGAATTTTTCGTTGAGAATTGCCTCGGCTACCCGGGAAGGCATACAGCCAAACGGTCCGATGGATATAATTCCGCAGGCAGGGTGAAGGATCTCGTGGAGAGCTGAACCTACGGTGAGAATGGATTCGCAGGTAAACAGGGGCGAAATATATTTTTTGCCTGCTTCAATGAGGGGCTCCACCCGTGCATCGTGCCCGTCAAAGAAGAGGCCGGATGGGGTCAGTAATTTTCTGATTCGACTGTCATAATATTTTTGTATCTGCTGTCTGATCCGTGATCCCACCGTGAGCTTCCCCTCGATTCGATTTTTTATCAACCAGTTGACATAGTTGATCCATTCACTGTTTTGAGCGGTGCGGACGATGAAGCCCTTGTCAGCCATACGCTCAATGAGACCTTGAAGGGAGAGGGGATCATGCCGGACGTAGATCTCGCCAACGAGGGATAATTTGGGAATTTCATCATATGGTTTCTTCAGTTGAATATCCTGCAAGGCAGTAGCGCTTTTTGTGAGTTGGGCCCTGATAGCAGACCAGCCTTTATCGATCACGGCACAAATTTTTTCAAATTCATTTTCCAGCAGAGTTATGCTTTGCTCCCTGTTTTCCGCCCCGGCTAAAACTGTTGACCACATTTCGTCAAAAAGATCCCCGATTACCAAAGCCCGCCAGGCGGCAATCATGAAACGGTCTCCCAACCCGCCGTATCCATTCATGGATGTGGGGGAAAGAACCACTGCATCTTCAATACTATGTTTTTCAAGGATGCGTTTTGAAAAGACATGGTACTGCCCAAAACGGCATGGCCCTTCGGCATTGGCCATGAAATAGGCAGTCACCTCATCGGGTGAGCGGTTTTCCATGTAATGGAGCAAAGACCCCACCGTGGTCTGCAGGGGGAGGCATTCTTTGCAGGTTGAATTTCCCCTGCCCAGCTTCAAGACCTCGGGATCTGCAGGGGGGAGAGCTTGGGCTCGGATCCCTATTTTTCCGAAGGCCTTGGCCAAGAGAGGCGTGCCATAACGGCTCATGGCCGGGATGATAACTTTGACCCGCGAATCGGTGAGAGGCAATCTGTCTCCGGAGGATGAGTGAATCCAAGGTTGTCCGCTCTTCAATGCCAAGCTGGCCGGCCTGTACCCATTTGATTTGGAATGTTGTATTACATTTTTATCCAGCTGACGATAATGGTGGACAATATCCAGAAATGCTTCGATTCTGGTTTCCAGGCCGGCATCGGCCGTATGGCTATCCAATTCCAGGGTGAGAGATGGCTTGCGGCCCATAATATCCCTGAAATATCCACTGATAAAAGAATCCGGTCCACAGGAAAAGTTAGTAATATAGGTGGCGAAAAAACGGGGATTTTTTTTGACCAGGTGGGCACCTTTGAGAATCATATTCCCTGTAGCCCAGTACATGTTGTGGTCGGATTCAATTTTTTCTTTATCATAGGGCAGCATGTCAAAGGGGATAATCCTGATACCACGGGAGGCAAATTTAGCAGGAATTCCCTTGTTGGCGGAACTTGCAAAAGTATTATAGGAGCGGCCGCAGAGTACCACGGTAAAGTGATCTCCATTTAGTTCCATGTCGGTCAATGCCTCAACGCCCATTTGTTGCAAATCTTCAAACAGGGATTTCAGGGCAGCACTACCTGCCTGCATGGCTTTTTTACCCTGTTTTTTAGAGGAGCCCAGTTGATCTGCAATATCTTGAAAAGCCTTGAGGTTGAATTCAATGCCGGTGGAGAAGTCCAGGGTGGGAGTCAGCAGAGGTTTTTTGTTGAAACCGGGGAAGGTGGAGGCTAGATAGAAAGGTTCACCCTGGACAAGGACACAGGTACAGGAAGTGTCGTTTTCATTGCCGCCTGGGATTCCCTTCAAATGGGGCATGAAAAAGAAGTCCGGATTTATTTCTAATAAATGTGCGGCATACCCATGGGCCATTTCCCCTGGATAGCAGAAGGCGGCCTGCTGTTGGTCAACACCGGCCTGGTCAATATGGTCGGGCAGGACCAGTCGATATCCCAGTTCGGCAAAAAATGCATTGAAAAAAGGAAAATAGGTATGAATCAGAAAAGAGCGATTCATGCCTACTGTGGGGCGGGAGTCAGGAGGCGCGAGATCCTTGAAAACACGTCGTTCCCTTTTGATCACCAGGTTAAGCCCGCTGGAGTCAATTTTCCTCTTGTGGACGATATTGTCGAAACGGTTGCAAATCCCGCCAAAGGGAAAGACCTTATCATTGATTTTGATCCGTGAAATTTCGCAGCCCCGGTCACATTCTTTACCACCACCGCATCGGAAAGGTTTACCATAGCTAACCTCTCGGTCCATGAGTTCTGCAAGGTCAAAATGCTGTTCTGTGAGGACGCCGTCCGTCAGACGCCGGTCAATTTCCAGAGCCACTCCAAAGGCGCCCATGAGACCAGGGTCCGGTGGCACCACAATACGTTTACCGGTGAGGGCGGCCATGGCCACCGGTATGGCCTTGTTGTAACAGACCCCACCTTGCATGAACACTTTTTTGCCCACCGGCCGATTGCCCTTGACTCTATTGGTGTAGTTCATGCAGATGGAGTAGACCAGGCCGGCTACAATATCAGACATTGGAGTATTCTGCTGTGCTGCGCCCTTGATATCAGAGCCGATAAAGGCGGCGCACTGGTCGTTGAAGTTGGGCGGTTTCTCACCTTCCATGGCTTTGTCGCCGATTTCAGTAACGGAGAGCCCCAAACTTTCTTTGGCTACCTCTTCCAGGAAGGAGCCGGTCCCGGCGCTGCATGCCTCGTTCATGGCATAATCGCTGGGTACACTATTGGTTATATAGGTGTACTTGGCGTCCTGACCACCTATTTCAAATATGGTGTCCACCTCAGGGTCGAAATGCACTGCTGCCGTGGCATGGGCGATTATTTCATTAATCACTCCGTCTGTCATGGCATGAAGACCGGCAATCTGACGGCCGGAACCGGTGACTCCCAATCCTTGGATAGTAATTGGGACGGTGATTTGCTTAGTCAGGCTTTCGTATACCCTTTGGGACGCGCCAATGGGATCGCCATTGGTGCGCAGATAGTCTGCGGCAAGGATTGCATTATCCTTCCTGCGCATGATGATTCCCTTGGTAGTGGTGGAACCCACATCCAGCCCGAGGATTGTTGGGTCTCCAGCCTCAGGAGTGGAGCGCAACTCCTCTTTGAAATCAACATGTTCTACAAATTGCGACAGGGGATTATGAAAAGAGAGACGGTTTGCTTGTTTGACGAAAATCGATTCCAGGTCGGAGAGCTGTACGGTTTTATTTTCTAAAGCCCAAAGAGCGACACCAAAAGCCTCGATATAGGGAGCTTGATCCGGAATGTATAAATCCTTTATTTCTTTTTGGAGATAATGAACCATGGAGCGGTTTTTTACACAGCCGCCCACCAGCATGGCAGATTGTTTTGGAAGTTTTTTGAGAAGTTCTAATATTTTCCCGGCCATCATTGAAGCAAGGCCAGCCACTACCTGATTTTTTGGTACGCCTTTGTTTAAAGCATGGGTGCAGTCGCTTTTACAAAAGACTGAACAACGGCCCGAAACCTGATACATATCATCAGGCATTTCCATCTCTTGCAATTCAGGCAGGGTAATGGACATGCGTCCCAGTTGCTGGAGGAAAAACTCTCCGGTTCCGGAAGCGCATTTGTTGCCGGTATGGATATTTTGTACTTTTCCATCTTCATCAAGGTGGTAAACCATGATGGTTTCACCGCCGACGCTGATCACAACCCTGTATGGGTGGTCAGGTGGGAGGATTGTTCTGCAGGACCACTCCAGTGCTTCCGGTTCTGTAATGGAGGATAAAGCAAGATAGTTTTTGAACTTACGACCTGTGGCGGCAACAGAAACCTTTGACAGGTCTCCTTCACTTTCTAGCAATTTCTTGAGCACTTTTCGGGGATTTCCTTCATGCTCCTGGCGAATGGCATGTATAACATGAGGAAGACCTTGACCATTTGAAAGGCGAACCAAGGTAATGGTAGATGCGCCGAGACAGATTCCTATAGATTGTTGCGAGTTCATGAGAAAAAGTCAGGTAAAAGTAATAGTTGAAAATTTATTGAATATAATGCTAGCGGAATGTTGTTGAATTTGCAAAAAAAGAGTCACGCTTTTATCATTTTGTATACGAGAGGGTTCTATGCCGATAATTTTAGTTACTAATGACGACGGGGCCCATGCACCTGGGATACAGGCCCTTTTTGCTGCGATGGCTGAGGTTGGCAGGCCTGTTATGGTTGCGCCTGATCGAGACAATTCAGCCTCTTCCCACTCTCTGACCATGCATCGTCCACTCAAGGTCCGCCAGTTTGCCTCGGATCAATATACCGTGGATGGTACACCCACAGATTGTGTGACCATCGGGGTTGAAAAGATACTGGAGGAGAAACCGGTTTTGGTTGTTTCCGGGATTAATCCAGGCGGCAACATGGGGGATGATGTCAGTTACTCCGGAACGGTTTCAGCAGCGTTGGAAGGCACTATGCTGGGTATTCCCTCCTTTGCGATTTCAATGCCAGGAGAGGGGCCATATCATTTTGAAACTGCCGCAGCTTTTGCTGGGAAATTGGCTGCTGAGGTGCTTTCCAATGGTTTGCCAAATGACACTTTATTAAATATCAATGTACCCAACTGTCCGGCAGAGGAGATTAAAGGGGTTGAATTTACACGACAGGGGCGAAGGGTGTATTCCGATGCCATCAAAGATACCTTTGATCCTTGGGGTCGCAAACATTATTGGATAGGCGGTGGAACCGCTGACTGGGACCGGGCTGAAGATACCGATGCAATGACTGTTTTACGGCAATATATTTCTGTAACCCCTCTCCATTTTGATATGACGAATTATGATGCTCTGCATATTATGCATAAGCAATGGCCTCTAACGAAATAATAACCCCATTTTTTTATTTCATTTTAGCCTGCCGGATTCCGGATTTCCGGAAAAGCGGACGTTTTTCCCGGAATCCGGACCGATATTTTGGCATGTTTTTGCTAGGCTGGAATGTGCATCTGTTTGAATATATAGCGTTTTGTCGTTTTGTTTGGCTTTGGCATTGAATTTGCATATTAAATATAGAAATTGTGAATAATGAAATATAAAATGATTTCTTGCTGGATAATGTACGGGTCGGATCTGGATCTCACCCGAAATTAAAAGATTGCGTAGGGAAAAGAAGAATCGCGGGAGGAAATTTTTAATGCGTGTTTTAAAAATGTACACAGGGATGTTGGGAGCCGTGTGCTTTCTAGGTATGGCTGGCGCAGCCCAAGCTGCCACATTTAGTGGTAGCGTGGTTGGTGATTTTTCCTGTAATAGCGGACAGCCTTTGCCAGATTACACGTATCTTTATAACAATGATGCGGATGCTACTGCCACCGGCTATACAGGTGAGGGTGGTCAAAGCGAATTTGCTTGGGGATTTACTGATGTATACGAGCGGTGGGGCCGATTGTATGCAGGCGACACAGAAAATCACTCTGTAAATGATCGTAGCTATTTTGCCTTCCAGGGAGTTGGTAGCGATACCACCGCACCATCTGCTTTTTCCGTTGAGGATGGCCAAGTATTCAGCATAGGTGATTTTACATACCGCAATACTCCAGTCTATGGAGCCACCGATGTAGACGAACTTAATTTCAGTGTTGATGTAACCGTGACCCTACCCATCGGGGTTTCAGAGACGTTTAACATTGGATTGATGATAATTAATACTCCCAATGATGATCCTGATCCCAATGATTACGCGGCCGTGACAGGTATGTCCGGGGAATTGATCTTTGACTATGAAGGTGCGACATATCAAATGGAAATGCTGGGATTCTGGCTGGATGGACAGTATAAAATGGAAACTTATGCAGAAGAGGGTGAGACCCAGATGGCTGAAATCCATGCCAGGTTTAATCAGGTTGCGGTACCTCTGCCTGCAGCAGCCTGGCTGCTTGGCTCAGGACTTCTTGGACTTCTTCCATTTCGAAAAAAGAAATAGTTTATTTGTACATATAGAATATAAAAAAAGCTCAGTGTAAAACGCACTGAGCTTTTTTTATTTATCGACGGTGCGGTGCTACTTAGGAGCAGGCGCAACCACCTGAACCTGAACCGCAGCCTCCATCTTTGGCAGCTTCCTCGGGTTCACCACATCCACAACCACAGCCTCCGCCGCCACCCATATTGGCAAGTGCGTCAAGTTCTTCCTGGGAGGGGTCTCTCACTTCGACAATTTTCACATCAAAATGGAGACGTTGTCCTGCCATGGGGTGGTTCAGGTCAACTGTGACATTATCATCTTCAACTGCCTTGACAATAATCATGAAGGGGCCTTGGGGTCCCTGGGCCTGAAAAGCCATGCCGGGCTGGACATCCTGATCAGGTGGAAATTGTGAGCGAGGTACGGTTTGCATGAGTTCTTCTTGCACTGGGCCGTATGCATCTTCGGCCTCTACAGTGATAGTGGCTGAGTCTCCAGTACTCATGCCGGTGAGGGCATTGTCGAGTCCTGGAATTATTTGGCCGGTGCCGGTTATAAAGGTAAGGGGTTGGCCTTCCTGGGAGCTATCCGCTTCTTCACCTGAATCAAGCTTCAGACAATAGTCCATGGCCACAAATGTTTTGTCGGCGATTTTCATTAACTTCTCCTTGTAAATGGATCCAGGACTGAGGAAAGCAACGCGCCACCCCTGTATCTGAATAATATGTTGATCCTTAAAAGTAGGATTGATTTCTGCAATGTCAACCTTTTCCTTGGAAATCCTTTCAAAGAAGCGAACGGAAGTTGGCTTTCGTTGAATATCGTTCTCGAGTGTGGTAAGCAGCGCCATGGTAAATTCTCAACGGAACATTGTCACACTGACTGAAATATCGTCCACCAACGACCATGCAATGATGTTGGCTCGTCAGGGAGCAACAAATGGCACTATTGTTGAGGCTGAGACTCAGAGTGCCGGACGTGGGCGTTTAGGGAAAGATTGGTTGTCACCACCAGGGACAGGTCTGTATTTTTCACTTATTCTCCGGCCTTCATTAGATACTGAGAATGTACCTAAAATTACTTTGGCGGCAGGACTTGGCGCTGCTCAGGCCATAGAGAAGAATAGTGGCCTTCAGGTAATGTTGAAGTGGCCCAATGATCTTTTACTGGATGGCAAAAAAGTCGGCGGCATACTTTGTGAGTCAGGGCCTATGATTCAAGCTGAGGGGGTTATAGTAATTATAGGAATTGGCTTGAATGTATCCACGCCATTATCGGATTTCCCTACGGAACTGCGTCATCGATCGACCAGCCTGTCAAGCCACACAGGCAAGTCGCTTTCAAAGAAAGAATTGATGCTCGAAATAGCTTGTCAGGTGGAGAACCAGGTTGGGCTGCTTGAAGCTGGTGATTTTCAAGGTGTATTAGCCAGCTGGCGTAGTCGGGACTTCACCGTGGGGAAAAATTTGGACTGGTTGAGCATCGCAGGAGAAAAAATCCGTGGAGTTTCATTAGGCCCGGATGAGGAGGGTATCCTCCGCATCCGGGATGAGTCTGGCAATATACACACTGTGCTGTCCGGTGACTTAAGCCTGGCGACTGAAGAATGAAAAGTTATCAATGAAAAATGCAAAATGAAGCGGTTGACGATATCACTGTTTCAACGCATTCTTTTTTGCTCTTTGCACTAGTACCTATAATAATCCGGCTTGTATGGGCCATCCACTGGTACGCCTATGTAATCTGCCTGTTCCTGGCTTAGAGTGGTAAGATTCACGCCTATTTTTGCAAGATGCAGCCTGGCAACTTCCTCGTCCAGTTTTTTGGGCAGTACATAGACCATTTTCTCGTACTCACCTTTATTATGAAATAATTCCATCTGGGCCAACACCTGGTTGGTAAACGAATTGCTCATTACAAAGCTGGGATGCCCAGTAGCACAGCCCAGATTAACCAGTCTACCTTCTGCTAAGAGGATGATGCGTTTGCCGTCCGGCTTGTCCTCGGTAGGGGGGAAGATGATGTGGTCCACCTGGGGTTTAATGTTTTCCCATTGGTATTTTTTAATACCCGCCACATCAATTTCAGAATCGAAATGTCCAATGTTGCAGACTATGGCCTGGTCCTTCATGGCGGCCATGTGGTCATGATTTATGACCTCCAGGTTGCCGGTTGCGGTGACAAAGATATCACCCAGTGGTGCAGCCTCTTCCATGGTGACTACCCGGTATCCTTCCATGGCAGCTTGTAAAGCACATATGGGATCGATCTCTGTGACCCAGACTGTAGCGCCTAAACCTTTGAGTGACTGGGCGCAGCCTTTTCCAACATCACCGTATCCAATAACCACTGAGATTTTACCAGCGATCATTACGTCGGTAGCACGCTTAATGCCGTCCACCAACGATTCACGGCAACCATAGAGGTTGTCGAATTTTGACTTTGTTACGGAGTCATTGACGTTCATAGCAGGAAAGAGCAGTTCTTCTTCATCCTGCATGTGGTAGAGACGATGAACACCAGTGGTGGTCTCTTCAGTGACACCGCGGATATTGGCAGCTATTTTTGTCCATTTTTGTGGATCTGCGGCCATGTCCTCTTTGAGCACCCCAAGAATGGCTTGGTATTCTTCGTTGTCGTCATCCGTGGGAGCAGGTACTGCACCTGCCTTTTCAAATTCTACTCCCTTATGGATGAGTAAAGTGGCATCACCACCATCATCAAGGATCATATTGGGGCCATCGCCATCGGGCCAGGTCAGAGCCTGCTCAGTACACCACCAATATTCCTCAATGGTTTCACCTTTCCAGGCGTATACGGGGATACCTTTGTCGGCAATGGCAGCGGCAGCATGATCCTGGGTTGAAAAAATATTACAGGATGCCCAGCGAACTTCAGCGCCAAGATCTACCAGGGTTTCGATGAGCACCGCAGTCTGGATAGTCATGTGTAGAGAGCCGGAAATACGAGCGCCGGCAAGAGGTTTTGTGTCTCCGTATTTCTCACGGAGGGCCATGAGACCAGGCATCTCGGTTTCAGCAATGTTGATTTCTTTGCGACCCCAGTCGGCCAGGCTAATATCGGCAACTTTAAAATCGGTTCCGCTCATGGGAATCTCCTTTGTTGTGTCTATACAGGGAAAGCCAGGCAGAGTTGCCCGGCTTTTTCATTATTAGTTTTTATTCTTTGAGTTACTTTAACTACTTTATTTTCGCAGCATCTCTCAAGGCTTCCGCCTTATCTGTTTTTTCCCAGGTAAATTCACTCCGCTCCCTGCCAAAATGGCCATATGCCGCTGTCTTGGTATAAATAGGCCGTAATAAGTCAAGCTGCTGAATAATGGCTTTTGGGCGCAAATCAAAATGTTCAGTTATGAGCTCTTTAATGCGCTCATCATCAATTTTTCCGGTGCCGAAGGTGGCGACGTTGATGGAAACTGGTTGCGAGATACCAATGGCATAGGCGATTTGTACTTCACATTCATCGGCTAAGCCTGCGGCCACAATGTTTTTTGCTACATATCGCCCCATATAGGATGAAGAACGGTCAACTTTGGAAGGATCTTTGCCGGAAAAAGCTCCACCGCCGTGAGATCCCATACCGCCATATGTGTCAACAATGATTTTGCGTCCGGTGACACCACAATCGCCAACTGGTCCACCAATGACAAAGCGGCCAGTAGGATTGATAAAATATTTGGTGTTTTTATCTATCATTTTTGCTGGAATAATGGGCCGGATAATCTCTTCCATTACTCCTTCTTTGAGGTCTTCGTAGTCCACATCAGGACTATGCTGGGTGGAAAGAACAACCGCCTCAACCCGTTTGGGTTTGCCGTCTACATATTCAATGGTTACCTGGCTTTTAGCATCCGGACGCAACCACGGAAGTAGCCCAGCCTTACGGACTTCGGACTGCCGTTTGGTTAACCGATGGGCATAGGTTATGGGCATAGGCATAAGCACTTTTGTTTCACGGCAGGCATAGCCGAACATCAAGCCCTGATCTCCGGCCCCTTGGTCAAAGTCAATGCCCGTTCCTTCGTCAACGCCAACGGCAATATCTGAAGACTGTTTGTCAATGCTGGTGAGGACCGCACAGGACTGCCAGTCAAAACCCATGTCAGACGAATTGTAGCCAATTTCGCGGATTGTATCGCGCACAACCTGTGGCATGTCAACCCAAGCTGAGGTGGTAATTTCACCGGCAATCATGGCCATGCCTGTGGTGACCATGGTCTCACATGCCACACGGGCATGTTTGTCCTGCTCAAGGATGGCGTCCAGAACTGCATCGGAAATTTGATCGGCAACTTTGTCAGGATGACCTTCGGAAACGGATTCAGAGGTGAAAAGATGGCGTGACATTGTGTTTACCTTTTAGTTGGTTGGCAAAAAACAACAAATCCGCCTCTCGGCGGAATTGTTCAGCATAAGTGAACCAATAATATTGATACTGTAGAGCGATTCTGTCAAGGTTATTTGCTTAATTCTTTTTTTTCAATCTGCTTTACCAATTGGACTAGTCTATCATTTATCGGTGTATTAATTCCTAAATTCCTGGCTTCTGCGATCACGGCACCGTTGATGGCGTCAATTTCAGTGGGTCGTTTTTTCAATATATCTTGCAGCATAGATGACGTGTTTTGTGCTGTTGCTCGGCAAACAGCCAAAGTCTGTTCCAGAGGATCGAGGTCAAATTGGATGCCCAGGCCACTGGCTACTTTTTTTGCTTCTAGAACAGCATCGGTGAGCATTTTTTTAGCCTCCGGATTCTCCAAAAGTTCACCGTTTCGGCAATGGTGTATCACCGACAACGCATTAATGCCAACATTGACCATGAGTTTTGCCCACATTTTTTCTCGTATATTTCCCTCAACATATGTCTTTATTCCAGTGGATGTAAGAAGGTGGGCGGTTTTTTTTAAATAGTGGTGCGCATGGTTTTCTTGTGGCTCAACAAAACCGATGTGAGTTGGTCCGGTTCCGCCAAATCGAATCTCCCCTGTACCGGTAAGGGTCGCACCCATGGCAGTTACGCCGGCAGCAAAATGCCCAGTCTCCTGCAGAGATGAAAGGTGGGGGAGGTGGCTGATGCCATTTTGTAGGGCAATGAGCAAGGTCTCTCCATGAAATAAAGAACTATATTGGTCAAGAGAGGCTTGGACATCATAGGATTTTACACAGAGAAAAATGAGGTCTGCGGTACCAATGGCCTTGACATTGGTAGTTGCATGGATGGTGTATTGCGTGGAGGAGTCATTCTCAAGAACGGTGATTCCATGACGCTCAATGTGATCAGCTCGTTCTTGCTTGTGGTCAAGAATCCAGACTTGGTGATTAGGTACTGTTGAAAGTCGTGCTGCAAAGAGGCAACCCAGAGCACCGGGACCAATAATAACGACTTTGTGACTGTTCAGCTTCACTTTATATGCCCGATTTCTGGGGGCATCTTCTCCCATCTCGGAGTCTCGTGCCTCGCTTATCGGGTTCCCTCGAATAAAACCAGTATGCTACGAATCCCTAAATGAACGAGGTAAGCGAACTCGAAGTCTTCGCTAATCTGTGAGACTCCGAGATGAAGCGCCCCTCAGGAAGTGCCCTTGGGGTGCACATCTGAACAGTAACAGTAACAGTAATAGTCTAAAGTGTCGTGTAGCTCTTCAGCTTATGCTGCTGAAGAGCTACACGATTATTTCATTATTCCTGCCCCGACTCATTGGAGTTTATATGCTTGTTTTGGAGCGAACCCCATATGTATTATTTGATCTCGGCATCCTCAAGCAGGACGTTGTATACATAGCCGTAACCAAAATCCTGATTGGTTTTCAAAGTGGCTTGTAGAAGAACGACATCTCCTTTCTTCGCAGTTGCATTGGTGGTGACTACCAAGTCGTGGGTATTTTCAGCTGGATTGCCTGTGCCATCCTGGACGTGCAGCCAGTTTTTTCCCATAATCTGAGGAGAAAATTTCATAACCTGGGCCCGTAAAGTGATGGTTTTGCCAGATAGTTCAGTTGCTTTTGCAAAAATTTCTTCAATAGAGTAGGCATTTGCACCAGGTGCTTTTTCTACTTTGATATCAGCAGATGCAACTGTTGCTTTTTTAGACCCTTGGGGAGAAGGAGATGGCATTGGAGATGTGGAATGTGGCTTATCCGTAGTCTCTTCTTTTTTGAGGGCAGCAGCAAAAGAATCGGCAGGTGCTTCACTGGATTGAGTCATAGGAGGATGGTCGCCATGACCACCAGCTGATTGTCCCATGACTTGTGAAGAAAAAATGATTTCCGGAAAAGTCCTGTTCAAAGCTTTGCTTGGGAAGTTATGCATGATATTGCCGTCGGCAAAACCAAGTTCGTCACCCACTGCAACTTCAATTTGTGTGGTGGCAACCCAATACTGGTTGGAGCCGGTATCCAGAAGAATATAAGAATATCCAGCGCCGTGGTGGACTTCAGTCACCTTGCCTGATAATGGGAAGGTGGGATGGTTGTGTTCTTGACCAGCCGCCGGATCAGATGCAGTGGCGGAGGCTTCTGGTTGTTGCGGTGGTGCGTTTGAGGCAGGATTTTCTTGTTTACATCCTGCTAATGCAAACAAGAAGGTGATAAGTATGGTGGTCAGTATGAGGTTTTTAAAACCCATTTTTTTCTCCTTTCAAAATTATACGTTACGGACTGCAACCTGTTGTTTTTTCCTATATTTTAACTTTCAGGCTTTAGTCTACATTTTATCTTTAAAAACATTAATCGCTTTTATATGCAAACGTCAGTTTTTCTTTTTTAAGGCCAACGCGGGCTATGCCACCCCGGGTCAACTTGCCAAAAAGAATTTCATCTGACAGGGTGTCACCGATTTCTCTGGTGATGAGCCGGCGTAATGGGCGGGCGCCATTGTCTGGGTCGTATCCATGTTTGGCCAGCCAGCCACGCGCTTTTTCCGAGAGTTGGATGGTAACCTTTTTTTCTGATAGTTGCACTTGCAATTCACCCACCATTTTTTCAACAACATGCCCCATGACCGCCTCATCCAATGAGTTAAAAGTAATGGTGGCATCCAATCGGTTGCGAAACTCAGGAGAGAAAAGTCCAGTGATGGCCTTTTGACTCGGGCCTTTTTTCTCTGCCATGAACCCTATGGAACGTTCTCCCATTTCCCGGGCCCCGGCATTGGTGGTCATGATGAGGATCACATTGCGAAAATCGGCATGACGACCGGTGTTATCAGTGAGGGTAGCGTAGTCCATGACCTGGAGAAGAATATTGAAAACATCTTGATGAGCCTTTTCTATTTCATCCAGGAGAAGCACGGAATAGGGATGTTTGCGGATGGAGTCCGTAAGTAAGCCACCCTGATCAAATCCTACATAGCCAGGAGGGGCACCGATGAGCCGCGCCACGGCATGTTTTTCCATGTATTCACTCATGTCGAAACGCATGAAATTTACATTGAGAGCCTCTGCTAATTGTCTGGCCACCTCGGTCTTACCTACTCCAGTGGGACCGGCAAAAAGAAAAGCACCGGTCATCCGCTCTGGAGGTTTAAGGCCGGCTCTGGAACGTTTTACAGCGGTGCATAAATTATCAATGGCCTCATTCTGGCCAAAAATTACCGAGCGCAGGGTAGTGGGCAGGGATCGAAGAAGTTCGACATCGGAGCCGGTGGTGGATTTGGCCGGAATCCTGGCCATGCGTGAGATAACTTTCTCAACATCTTTTACCGTGACGCTCTTACGCTTACGATGACCAGGAGCAAGTTTCAGTGCGGCTCCCACTTCGTCTATGACATCAATGGCTTTGTCGGGCAAGAAACGGTCATTGAGATAGCGGGCACTCAGTTCGGCAGAGATTTTCAGAGCTGAGTCGGTATAGCGGATTTCGTGATGGTCTTCATACCGTGATTTAAGGCCTTTCAGAATTTTAAAGGTTTCGTCTATGGATGGCTCTGGGATATCAATTTTTTGAAAGCGTCTTGCCAAGGCTCGGTCTTTTTCTACATGGTTTTTGAATTCTTCATATGTTGTGGAACCGATGCATCGAATGGTGCCTGCCTGCAAAGCAGGTTTTAAAAGATTGGAGGCATCCATGCTTCCACCACTCACCGAACCAGCGCCAATAATGGTGTGGATTTCATCAATGAACAGGATGGCATCGTCCCGGTTTTCAATCTCACTGATCACCGTTTTTAAGCGTTTTTCAAAATCGCCTCGATACTTGGTGCCAGAAAGGAGCCCTCCCAGGTCAAGGAGCAGGATTTCAACATCCTTCAATATGTCTGGTACTGAGTCTTCATGTATGCGGAGAGCCAGTCCTTCGGCAATAGCGGTTTTGCCGACACCAGGTTCACCAACAAGCAGAGGATTGTTTTTTCGTCGACGGGCAAGAATTTGAATAATGCGTTCTAATTCCATTTCCCTGCCGATCAATGGGTCTATGAGGCCGTCGGCTGCACGCTGACTGAAATTGACGGTGTATTTTTCAAGGGCTGACTCGGCATTTTGGGAACCTTGACCTTCTGTCGTTTTTTTGGGTCTCACTTCATCTTCGGGGAGACCATGGGAAATTACCTCCATGACACCCAAACGCGAGAGTCCTTCCTGTTGCAAAAAATAGACGGCATGGGAATCCTCTTCCTGGAGGATTGAAGTGAGAACATCACCAGCATCAACTTTCTCCTTGCCGCAACTTTGTACGTGGGCAATAGCCCGTTGCAGGACACGATTAAAGGCCACGGTTTGCAAGGGTTCGGATAGGTTGCTTTCATCGAGAGAGGCAAGATCGCCTGCAAAGAATCCATTGAGACTGTTCTTGATGTTATCTGTATTGCCACCGCAGTTTTCGATTATTTTCACTGCCAGGTCATCGTGAAGAAGTCCAAAAAGGATATGTTCCACCGTGACAAATTCATGGCGTTTCATTTTGGCCTCGCGAATGGCCATTACAAGTGCGACTTCAAGTTTGCTACTGATCATGTGTTATGATCTCCTTATAAAATCCTTATGCCTTTTCAATTGAGCATCGGAGGGGAAATTCGTTTCTCTTTGCCAAGTCATGGACTAAAGCCACTTTGGTCTCGGCAATTTCATATGGGAAAATACCAGCCACCCCAATGCCTTGGTTGTGGACATTGAGCATTATCTGGTTTGCTTCCTGGTTATTTTTATGGAAAACGCTCTCCAAGACGAGTACAACGAATTCCATTGAGGAGTAATCATCGTTATGGAGTAATACTTTATAGAAATCAGGCTCCTTAACCTTTTCTGTATTTTCTGTTATGACCTGGCCTTCCATGTCCTTGGTTGGCATGACTACTCCTTTATCCAATCAACCTTGGTAATGCATGAATTGTAATCATTTTTATTTCTCCTGCATCCCCAAAATTTCAATTCTGCAAGTTTTTTGCTGAGACTAGATGGCTGCATTACGTGCTCGTCTCGAACCCGATTGCGGAAGTAACAGTGTGAAAAAAAGGTTTTCAAGGATAATGCGGTTTTCTAAGGGGCTACTTTTAAGAAGTAATTCTGCTTTAAGAATTTCTCGTTGGCATTTGATTAGGTTGCCAAATGTTTGCGATTCCACTCTTTGAAATAACATGTAGAGCGCATATGGATGCTGTGGCAAGGTAGATAGGATATCGGGCTCTTTTTCTTTAAGAAGTGGTAGGTAGTTTTTTTGGAAAAGTGGATACCGCATCCCTTTGGTATAATTCGGTTCATCCATGGATTGCAGGGAAGCCACTGAAATGAAGCGGCGGACATGATTGCTGAGGCCGGCGAGAATCATCAGAGGATGGTTGTTTTGTCCTAACATATGAGACAAAATGTGCAGAGCGGTATCAAGCTTATGGGCGGTAAATGCCTCGGTGAGTTCAAAAAGAGCCTCTTCTCTAGTCCGGCCGACAATGGCATTGAGATCATCACTGGTGATTGTTTCCTGGTCTGCACAATAGAGAGCAAGCTTTTCCGTTTCCAGGACTACGGCATCGGGATGAAAGCCAACCCGGTCTATGAGCATAGGCACGGCTCGGGCTTCCATTTTTTTTCCATGTTTTTGTAGAGTGGTTTTCACCAGGTCACGGAGGATGGACTCCCTGGCCTCGGTGGCCTTCTTTGTAGCGCCAGTTTCAACGGAAAGGTCGAGAATTACTCCTAATTTGCCGAAGGTTTTAAAGAGTTTTTTTCTTTTATCTACAGCCTCGGCCAACAGAACGAGAATATTGTCGGGCGGAAAACCGGTTTCCAACGCTTCAGCGTAAAGATCCGCCGCCTGGGGGGCGTCATTGCCGTAGGTTGTATCATCATCGCCTGCCGGTTCAAGAAACGTCTCGACCCATTCCAGATTGCCTTCTGGTTTAGGAAAGCCAAAGAGGTTTTTCCAGGTGGTGGGGCTTGCATCTGCAAGGTTGTCAGCCTGCCAGTCATTGGGAACCAGGCCAGCAAGAGCCAGCATTTTTTGTAGATAGCGGTAGGCTTGACGATCGTTTTTTTCTTCCTTTGCTTGGCGTGCTTTCTCCCAGAAATTACTGGTCACCCCTTTGGAAAGAAAAAGCTTTGTGTCTTTAACAAGGATGACTCGCCGACCAGGAAAAAGGCTGAAGGTTTTGAGATGGGTTAAAGTGTCTTCTGGTTTTTCAAGCTCTCCATCAATCGTAATAAGATTTTGAAGGCGACTGGCCTCATCGGGCAAGAGACGGAGAACAAGGTCGTCGGCTGCTTGGCGGCAGAGCGCCCGGTCCCCACAGATGAGGTACACCTGGTGGGTTTGTCCCTGTTCCACATTTTTAAATACAGTGGGAATATCTTTTCTTACATACTTTGGCATGGATTAAACTGGGTTCAAGGGTTCAAGGGTTCAAGGGTTCAAGTGTTCAAGGGTTCAAGGGTTCAATTTGAAAGTTGGTCCTGGGGTAGTGGTCAAAT
>CAYUCH010000010.1:0-51920 GCA_964443295.1 uncultured Desulfobulbia bacterium | reverse complement strand
ATCAGTGGCCGGAATCAAATGGAATGGGTGGTCGGGATCGTCTGGAATTCGCAATCGTAGGAATAGCATGGTTTGGCTGGATACTTTCCATATGTATATGTAGTGGTTGTGCGTCTCAGTTTGAGCAAGACATTCTGGGTCACGAAAACCAGGCTTTGTATAAGGTTGATAAAGAAGGAATTGCCAAAGAATTTTGTGAGGCCGCCTCCCTTGCCCCTGTTTTCTTAATTAACGATCAGCATGAAGACTATAATCGCATTGGTACTCCGGACATTCAAACAGATTCAAGTGGTAACCTCGCAGTATTCGTTGATTCCACCCGTGCTTCTCTTTATTTTTCAAGGCAAGAATTCACCACCGCCCACGGTGAATATTGGAATATGATTTACCGTATTCACTTTCAAAGAGTGCCGTTTCCGCATCTTACGGCTGGGAAAAATGGTGGGCTTCTGTTGGTATTGACCTTTGACAAGGCAGATACATTACTTCTGGTGACAACAACCCATACCTGTGGGTGTTATCTCGCATTTCTACCCACCTCACATCTCACCCAGACAGCCTACCCGGAAGGATGGAATAAGGAGTATCAAAATGTCTTTGGCGTCACACTCCCAGGTATATTGGACCTTAAAGGCCATGAAGAGTTTTCAACTTCATTGCAGGTAGTAATTAATGGTGGAAATCACCGAATTCTTGATATTGGAATTGCTCCTGATGATATGAAACATCCTCTGCATGATATGGAATTGCGACAGATGGACGATTTAAATGCTCTTCCACATGGTAGTTCCACTATTTCATTTTTTGAAACCATTGGACCTCGAAGAGGGTATGTAAAAAATTCCAAGAAGTGGCTTGAAAGAATATTTATGAGTTGGTGGGCTCTGGACTTGCGTGTTGGTGAAGATAAGGCATATGGGCCAGAGGAGGAAACAGGAGTTGTCTTTTATACAAGCCTGAAGCCGTGGGCGCGAACAGATTCTAATATGTGGAATTTTAGTGATTTTCTCAGATACTGGGGCTGGGATCTCTAAAATGCCTTTTCATTTTAAATTCGAAGTTTGAAGATTAATTATGCTTGTAATTCGATGCGCAGCCTGCAAAAAGAAACTATGGCGTTATGACAAAATTGGCCCTGGAGCAGTGTTGCGCTGCCATAAAGCACGGATCAGTAAAAAATATATTCCTGTACCGGACGGAGGTAAGTTGTTTTGCCCATGCGGAAAGGAGATAGGAATTGATAAAGGAAGTTTCTTTAAAATGATTGCCAAGGCTTTTACTGCATCGGGAACCAAGCGAAACGCCTGAAACTGTGAGGGGGGTAAGGTGTTGGGGTCTTAATTGCATGAAAAAATAATACGTGGCAAAACCCCGTATTATTTGGCGAATTATTCGGTATTTTTTCGGCTGTACATTGAGGCTGTTTTATAGGATAGTGGACTCACGCCAGATTTGTTGTGGTCCTATTTTCGTGGCGGAAGCCGGGTGATCTTTTTGGTCACCCGGCTTTCTTTTTTGGTAGTTTTGAAAACAGAAAATATACGATGGCTATGGACCGATATTTAATAGCATCAAAATAATACTTTGTTCCACTCCCGCCACTGACAATTATGCCAGTATGGGTCCCTGGCCAACAGCACTCTGTACTTTTTGGTCTATCAATCCTTCGGCAAGATTATCTACCATCCACTATGCAGTTCATCCGAGGTGATGGATTCTACAGCAGAGCTACCACCTCATCCACCGCTGTTACTCATCCAACCGATAGTATAAATTATCATTTATAGCAGAGAAAATTGTTTAATGTCGTTGATTTTTTTCTCCACGTTTTTAACGTTTGAATTCTCGAAATTGGGTATCAAAGGCTTGAACGGAATCAATTCTAATAAGGGCATCAAAATACTCTTTGCCGGCCATTTTTTCTATATGGAGCAGATGGGGGCCGACTTCTTTAAGAAGACCACTGAACTTTTGACCCGATGCCAGGTGGATGTTTACTTTCTTGCCAACAAAAGTTTTCAAGTTGTCCTTCATTGAGGCGTTTATAACATAATTGGCGCCTTCAATTTGAACTGTGGCAGCCTGCGCTGAGATGATGAAGCAGAGAGACAGAGCGCTGAATACCAGTACAAAAGCCATTTTTGATAGTTTGACTTGATTCACGAACATACCTTAATCTCCTTGTGTTTTACGTTGTGAAAAGTGCAGGAAATAGCCATGGTTTTATTCATCGGATATTCCCATCATGCGGGAGTATTGAAGTGAATGCAACTTATTATTAGCTTGTTGTATGGTGTGAGCAGCATTCACATTTTTTATTGAAAATTTGAATGAAAGCCTTTTCGTCATTTCCTTTAACTTTTTAAAGTATGAGCCGATGGGAAATGTAGGGAATTATCCTACGCTTTCAAGTGAGATTAACCTGGAAGACTATTCATAGTGTGTATCTTAAACTCCAATGGAGTTGCAGTAATGAATGTATCTTGTGTGAAATGTGTGCTTATCTGCTTTACTCTTTTTGCCTGTTTGTTCACAGGGTGCGGAGGGGGCTCAGGGAGTAGTGGAGGAAATTCGAAAATTATTGGTCCGGAAGGTGGGACTTTGGGAATCACAGATGTAAACAACGCCTTGTATGGAGTTCGTTTGGATATTCCTGCTGGAGCCTTGGCTGAGGATACTGAAATCAACATCGCTTTAACCCCAACCCCTACACAGCTCCTGGGAAGTATCACAGCAGCCGGGATTTCTGTTCAGATGAGTCCAGCAGGTCTCACCTTTTTATCTCCTATAACTTTGACCTTGCCTTATGATGATCAAAATAATGACAACCTGGTGGATGGCACCGACTTCTTGGAGAGTTCAGTAATTGCATTGTATGCTGATGAAGAAGATCACTTATTAGAGCCGTTAGACGTAACGGATCAAAATATGGAGAGCAATCTGATCAGCTTCCAGACCGATCATTTCAGCACATACCTCAGCATTATTGATACCACAGCCACTGATGACGATACTACAGACGATACTACAGATGATGGTACAGATGACACCACAACACCCCTTATTGTGGGAGAGCACCTCTTTGCCAATCCCGCCTTCAGATATGATTCCGAGGGCATTCCGACCATCATTGTTCAGTCATCCCCCTACTATCACCTCACGGTCATTCGCACCCATTTATACACAGGTGTTAAGGCGTTGCTGGACAGGTATCTGTCAAGGTCAGGAAGGGGTGCTGAATGCGTGATGGCGGAAGATTATCTCTCCTGCACCTTTGATGCCCAAGCTGTTTTCAGTAAAGTAGCACAGTCCGCAGATGCGGCTTCCTGGGATTGGAACTGTGAATTTGTCGAGGAGCATACAGTATTAAGGACGTATGAAGTCAAGGATGATGCTTTAGATACTGACTCAACTGATACCACCGGCCGAATCTATTGCTCAATTGCTGCGGGGGATGATCAGACTTCCGTTACCATAACCTGGGGTACTGTGATCGATGAAGAAGTATATATGAATGTCGACGAGGAAGTATTCAATCTTTACACTGACATGCTTGCCATCCGAATGTGGGCAAATTATAATCCCCAGGCAGAGGAATCCACCCCATAATGGAAACATTTGGGACGAATCTGCGTTAAGTAAATATAGCCTCCTTATTCACCGTAATAACTTTTATTTCAGCCCATGAATACAAACAAACTCTTTGTACTCATAACAATATTTTGTTTGATGACCAATGCGTCACTCATGGCAGAAGAGAGTGATTCCAAACATGATTGCCGCAACAAGGAGTTTCTTCTTTTCGACGAAATAACTCCACGAGGGGTGGACTGGCATTTCAGTATTGATGGCATTGAGCGATTAAGACCACAGAAGAATGATTTTCAGTTACTTCATTTTATTCCCATGAGCAATGACTTGGGTGAAAGATGGGCCTTGGTGACCGTGAAAAACACTTCCAAAGGGCATCGATTTTTGAAAAACGAACACCTGGTTGCCACATTTGCAAACGGTAGTCAAACCATTGCCGTGTTGAAAAGCGAAAGAATACCCGGTGAAGGTATGGTTTCTAGATCCGTATTTTTTGGTACGAATAAATTCCCCATTGTCATGGTGGAAATTGAATAGTGCGTGTTCTGAAATATTCTCTTTGGCCTTACCTTCCCCACCCAACAATATTCTCTTCTTTTGAAATGACATTCCAGGTCCGTTGAACAATTTCGTCGATATCTTCTTTGGTAGTGATGAGCGGCAGCCAGAGATAGAGGACATTGCTCAAGGGACGTAAAATAACCCCTTCTTTCAGACCCTCCAGATATATCTTCCACCCCACCCGGTCAGAAAAAGAAAACGCTTCTTTGGTCTCTTTATCTTTAACCAACTCCAAGGCTGTGATCATACCCAGACTTCTGACATCGCCAACCCATGGAAGTTCCTGGAATCGTTTCATCTTTGCATGAAAATACGGCATGCTGTCTGCAACCCTGGCCATGGTGTTTTCTTCGGAAAATACTGCCATGGATCCTACACCAGCAGCAGCAGCAAGTGGGTTGCCGGAAAAAGTATGGCCATGATAAAAGGTACGGTCTTCAGAATATTCAGCATAGAAAGCGCTATAGATTTCTTCGGTGGTCATGGTGGCGGCAAGGGGAAGACAACCTCCGGTGATACCTTTTGAAAGACAAAGGAAATCAGGGGTTACTTCAGCTTGCTCCATGGCAAACATGGTGCCGGTTCGCCCAAATCCAGTGGCAACTTCATCAAGAATGAGATGAACACCCGCCTCTTTAATCATCGCGGCTGCACGCTTTAAGTAACGAGCCGGACAGATTATCATTCCGCCGGCAGCTTGGATTAGCGGTTCGATAATGAGACCAGCAATGGTATCCCCTTCTTTTTCCAGCAAGGCTTTCAATGGGGTGAGACATTCGATGTCGCAGTTTGCCGGATCCTTTTCCATTGGGCAACGATAGCAATAAGGCGATGGGATATGGAAGGAGTCAAATTTCATTTCATCAAAAGCGCCATGGAAGCCGGGTGTCCCCCCCAGGCTCATGGTGCCGATGGTATCGCCATGATATCCGCGCTCTACGCCGATGAATATTTTTCGCTTAGCCCGGTCGGTTTGTTGCCAGTATTGCAGACTCATCTTTATGGCAACTTCACAGGCCGTTGAACCGTTATCCGAATAAAAGACTTTAGTGAGGTTGGCAGGAGTTATTTCCACAAGATTTTCAGCCAAAAGAATAGCAGGCTCATGACTTGTGCCGGCGAGCAGAACCTGGTCCAACCGTTCCAATTGATTGCTAACGGCGCTTTTAATTGTTGGATGGTTATGGCCATGGACAATACACCACCAAGACGACACGGTGTCATAGTATTGTTGACCAGCCGTATCATAGAGAAAAATTCCCTCTCCCCGATCAATGAGCAACAGGTCACGGTTGGCGTAATCATGCATCTGGGTATAGGGGTGCCAGATATGGCGCCGGTCTTTTTCTTGAAGAATATCTGTCATCGGCTGGTTAGTCCTCTTGTAGGTGGAATATTTCCGGCAGGTTTCTATATTGCTGGGCACAATCAAGGCCATAGCCAATGAGAAAGCCTTCTTGAACATCAAATCCAACAAAGTCCACCACCACCTCTTCTTCCCGGCGTTCTTTTTTATCGATCAAAGAACATACCTTAAGAGAATTGGGTTGATGCCCTTGAAGGACCTGCATCAGGAATTTCAGTGTTCGGCCCGTGTCTACGATGTCTTCAACAATCAGGACGTCTTTACCGGCGAGTGAAATTTCAACATCTTTCGAAAATCTGATCTCTCCTGAGCTGAAAGTGGCATCGCCATAACTTGAAGCCCGGACAAAATCTATTTCCAATGGCAAATCAATGGCCCGAACAAGGTCGGCAAGAAAGATAAATGCTCCATTTAAAATCCCCAATACCACAAGCTTTCGGCCTTTATATTCATTGGTCATCTGCTCGCCGAGTTCTTTTACCCGACTTTGGATTTGTTTTTCGGAAATGATAATTTTTTTCTCTGCCATTTGGCACCTCAATTTCTAATACTCAGTCTGCTTGCCCACATTTTAAAATGGAGTGCCATCATAACGGTTCGACAGTATATGCGAAAGAGGTTATGGAAAAAATCTTGACGGTCTCTGGATAAATTTCCTATCATTTCAGTAACAATTTTAAATAGGGGTGGTTGAAATGCAGAAATACGAATGTAACGTGTGCGGTTATGTGTATGACCCTGAAGAAGGGGATAGTGAAGCCGGTATAGCTCCGGGCACTGTCTTTGATGATTTACCTGATGACTGGGCCTGCCCAGTGTGCGGGGCGGGCAAAGATCAGTTTTCTCCAGTTGATTGAGAAATTATCACTTCTGGATTTTATTTAGCCCAGATCACCAAAGACATCGTTCCAGGTATTGGATAACTCAATTTCAAAATCAGCAACGAATTTGGGGATATCTGCCTCCATGAAAGAATTCTGTTGCTCTTGAATAAGCATCCAGGCAAATGATTCTGCTATTGGTTTTTGTTCCTCAAGCGGTTCGCCAAAGCACACACCGCGTCTTACTGCAAACAATGTAGCTAAATGAACCAAGGCACAGAGGATGGGGTTTTCCTTGCCTTTTTGTGGCGAGTTATAATTGCGCATCACTTCTAGGTAAGGCTGGGGGATTCCCCATTTTTGGCCAAACCAGGCACCCACTACCCCATGTTCTGACCCTATATACTCTGTTTCAGACTGGCATAAATGTTGAGGGAAGTCATTCCCTTCCCTCAGCAATTGAGGATAAAAAGCTGGCTCAAGGCGATCAAGAACCAGGGTGCCCAGGCGGTGAAAGAGTCCTGCCAGGTATACATCCGGTGTGATATTGATCCGAAGAACTTCCTTTAAAATATGGGCAATTCGTCCCACCACCACACTCTTTCGCCAATAGAGTCCTCCCAGTCTCTTGGGGAATCCTCCAAAACTGGCAATCTCATTGTCTGCTTCAATGGTTTCCCGCAGCACTTCCAGCAAGGTATCAACCCCAACTACAATCATGGCATGGGGCACAGTGAGCACAGCAGTTGCTCGCCGGTAGAATGACGAATTGGCAAGTTGTATGACTCGAAAACTCAAATAGGGATCCAGGCTTATGATGTCGGCAAATTTACGGGTGTTCTGTTCATTACCGTAAAGGAATGGTGAGATACGAGCCGATACTTCCGGATTAACAGCCAGGGATTCAACTCCTGCAACCCGGCGTTGCATGCGGGTGACTGCTTTCTTCCCCGTGGCCTCAGGCATTTCCGGTAAAGCATCCTGCTTAACTTTTGCCGCAGGAGGGGTTTCTTTTTTACCTATTTGTCCAGGTGGTGGAGGTTGGTCTTTTTTCTGTTTAGGAGGTTTGACTGTCTTTTCTCGAGCGCTTGGTTCTTGGTGGTTCGTATCACCATCAATGGCAACCAGACGTCGATTTGCCTCTATGAGGCGTGTTACCAGAATTTCACAGAATCTTTGGAAAAATTTGAGTTGCAGAAAGACATTGGAAGTTTTGATAATGTCCGGTTCAACTTTAAGAAGAAAACATTCTGTTGTCGTGACAACTCCAGCGGTTCGTGGCATTTCACTGACCAGTGACATCTCGCCAAAACAATCACCGGTCTTTAAGGTGGTAAGGGGAATGCGCTCTCCGGTTTCGGTGTTGGTTTTGAAAACAGCAACAGTTCCTTTAACCAGGATATAGAAGAGTTGTTCAAGGGCGCCCTCTTCTATGACGAGAGAGTTCTCCGACAGTTTCAACCAATTGGTCACTGCGAGCAATTGCCGCAACTCGTGGTTGTCAAAATCATGGAAAAAGTCAATTTTTCGAAGGAAATTGACCTGCTGGTCCTGACTTATCTCTTTGCCTTTTTGGGCCATAATTGGTGCAACCTCCAGGGCCAATCATGATTGAAGAGAGAAATGACGGTATGTGCATGTGAATACAAAAATTTTTAAAGCTGTATGCCCTATGTGTTTTACGTTACCCGGAAGTAAAGGTAATGTCTACAAAGAGTTATGGTAATAGGACACTTAGCACATAGCGTATTGAGAAATTATTTACCGATACAGAACTGACTGAAAATGCGATCGAGTATATCTTCGGTGGTGGACTCGCCGATGATATTGCCTAGGCGTTCCAGGGCTTCTTGGATATCAATGGTCAGGAGATCCGGTGCAACAGAAGTAGTAAGACCCTGCACAACTCCTTTGAGAGTCTCAAGAGCCTCTACCATTTCAGCTTTGTGACGTAAGTTGGGAACAGCATTATGGAGGGGTTCTGTCTCTCCAGTAGCTGAACCAATTACCGTATTAAAAATAGCTGATTCCAACTCGCTTAGACCTGCAAGGGTTTTAGCTGACAATGGCACTATGGTCTGGCCTGGGAAATCGGTTTGTAGTTGGTTGATATTCTTATCGAAATCAGGGAGAAGGTCGGTTTTATTGGCAACCAGGATGAGAGGCTTATTAATGCTTTGGAAGAGCTCCCGGTCTTCATCGGCGATGGGGGAAGTCAGGTCGAGAAGCATTAATATGAGGTCGGCTTCTTCCTGTTTTTGCCGGGCGCGCTGGATGCCGATCTCTTCTATTTCTTCTGGAGTATTTCGGATACCCGCCGTATCCACCAGACGTATTGGAATGCCTTTGACATCTATATATTCTTCAATGGTGTCTCTTGTTGTGCCAGGTGATGAGGTTACGATGGCGCGCTCTTCCCTTAGCAACCCGTTGAGCAGGCTTGATTTGCCAACATTGGGCCGTCCGAGAATGACCACGGAAACGCCATCTCGAAAAATTTTACCTTGATCTGCTGAAGCCAATAAAATCTGTAATGGTTCCACAGCACCTTTTTGCAGCCTGTTTTGAAGATCCTCGGCATGGAGGATATCTTCCTCATCTTCAGGAAAATCAATGGCAACTTCAAGAAGGGCGCGAATATCCAACAGCGTTTCACGAATTTTGGTAACCTGGGCATATAGTCCACCATGGAGTTGGTCAACAGCCAACTTGAGACTTTGGTGGGTCTTGGCGCCAAGCATTTCAGCCACTGCTTCGGCTTTGGTTAAATCAATGCGACCGTTTAAAAAAGCCCGTTTGGTGAATTCACCAGCAGTAGCAGGAATTGCACCAGCATCCATTACCAGTTGAAGAATTTCTGCAAGTACCAACGGGCCGCCATGGCAGTGGATTTCCACGACATCTTCACGGGTGTATGAACGAGGTGCCTGCATATACACAGCCAACACTTCGTCAACCGGCTCATCGCTTGACGGGCGAAATATCCATCCATGATAGAAGCGATGGCTGGTGATTGTGTTTTGAGAACCGCTATGGTGAAAGAGAGAGTTGAGAATTGGCAGAGCAAGGTTTCCGCTCATTCGAACTATACCAATGCCACCCTGGCCGGGTGGCGTGGCAATAGCAGCGATGGTCGGTTCTTGCTGTTCAGACGAGGTCATGGATACGGCTCGTATTTTGCAATAATGCCGGTAGGTTAGCTGTTTTGTTTGGCTGCAGCCTCGTTTTTACGTTTTCGAGAAGGGCGTCTTTTCCCTTTACCCGGCAGATAGATGAGGATTTTTTTGAAGATTCCATCGCCAACACTTCGGCTACGAATTGTATTGTCTTTTTGCAAACACATATGAACAATCCGACGTTCAGAGGGGTTGAGGGCCGGTAACATACGTGTTTTTCCGGTTTCTTTGACTTGTCCTGCCAGTCGCAATGCCTGTTCTTCCAAGTCTTGTTTTCTGTTTTCCCTAAAATTACCAGCATCCAGAGAAACCATAACTCTACCGGGAAACTCACGGCTGATTATTTTCCGTACGAGAAATTGCAGGCCATCCAGCGCCTGCCCTTCCGGGCCAACGATATCTTCCTCAAAGTCACTGGAAATATGCGCCATGACCTTTCCGTCTTTCTCAAATGTTTCAATGTTGGATGGGAATCCCATGCGCTCCAAAATACCTGAGAGCTTTTCTTCAACACGCGGGAAAACGTCAGGTGGAATCGGAGTTGTTGGCTGGGAAGATTGTTTCTTTCCGGCAGGTTTTTTCTCAGTTGCGCTGTCCTGAGGAGCCGGGGCGGAAAGATCTTTCAGAATGTCTACTTGTTCTTTGAGGCTGACGCGGATCTGTGCTTTCCTTTTAATCAGACCAAAAATACCACCGGAGCCGGTTTTAACTACTTCAATATCCAGTTTGTCCTGGGTGGTATTTAATTGGTTGCAGGCCTTTTCTATGGCATCGGTGACATCAGAACCGGTGAAGAGTTGTTGTTCTGCCATGCTGTTCCTCCTACGGACGGATTAGGCATCCGCCTGTTTATTGATCATATACTGCTGCGCCATGGCCAGGAGATTGTTGACAAACCAGTAGAGAACCAAGCCTGAGGCGAAATTTAAAAACATGAAAGTAAAAACCACCGGCAAGAACATCATTACTCTTGCTTGGGTAGGGTCGGCGGAGGTTGGAGTCATCTTCTGCTGCAAAAACATGGATCCACCCATGAGCAGAGTCAAAACCGGCAAACCACCAAGAAAGGGAATATCAATACCAATGAACAGTCGGTCCGGAGCCGAAAGATCATTTATCCAGAGGAAAAACGGCGCATGCCGAAGTTCGATGGCTTGCAAAAGCACCTTGTACAGAGCGAAAAACACCGGGATCTGCAAGAGCATGGGCAGGCAGCCACCAACCGGATTAACCTTATACGTCCGGTAGAGGTTCATCATCTCTACGTTCAATCGTTCTTTGTCATCTTTATATTTTTCACGAATTTTGGCCATTTTAGGCTGGATCTTCTGCATATTTTTCATGGACTTCATGCCTTTTGAGGCAATGGGCCAGAAAATAAGTTTAATCAGAATGGTCACCAGGATGATGGCAATTCCATAATTATTGATATATTTGTTAAAGAAATTAAGCAGATAGAGGGTGGGCCGGGCAATAGCGGTAAACCAGCCAAAATCCACACTCTTGTCCAGGTTTGACCCTATTTCCTCCATGAGAGAGAGCTTTTTGGGACCAAAGAAAATGGTGTAGTTAAATACTTTTGCACCACCGGGTGGTATGATTTCTTCTTTGCCACTCAGGATGATGTTTGCCGTGTCTCTACCGGAGATTGAAAAATGGGCAGTTTGTGAGGCATTTTCTTCTGGCATAACAGCACAGATGAAATAGGTGTTTTCATAGCCAACCCAGTCGATCTTACCCTGTATAGTACTGGGCTCTTCTAACAGGTCATCTGTTTTCATTTCATGGAGGATGTCATCGGCATAAGCTGCTGCGCCGGCAAAGAGCAATCGGGAGTCTTTGTCTTCTGGAAAGGGCTTGTGGGTTAAGCGGAGTAAGGGCTCTCCCTGTATTGCGGTTTGGGTGGGATTTTGTAGTACCACTTCAAGCTCAATCCGATAGTCTTGATCATCGAAGAGCATGGTGCGGGTTAATTCCAGCCCTGAAGCAAGGTGGCCACGCATCATTAGTTTACCCTGCTCATTGCCAGGCCCGAGTATGAGTTTTTCATTGTCAGCCGGCAATACGGGGATTATTGGCATCTCGGCCTTGGTATTCCAGGAAAAGTGAAGGGGGAAATCTGCTAAGGCATCAGTTGTAATAAGCTCTTTAGGGCCGGAGTCTTTATCAAGGCTCGTAAGGTAATTTTTTAACTGGATACTTTTAAGCGCCCCACCTGCTTCAGTAAAAATAGCCGTAAACAGGCTGGTATCCACCATAATATCCTTGGCAGGTCGAGTAGGCGCTACAGTTGGCACCGCTGGCATGGCCAAGGTTTGCTGGGGGGCGGAAGACGGGTCGGATACTCTTTCTGCTGGAATCGGAGCTTGAGTGGTGTTTTCTGAAGTGGTCGACTCTGTGGTCTGGGGCTGATCTACTGGAACCTGAGGAGGTGCCGGGAAAAAATACTGATAGCTCAGAAGAATAGCCAGCGACAAAAAAACGGCCAAGAATAAATTTCTGGATTCCATGGGATGATATCCTTCAATGTGCGAAATTTTTCTAGCAGCTATGTTGTCGAAGTAGACGTAAAACGGGTCGCTAAATTGACTACTTCACAGGATCATAGCCGCCAGGGTGGAAGGGGTGGCAGCGCAAAATGCGTCGCAACGATAAATAAAGACCCCGGAAAACACCATGAAGGGAAATTGCCTCAATGGCATATTGGGAGCAAGAGGGTGTAAAACGACACGTGGTGGGAAAAAGCGGAGAAATAACCAGTTTATATAGCCTGATAAACCAAACGAGGATTTTTTTCATACTTCAATACCGGCTACCACTGAAAAGCTCTTTTTTTCCTGGTCAACACGGTATAAAGACCAACATGTCTGGTCTTGTGATTATGAGTCAAGTAGTCCCTTTTTTACCAAGAGTTTCTGTACGGCATTTTTTACCGCTTTGGGACTGTCCGGTGTAAAACCCTGGCGAACTGTGAAGACAATATCCATTGCCGAGGGGAGGAATGACCGGTTTAATCGAAAAAATTCTTTAATAATCCTTTTGACTCTATTTCGTTGGGCAGCTTTTTTATACCCGTGAATGCTAATCCCCAGTCGTGTTTCATGTTGGCTATTACCATGCATGATCAGGCTGAAATTGCTGCCCTTGTATCGTTTCCCGTGTTGATAAACCCTATCGTATTCCCAAGTCTTGGTCAGCAATTGCTTTTTGCTTAGTGAATATATGTTCATGCAATTGCATTTTCCGTTTCCGGTTTTTGCCAATAATTATACAGCTATACGGTGACGTCCTTTAGCACGTCTGCGGTTAATTATTGCTCGGCCGGCTTTAGTTTTCATTCTGGCTCGGAAGCCATGGGTACGGTGGCGCTTCAAATTGCTTGGCTGAAATGTTCTTTTACTCATGATGTTTTCCTTTTCGTCTCAGCAATTGGCGAGAACGGAATGAAGGGTGAAAACTACGCTGGGGTCTGACTGCCTTACTCCCACGTATGTTTCAAAAGATGTTGAGCCATTTAGCAACAGTCTGACTGCCCAACTCTCAATTCTACAATATATTTCCAACCTGTAATTTCAGGTGGTTATGGTATGCTCAGCGGCCGTTTAAAAAAGATAATTATGAGACCGACGAACAGGCATCTAAACCACAAACTTGAAAAACTGTCAATATATATGAAGGTTAAAAATGATAAAAAAGGCAAAAATATTGATCCAGTTTGCTTCAATCTTCGTTGTCGGTGGCATCTAAGTCAAAGCAATCACGGACAAAGTCCAGTCTTCCTTGTTTGCTCATGCCGCTATCATCTTCAGCCTTGAGAAACATGATTGGATTGTGAAGCAGTTTATTGGCAATTGAATGGGCCAGGAGTTCTATGGCCTTTTGGTCTTTTTCAGGCAGGTCCTGTAGGCGGGGAATGGTTTTTTGAAGCTCATCTCGGCACAAATCGGCAGCTTTCTTTTTTAGAGCGCCGATGGTAGGAGCCACGGACAATCCTTCAAGCCAGCGGCCAAACTTGGCTGTTTCCTCAACGACCATATTTTCAGCCACAGCCGCTGCTTTATCCCTTTCCGCCTTATTGCTTTCCACCACGTTCATCAAATCATCGATGTCATAGAGGTATACATTGTCAAGATCGTTAATCTCAGGATCCAGATCCCTAGGAACAGCAATATCAATAAGAAATAATGGCCGGTGCATGCGACGGCGCATCACCGGTTTGACATCTTCTTTTTCCAGAATGAGGTCCGTTGCGCCGGTGGAGCTGACCAGGATATCCACCTCCTCAAGTTGGCTGTGCATGTCCTCTAGGGATACGGCGGTTCCTTTGTAGCGGTCTGCTAAAGTCAGGGCGCGTTCATAGGTCCTATTGGCAACCACTACTTCTGAAATTCCTTGGCTGACCAGATGTTCTGCAGCAAGCTCAGCCATTTCTCCAGCCCCAACCAAGAGCACCTTTTTGTCATTGAGATTGCCGAGGATCTTTTTGGCCAGTTGGACTGCTGCAAAGCTTATGGATACGGCATTGGCGCCAATATTCGTTTCAGTACGGATTCGTTTGGCAACCGAGAAGGACTTGTTGAATAATCGGTTTAAATAAAAGCCGATGGAATTTTGTTCTGTGGCATTGCGAAAAGCCTGCTTCATTTGTCCAAGGATTTGTGGCTCCCCTACTATCATTGAGTCCAGGCTTGTTGTAACTCGATAAAGGTGACGCACCGCTTCAAGGCCCCTGTACACGTATGTATATTTTTGGGCTTCCTTGTCTGAAATACCGGTTTCTGCAAATAATAGTTCCCGTATTGCTGAATCGACTTCTGCTTCCTCGCTGCAGGCTACATATATCTCCACCCGATTACAGGTGCTTAAAAAGAGACATTCTTCGCAGCCATTAACATTTTTAATGGCCATTGTGGGTATGGTGCAATCATCGGAGAACGCAAGTTTCTCCCGCACGCCAACCGGGGCGATCTTGTGATTGACACCTAATACCATGATTTTTTCAGCCGACATGAAAGAATGCTCCCCCCGGCGTGAAAAAGAAACTGAGAAAGGAATGCACACCGCTGCTTGGCAGATACGATACTCCCCAGAAAGTGAACAGGGCAGCGGTAAAACCGATTATTGCCATGATGGCCGCCCGGCGTCGTCGCCACCCCATGGTAAACCGTTGGTGGAGCATGGCGGCATAGATAAACCAAGTGACCAGGGCGCCGGTCATTTTGGGATCCCAGCGCCAGTATGCTCCCCAAACTTGTTTTGCCCAAAGGGCCCCGGTAATGATACCCATGGTTAACAGGGCAAAGCCAAGAGCCAGGCAATGTTGGTTAAGTGTATCAAGGGCTTCAAGGGAGGGAAGCCTTTCATAAAATAATCCAAAACGTTTATTTTTTATTTCACGTTCCAACAGGAGATACATGATACCGCCACAAAAGGCCAAGGCCAGGAAGCTATAGGCCATGATGGAAATGGAGGCATGTACCGGCAGCCAGTTACTTTTCAGGGCAGGTGGCAATTCACGCACTGTGGTGGATGAAAGGGCGGCTATGATGATCAGCAGGGTAATCAGCGGACTGACAAAAGCTCCAAAATTGAGCACTTTGTATCGATACCGAAAAGAAAGAAAACCCCAGGTCATGGACCAGACCATAAATGAAATGGTGTCGTGGTTACTGGTCAACGGGGTGTGGCCTGCTTCCATAAATCGATAAACCAGATATACCGTATGTGCCAAGCCTGCGGCTGCCAGCAGGAAACGGCCCAGGGACCGTATCTTTTCCTGTTGAGTGGCAAAATAGACCAACGAGGCTATGGTCGCACAGACATATATGCCAAGGGTGAAAATGAACAGCTGGGTCATGATGCGCCCCTCTCGATTTTTTCCCATGGCGCCTTGGCTAGAAAAGTATCCAACGCGGCGTTTTCTTCTTCATGGGACAGGACATCTTTTATGTGCATGGTAATTTTCTGCCAATCACGATTCTTTACCCAGGCAGGGAAGTCATCGTGCAGGAGCCTGCTAAATAACTCCTGGTTTTCAGTATGCTCCTTGCCAAAGGCCAGGATAATGGATCTTAAATTGCCGAGTATTTCCGTTAGCTCGCCATATTCTTTGCCAAAATGATCTTCCATTTCCCCGCGAAGCCGTTTTGCCAGGGCTGGGCTTTTCCCTCCAGTGGATACAGAAATGGATAAATCTCCTCTTCTGGCTGTAGCCGGTAATATGAAGTTACACCACTTTGGCACATCGGCAACATTGACCATAATTTGTCTGGATTCGGCCTCGGCAAAGACCCGGGCCTGGACAGACGTGTCATCTGTTGCGGCAATCACCAGGAACGCTTCGGCAAGATCCCCATCCTGATAATCACGTTGCAGCCAATGAAGACGGCCTTCTTTTTGTAAGTTGGTAAGGTCTGGGGTAAGCTCCGGGCTGATCACCTCAACACGGCCACCATGTTCGAGGAGCCCTTTGGCTTTACGTTCAGCAACCCGACCACCACCGACAACTATACACCGCCGTTGATGGATATCAAGACAGACTGGGAAGTACATTATTTTTGATCCATTACTCTGATGAGTGTTGATTATTAAAATTATATTTGATGAATATGTCTCTCACTAGACACTTTCATAGAAGTCCATTCGAGACCGACAATATTCAATCCTGAGCAGCTTGGCAAGTCCTGTATTGCACATAGATGGGCTGGCAACTATCGCGTTGACAGGCCTGAAAAACTACGATACTCCTAAAATCTACCCTGCATATCCATTCAATTTTCCGAAGGAGAGTCCCCATGAACGCCCAAGGATCAATAGGTGTGTCCACATCGAGTCAAATGGAATTTCTTGATATTACAGCAAAAATCCAACGAGAAATAGATTCTTCAGGCATTAAAACAGGTATTTGTACAATTTATAACCCCCACACCACTGCGGCCATCACCATTAATGAAGGGGCTGATCCGGCCGTGCAAGACGACCTGCTGGCAGCTTTACAGACCATGGTTCCTCAGCTGCGCTATACCCACCTGGAAGGGAACTCTCCGGCCCACCTGTTGACCTCTCTCGTTGGTACATCGGAGACTGTATTGATTGAAGGGGGGAGGTTGCAGCTAGGTACATGGCAGAAGATTTTTTTCTGTGAATTTGACGGGCCACGTAGTCGAAAAGTTCGCTGGCACGTATTAGGAGAGTGAAGAGTTACGAATGCAAAATGAAGAGTGTTTTGGTTCACTCATCACGCTACATTTTTCACTTTACACTGTTTTACCCCGCAACACCTTTCTGTATGAGTTCCAGTTCGCGGCTCCGAATATATTGGTGCAACTCATCCTCTTCGGCAATGGAGGGAAGAAATTTGATACCGAACCAGACTTCTTTGTCCCCTTGTTCTTTGAAAGTGCGAACCACCATGGCGTGCTTAATTTGAATGCAGGCAGCACCAGCTCTGTTTTTTCCGGGACGCGGAAAGGAAATCGAAATATCAGATATGAGGTCGCCATGCAAGAGAAGGGGGCCTTTCATGCGAATTAACATGCCGCCCACACTGACATTTTCGCAGAACAGAGCCGTCATTTTTTTGTTTTGATACGTGAAATCAACCAAAGTGTCATGGGGAATCTCAACTCTGAAATTGTCCCGGCGCTGGAGTTGAAAAATTTCTTTCGGCAGCTTGGTACAGATATATTTTTCATCGGTGGACAGGATGGGTACCTGAAAATGGTTCCACAATTTCGCTTCATCGCGGAACGCAATGCGAACGGAATTAATTTTCTGCGGCCAGTTCTTTGGTTTGTCGATGACTAATTGTTTGCCATAATCAACCAGAACAGTACTCCCGGACTGGTATTCTTTGTGGTAGAGTGTGATAAATCGTCCTTTACTTTTAACTTTTTCAAGGATTTGTGAAATTATTTGTGGGTTACGGGTTCTTTCGTAGCCCGATTCATCGGCCACCCAGCCATTCATGACTGAACTAGTATGTGTTTTTTTCTTTGCGCCCATATATTCACTCTAACGTGTGGAATTCAATGAGTATAAAACAAGATTTTCCATTTGCCAACGGGAATAGCAGCGACATCTGTTTCGGCCTGAATCGTGAAACCGATGAACGTTCGCTTCGTATTTTTATTAATATGTTTTCCGGTGAATCCCTGCAGGCTAAGTTAATCCCAAGGTTATCTGATAACGAGATAACCTCTGTTTTTGATCAGCTTGCCAGCTTGCTGCATAAACATCTAAGTCATAAGGAATATCACTCTCTTTTTTTAAAGGATTGACGTAACCTATTGATTTTATTAGTTCCTGTCTGTAATTACAAGAATGTTTAGGAATATATCAAGGATAAACCAGCTGCGCTGGAGGATTACACCGTGTCCCATACTGTGATTAAAGATTTACGAGCCTTCCTTGCCATACTGAAATCCGAAGGTGAACTCCATGAAATAACCGAGCAGGTGGATCCCTGCCTGGAAATAGCCGAAATCCACCGTCGAGTGATTCAGCGTGAAGGTCCGGCTTTGTTATTCAGCAATGTGAAGGGCAGCACGTTTCCTGTTGTAACGAATCTTTTTGGTACCCATCGCAGGCTGGAATTGGCCTTTGGCAACAGACCCCAGCAATTCGTCCGTGACCTGGTGCGGGCGGCTGAGACTTTAATGCCCCCTACTTTGGACAAACTTTGGGGATTTCGAGGGATCTTTACCCAGGGCCTTAAAGTTGGAACGAAAAAATATAAAAAAGCACCGGTAATGGAATGTTGTATGACGCCACCGAAGCTTACTGAACTTCCCATGCTTACCTCCTGGGATACTGATGGCGGTCCCTTTGTTACCCTGCCGTTAGTATATACTGAGCATCCGGATGGTCGAGGGCATAATCTCGGCATGTATCGTATCCAACGGTATGATGATGCCACCACCGGTATTCATTGGCAGATCCACAAAGGAGGCGGTTTTCACTACCATGAGGCGGAAAAACGCAATCAAAGTCTGCCCATGTCGTTGTTCATTGGCGGGCCGCCAGCCCTTATCATGTCTGCCATTGCGCCCTTACCTGAAAATATTCCAGAATTAATGTTGGCTTCTCTGCTATTGGGTGAAAAGCTTCCCATGGCTGCTGATCCGGCTGGCGGACATCCTTTGGTGGCCAATGCCGAGTTCATTGCCAAAGGTGAGGTGAAACCTTTTGAGCGCCGACCTGAAGGTCCTTTTGGAGATCATTACGGATATAATTCACTCACCCATGATTATCCGGTTTTTCATGTAGATCGCCTCTACCATCGGAAAGACGCCATATATCCTGCCACTGTGGTTGGCCAACCACGGCAGGAGGATTTTTACATTGGTGATTTTCTGCAAGATCTACTTTCACCACTCTTTCCTCTGGTGATGAGTGGAGTGCGACAGTTAAAAACCTTTGGTGAAACCGGTTTTCATTGCCTGGCTGCAGCCAAAGTTGCAGACCGTTATCCGCGGGAGGCTTTTGCTTCCGGGTTACGCATTCTAGGTGAAGGGCAGTTATCCCTGACCAAGTTCCTTATTGTCACCGATGGCGACCTGGATGTGGAAGATTTCCCCAAACTATGGACCCATGTTCTGGAGCGTATAGATTGGTCCAAAGATCTTTTTGTTTTTGCCAATGTCTCGCAAGACACCTTGGATTATACCGGCCCTTCGGTAAATAAAGGGTCCAAGGCAATGCTCATGGGGCTTGGCAAGGAAGCCAAGAGAGATTTGCCCAGGGGATTTCAAGCAGATTTGCCGCCGGGCTGCTCTAAGCCCAAGGTCATGTTACCCGGCACGCTTGTTGTGCAGGGTGAATCTTTTGAGACAAATAAAGAGCTGCCACACATTCTGGCCCAATGGGAATCTCTTTCTCCCTGGCCGGCAATAATTCTTGTTGATGATTCAGAAGATGCTACGGAAAACATTCAGAAATTCCTCTGGTCGTTCTTCACCAGGTTTGAACCGGCCGCCGATATTCATTCAAAAGGACACCTTGTCCGACGTTTTCATGTAGGCCTGGAGCCACCGGTGGTCTTTGATTGCCGCATGAAACCCTGGTACCCGCATATCCTCGAGGTGGATGATAAAACAAAGGCCCTGGTTGACGGAAAAATTACCAAAATACTTCCGTCACAATGGCGTTAAACATTACCTGAACCCAAAACTTTGTTAATAGGTATAAACACAGACTTCCATAAAAAATAATTGCAAAAATTTTCATTTTTTGTATCAATTCGTATTTGGCTCAATTTTCCATGTAAAGGGGAAATTGGGCCGACCTATTTTTAACCTAACGTGCATTTAGCGTCCAGCAGATAGCAATTGGCATTCATATTCGATTCGTGAGAATCCAATTTTGTCGATCGTTGGCCGTTAAAAGCGGAACCTTAACCCGTCTGGCCAAACTTTTTTCATTTAGGCCGGAGGTATATTATGTCGAAACATTTATTGTCTCTGGGAGAATTTCCCCGAGAGTATCTTAAAAGTCTCATTGAGAGCGCCATACAACTGAAGACCGAAAGTAAAAACGGTGTACGTCACGATCAGCTGGCCGGGAAAACCCTGGCCATGATTTTTGAAAAGCCTTCTACCAGGACAAGGGTGAGCTTTGAAGCAGCCATGTATGGTCTGGGAGGGCAGGTCATATACCTTTCCGGTAAAGATACTCAGCTGGCCAGAAATGAACCACTCAAGGATATGGCCCGGGTCATGGCACGCTATGTCGATGGCCTGGTAGTTCGCACCTATGGCCAGAAAGTGGTTGATGAGTTGGCAAAATTTTCATCGGTTCCGGTGATAAATGCCCTCACCGACCGTTTTCATCCCTGCCAGATTCTCAGTGATGTGATGAGTATTATCGAAAGTAAGGGGGCCATTGAAGACGTGCACATTGCCTGGGTCGGCGATGGCAACAATATGGCTAATTCTTTCATAGAAGCGGCCAGTGTCATCGGTTTTACCCTTACTTTAGCCTGCCCGGAAGGATATGATCCTGATCCGGAAATCTTGGCAGCGGCACAAAGTCGTGCTTCAAAACCAATCACTGTAGTTCGTGATCCACGGGAAGCGGTGCGCCAGGCTGATGCGATTAATGTTGATGTCTGGGCAAGTATGGGCCAGGAAGGTGAGACCGAGGAAAGATTGAAAATTTTCAAGCCATATCAGATGAATGCAGAGCTGCTGGCTGCGGCTAAATCCGATGCCATTGTTCTCCATTGCCTGCCTGCCCATCGGGATGAAGAAATTACCGATGAAGTCCTCGAAGGTGAGCGATGCATAGCCTTTGATCAGGCAGAGAATAAAATGCATATCCATAAGGCCATTCTTTTAGAATTGCTTGGTAATGGCTGATTGAGCTGAATTCCCTCATAACATAGCGAGAAAAATAACATGGCTTCTGAGATTAAAAAAATTGTGCTGGCCTATTCGGGCGGCTTGGACACCTCTGTCATTCTGAAGTGGTTGCAGGAAGAATACCAGTGCCCGGTTGTGGCCTTTGTTGCCGATGTGGGGCAGACAGAGGACTGGGACGAGATTAAAAAGAAAGGCATGTCCACCGGGGCCAGTGAAGTTGTGGTGTCTGACCTGAAGGAGATATTTGCCAGAGATTTTATCTTACCGGCCTTTCGGGCCAATGCCATCTATGAAGGATCATACTTGTTGGGCACTTCACTTGCCCGGCCTCTCATTGCCCAAGAGCAGGTGCGGATTGCCCATGAAACCGGCGCAAATGCAGTAAGTCATGGAGCCACTGGTAAAGGAAACGACCAGGTTCGCTTTGAATTGGGTTATTTGGGGATTGACCCATCATTGAAAATTATTGCCCCTTGGCGTATGTGGGACTTGAATTCCCGCACCAAACTTGTTGCTTTTGCAGAGAAACACGGGATTCCCATTCCGGTTACCAAAAAGAATCCCTATAGCTCTGACGAGAATCTCCTTCATATCAGTTTCGAAGGAGGCATTTTGGAAGATCCTTGGAATGAGCCGGATGAAGACATGTTCAAACTTTCGGTTTCTCCGGAAAATGCCCCGGACAAGCCAACTTATATTGAAATGGAATTCCTCAAAGGGAATCCCGTTGCCATTGATGGCAAGGTCCTTACCGCCGGCGCCATGATGGAACAACTCAATAAACTGGGTGGCGAAAACGGCATTGGTCGTCTGGATATGGTGGAAAACCGATTTGTGGGTATGAAGTCCCGTGGTGTGTATGAAACACCAGGCGGTACTATTTTGCGGGCTGCCCATCGAGATCTGGAGACCATCACTCTCGACCGTGAGGTTATGAAAATCAGAGACAGCCTGATCCCTGAGTATTCCACCCTGGTTTATAATGGTTTCTGGTTTTCACCGGAAATGAAATTGTTGCAGAACACCATGGACCAGGCCCAGGAAACGGTGAACGGCACGGTCCGAATGAAACTATATAAAGGGAATTGTATTCCTGTGGGCCGTAAATCGGATAATTCGCTTTACCAGGAGTCCTTTGCCACCTTTGAAGAGGACGAAGTATACACCCAGAGTGATGCCGAAGGTTTCATTCGCCTCAATGGCCTGCGTATGACCATGCAGGCCCTGATGAAAAAATAGGCCGAAAGGAAGATTATGAGCCAACCATCGGACACCAGCTCCCCCAAAAAACTCTGGGGTGGTCGTTTTGCAGAATCAACCGCTGCCTCGGTTGAGGCCTTTACTGCCTCCATCCAATTCGATGCCCGCCTGTATCGTCAGGACATCGCCGGCAGTCATGCCCACGCCCGTATGTTGGCTAAGCAGGGTTTGATTTCAGATACAGAATGTGACGAAATCATCGCTGGGCTTAACCAGATTGAAGAGGAAATCAGCGCAGGTACTTTTGTCTTCCGCCCTGAGTTGGAAGATATTCATATGAATATCGAGCGCACCCTGTCGGAACGCATCGGTCCTGCTGGAGAAAAACTCCATACGGCACGGAGTCGCAATGACCAGGTGGCCCTGGATTTAAGGCTTTATCTGCGAGAGGAAGCAGAGCGGTTTCAGGCATTACTTTTAAACCTGCAGAAAGGCTTTGTGTTTTTGGCTCGAAAATATCTCGGAGCTGTTATGCCGGGATACACCCATTTACAACGGGCTCAACCGGTGCTGCTTTCCCACCATCTTCTGGCCTATTATGAAATGTTCGGCCGTGACCGGGAGCGATTTGCCGACTGTTATAAACGTATAAATGTGATGCCCTTGGGATCCGCCGCACTGGCTGGTACGGGACTACCCATTGACCGGGAGTTTGTTGCCAAAGAATTGGACTTCCCCGCAATCACCGCCAATTCCATGGATACGGTGGGAGATCGTGATTTTGCCTATGAATTTGTCAGTGCCGCAAGTCTTGCCCAGTTGCATTTAAGCCGGTTGTCCGAAGAATTGGTCCTCTGGGCCAGTGAAGAATTTCGTTTTGCCACCTTGGCAGACAAGTTCTGCACCGGGTCAAGCATCATGCCCCAGAAGAAAAATCCGGATATTCCAGAGTTGGTTCGAGGAAAAACCGGCCGGGTTGTGGGCAACTTGATGTCCTTGGCGACCTTATTGAAAGGACTGCCACTTACCTACAATCGGGATCTTCAGGAGGATAAGGAGCCGGTTTTTGATACGGTTGACACGGTGGGTGCAAGCTTGTCCATTATGGCAGAGCTCCTTGAAAACCTGGAATTCAACCGAGAGATTATGGCCCTTGCCACCGGCGGTGGCTTTATGACTGCTACTGATTTGGCGGACTATCTGGTCATCAAGCAAATACCCTTTCGGCAGGCCCATGCCATTGTCGGTAAAATTGTTGCTGCCTGCACTGCTGCCAATAAGGACCTTACCGACCTTCCTCTTGAAGAGATGCAGGAATTCTCAGAGGTCATTGAAGAGGATATTTTTGAATCATTGACCGTCAAAGGATCTGTCGACAGTAGAACAAGTTTTGGTGGGACCGGTATTGTGCGGGTTGAAGAAATGGTCATGCAAGCCGAGGAGGCTTTAGGCCTGAAATAATGAACAATCGGGCTGTATTTTTTAGAACAGGATTTTTTCTTGTGGCCATAATCGGGCTCATGTCCGGTTGTGGGCGAAAGACCTTGCCTGTACCGCCCCAAAGTCTCATCCCCCATGCCATTGAGGATCTGAAATTTACCCAGGATGAAACCAGGATCTTATTAACCTGGACGGCACCTGCCCGAACTGCGGTGGGCGAAAGGCTTACCACGGTTGAGACATATGAAGTTCTGCGGGCCAAAGAAAGTGTAGCTGCATATTGTGAGGATTGTCCAACGACCTTTACTCGCTTGGCACAGGTTGAAGGTGGTGCAACTCGAAAAAATGGCAAACCGGTTCGCTATCAATATCAGGATGTTGATCTTGACCCGGGACATTATTACATCTATAAAATACGGAGTCGCAACGGTAGACTGGTAAAAAGTGGCGATTCAAACCTTGTTTCTATAAAACGATAGGGGCATTTAATTTTAGTGATCATTTCATGAACTATTTTAATTCGAAAAATAACGAACTTTTCTGTGAAGACATCTCTGTTGAAAGTATTGCCAACGATGTCGGCACACCTTTCTATTTATACTCAACCGCCACTCTGGCCCGCCATTTTCGAGCCATGGATGACGGATTTGGAGACCTTCCACACCTCACCTGCTTTGCGGTGAAATCCTGCTCTAACATTGCGGTGTTAAATGTTTTTGCCAGGTTGGGAGGCGGAGCGGATATCGTTTCCGGTGGAGAATTATTTCGGGCCATGCAAGCTGGCATAGCACCGGAAAAAATCGTCTATTCCGGAGTCGGTAAAACTACCAGGGAGATTAAAGAAGCCTTAGAGGCCGGCATCTTAATGTTCAATGTCGAGTCCTCCCAGGAGTTGAATACCATTCAGGATGTCGCTGCTTCTATGGGGAAAAGGGCGCCGGTGTCTTTGCGGGTTAATCCGGATGTGGACCCCAAGACCCATGCCTATATTTCCACCGGCTTAGCGAAAAATAAATTCGGCGTACCAATTGATGAGGCTGAGGAGCTGTATCTCCAGGCCAAGACCATGGCCAATATTGAAATCAAAGGCATCAGCTGCCATATCGGCTCCCAGCTCACCGAGGTTTCACCGTTTATCGAGTCACTACGAAAGGTGAAAAAATTCATCACCAGGCTGCAAGGGGCTGGGATCACCATTTCCTACCTTGATCTGGGCGGCGGCTTGGGAATCCAGTATGATGAAGAAGAGCCGCCTCATCCTGAGGTCTATGCTGCGGCCATAAAAAAAGAACTGGCAGACCTGAATGTAACTCTGGTGTTGGAACCGGGCCGGGTGATCGTTGGAAATGCTGGAATTTTAGTAACCAAAGTTTTGTATACCAAAACCAATACTGAGAAGAAATTTCTCATTGTTGATGCCGGCATGAACGACCTGGGACGGCCCAGCTTATATGGAGCGTATCATGGTGTTCGGCAGGTAAAGGAAACCAGTGCCGGGACCCAGAAGGCTGATATGGTTGGACCCATTTGCGAAACCGGTGATTTTCTTGCCAAGGACCAGGAGCTTCCTCATGCTCAGCCAGGTGATCTTTTGGCTGTGATGAGTGCCGGAGCCTACGGTTTCACCATGAGCTCCAATTATAATTCCAGGCCCAGGGTTGCTGAAGTATTGGTAAGCGAGGATAAATACACTATTATTAAAGAACGAGAAACATATCAAAATCTTATTCAGGGAGAAGCAATCCCTGATTTTTTGAACGACATTAAATAACGGTAAAATACATGCACATACCATTCCCCATATCTTTTACCAAGATGAGCGGTACGGGCAATGACTTCATCATCATTGATCACCACGAAAAATTCCTGGATGACGTTGACCTGGTCGAATTGGCGCGGACTCTTTGTCGTCGTCGGTTTTCCATTGGCGCTGACGGGCTTATTCTCATAGAAGAATCTGAGCAGGCCGATTACCGCTGGCAATTTTTTAATAGTGACGGGTCCTTGGCCGAAATGTGCGGCAATGGAGCTCGGTGTGCAGCCCGGTTTGCCTATGAGAAGGGAATCGCCCCTGCTCATCAGCGTTTCGAAACCATTGCCGGCATAATTGAAGCCCAGGTTGTTGAGTCGGAGTCCGATGGTGTTGCAGTGAAAATTTGCATGACACCACCCTCTGACCCTGTATTGAACCAGCCTTTGTTTGTGGATGGGGACGAAAAAATAATCCACAGCATCAACACCGGAGTCCCCCATGCTGTTCATTTTGTGGATGAGTTGGAAGCTACCCCGGTTTTTGAATGGGGTCGCATGCTCCGGCATCATGATGAATTTCAACCCGCCGGCACCAATGTTAATTTTGTCGAGATTTTGGGCAAGGATGAGCTGAAAGTTCGGACCTATGAGCGTGGTGTGGAGGAAGAAACCATGGCCTGCGGGACCGGTGCGGTGGCAGCCGCCCTAGTTGCCGCATTGCAAGGCAAAGTCTCATCTCCAACCCGGATCACAACCTCAGGGGGGGACCAGCTCCTTATCCATTATTATTTGAAAAGTGGAGAACAGCCAGTCATTACGGAAGTTTTTCTTGAAGGCCCGGCTCAGATTGTTTATGAAGGACAGTTGATCTCATAAGACCGATAAATCGGAACTGACTTTATAATATAAAAGTAACTCGTTCTGCATATAGGGAGGAAAACATGACACGATTTCAAGGAGCCTATGTCGCCATAGTCACACCTTTTAATGAAGACGGCAGCCTGGATGAAAAAGGATTGTTGGATCTTATTGAATTTCATCTCAAAAATGGCACCCACGGTATCGTGCCCTGTGGTACAACCGGTGAATCAGCCACCATGAGCCATGAAGAGCATCATAGGGTTGTGGAATTGACGGTTAATGCCGTAAATGGCCGGATTCCGGTTCTGGCCGGCACGGGGTCAAATAGCACAAGTGAAACCATTGAGCTTACAAAGCATGCCAAAGAGGCAGGTGCCGACGGTGCTTTGATGATCACCCCCTATTATAACAAGCCTTCTCAGGAGGGTTTGTATCAGCATTTTAAGGCAGTGACAGAGCAGGTCGATATTCCTGTCATTCTTTATAATGTGCCAAGCCGGACCAGTGTCAATATGCTGCCCGAAACGGTGGCCCGTTGTGCAGAAATGGACAACATTGTCGGAATCAAAGAAGCTACCGCAGACCTGAATCAGATCAGTAAAGTAATTCAGCTTTGTGGTGATGATTTTGCGGTTTTGTCAGGTGATGACTTTACAAGTTTTGCAACCGTTGCCATCGGCGGTTGCGGGGTAATTTCCGTTACCTCTAACGTGGCGCCAAAAGATATGGCCAACATGATGTATGCCGCCCTGAACAATGACCTGAACACGGCCCGCGAGCTTCACTACAAATTGTTTCCACTTATGCATGCCATGTTCCTGGATACCAATCCGGTACCGGCCAAGGCATCGTTGGAAATGATGGGCAAAATAAATAACGGCGCTCCCAGGCTGCCACTCTATTCTGCCAATGAGGCTACTCTGGCCAAATTGAAAGATGCCCTGGTCGCCTATGGACTTATTGATTAATTTTTAAACTTTTTTAGGAGTATAAAATAATGACCAAAGTCGTAATCGCCGGTGCTGCTGGCCGTATGGGCCAACGCATTGGATACATGGTCCAGCAAAATCCAAATCTTGAGATCGCCGCTGGTTTTGAAATGGCCGGCCATCCTGACATGGGCAAAGACATTGGCGAATTGATTGGTGTTGGATCTCTGGGAGTCAATATCACTGATGATCCAGCTGCCGCTCTGAGCCAGGCAGATGTAATGATTGATTTTACCTTTCACGAAGCAACCATGGGATTTGCTCAATTGGCCGCAGAACAGAAAAAGGCCATGGTCATTGGTACCACAGGTCTTTCCCAGGATAACCTGGCGGAATTGAAAAATCTCAGTACCAATTTCCCCTGCGTGCAGGCACCAAACATGGCGGTGGGAGTCAATGTTCTGTTTAAAGTAGCCGCCAAGGTGGCCTCGGTTTTGGGTGATGACTACGACATCGAAATCGTTGAAGCCCATCATCGCATGAAAAAAGACGCTCCCAGCGGCACGGCATTAAAACTCGGCGAGATGGTGGCCGGTGGGGTAAACCGAGACCTGGAAGAAGTCGGAGTCTATGAAAGGCACGGAATCATCGGCGAAAGAACAGATAAAGAAATCGGCATCCAGACCATCCGGGCTGGAGATATAGTAGGTGAGCATACAGTGTATTTTGCCGGTGCCGGCGAACGCCTGGAACTTACCCACCGCGCCCATAGCCGTGATAATTTTGCCCGTGGTGCAGCACTGGCAGCTGACTGGGTGGTTAAGCAGTCAAACGGCATGTACACCATGTTTGATGTATTAGGGCTTGCTGATCTTTAACGGATGTCAATAAAGTTATAGAGTGGGCAACTGTTATGTTGCCCACTTTTTTATATCCGCCCTCTCCACTCCTTCTGTCTTCAATCGACAATCCACCAAGTTCGTGAAATCTCTTGCAAGCATAGGCTCAATACGAATACTATCTTTGGGATTAATGATACCATGATTCAAGCATATATCGGTCTTGGCTCCAACCTGGGAGATGGAAGAGAGAATCTTTGTAAGGCCTGGCAGCAGTTGGGAAATATTCCAGGGATCATCCTGGGTGAAATTTCACGCCCCTTTGACAGCAAACCATTGGACATGGAAAGTGAACACAGGTTTACTAACGCCGTGGGCTGCCTGCAAACAGATTTGTTGCCCCAGGAGTTGTTGTCCCAGCTCCTTGAGGTGGAGAAAAAATTAGGAAGAGACAGGTCGAAGGGAAAAGATCGTACCGTAGATCTGGACCTTTTATTGTATGGAGAAAGGATACTGGAAATGCCGGGCTTGACAGTGCCCCATCCAGAGATGGTAAATAGGCTATTTGTCTTGGCGCCCCTTGCAGAGCTAGCCCCTGAACTTGTTCATCCAAGGATTAAGAAAACCATGACCAGGTTGTTGGATGAATTTCAGTCCGATGACCAGGATATTTTTCCCATGACATGGAATATCGGAGAAAATCAAAGTTGTCGGTCTCGCAGATGAGCGGAAAAAATCGTAAGCTGCGAGACGGACGTGGTTTGTGCCGTACTGGTATAAATTACTACGCGGCATTTGAAACATTTTAGTTTCTTTCGAGATTATATAAATTGAATCCATTGCGCCTTATAATACTTGCTGGATTATGTTACCTTCTTTACCGACTTTTGTTTAAAGGGAAGAAGAAGTCAGCACAACAACAGCAGAAGGGAGCCCCGATTTCCCCGCAATCCCAGGATGTATTGGTCCAGGACCCCGTTTGCAAGACGTATATACCAAGGGGCCAGGCCATTACATTGCAGGTAGAAAATGAGGAAAAATGTTTTTGTAGTGAAAAATGCCGTGATGCCTTTTTAAAGGCACCGGAAAAGGATACTGAATGAACCAGATCGCCACCATACCAAATATGCTCACCGGTTACCGTTTTCTGGTTGTACCGGTGTTGCTCTTTCTCCTTCGTCCCGATGCCGGGATCTGGATGGATATGGCGGCTTTTATTGTTTTTCTTTCCGCCGCCCTCACTGATTTGGCGGATGGCTATATAGCCCGTAAACAGAAAAGCGAGTCTGTTCTGGGTAAACTCATTGATCCTCTGGCCGATAAAGTTCTGGTTGCCACGGCCCTCATTCTTCTCATCCCCATGGGGCAAATTCCTGCCTGGGTTAGTCTTGTCATCTTGTCCCGCGAACTCATGATCACCGGCCTGCGTGGTGTTGCCGCTTCTTCCGGCGTTGTAGTTGCTGCGAGCAAATTGGGGAAATACAAATCTGTCTTTCAATGCACCGCACTCTGCATGCTCATCTATCCGGAAGAACTCTCCTTCATTCCACGGCTTTATGTCGTGGGTACCACCATCCTGTACATTTCGCTATTTCTTACAGTCTGGAGTGGTGTTGATTACTTTTTACGATTCCAGAAAGTGTACCTGCCTGCAACAAACAAATAATCGTTTCATTTATAAAAGCTGTTATTTGCCCTCCTTTCTTGATGTCTCACCCAAAATATGTTTCGCACCTGTTCTTCATCAATGTTTATATAATGACCAAGGAAAAATTCAGTGGCCTTTGTGTTGCCTGTCTAAATCCTCATTTAATAACATAATTCCGTGATATTTTGACATCTGGTTGAGGAAAGGGTATTTGACTCTTAACTAACGTGTCAACTCACTGTTTAACAAATTAGAAGGCAAGCATGAGAGCATTTCTATTTGGGAGTAGTAAATATTACGCCGTTTGCTTTGTTGTGTTGTTTTTAGCCGGTGGTTGTGGCGGTGGATCAAGGGGGAAAAGCACTAATACAGATATAGAGTGGTCGTGGGAACTGGTAGACAGTAACCCCGCGTCCGTCTCCCACGGGCAAACGGTTTCTCTGGAAGACTATCAGGGCAAGGTTAGTGCCTGGTATTTTGGTAAGTCCAGTTGAGGGTATTGCCGCTCCCAGTTTGGGCGCTTGGCTGAAATGCAGGCAATGCTTCATGCCGATTATCCTGAGGGAGAGATCTCTATTCTCGGAATTGACGGTTTCGGGAGTGTTGTGAATCAAGCTGTTTTTTCCGATATAGATCTTCCTTGGCTGCAAGATATCGGCGAGGAGAGTCTTTGGAATGGTTGGGAAGTGACGTACCGGGATGTAATTATTTATAATCAGGATGGGATTCGAGCAGGGGTATTTAACCTGACAGAGCATAATCTTCAGGACCCCGATGAGTTCGTGGCTTTGACCGAATTGTTGCTATCCATTGCGGGTGTGAACTAAGTGTTTGTCATCCCCTTCAATGGATGGTTAATAAACCGGGAAACGGCACTTACGATACGACAAATAGAAAGTGAATCACCAGAATAATAAGTGGAGATTAAAGATATGAAGCTATGGGTAACACCGAACGGCGATAGATGGATGTGTGATGAATGTCAGAAGGATTTTGAGAAAGAGATTACCGATGAGAAATGGCGAGTTGCCTTTGAAGATAACACAGATGCCATGCTTCGTTGTTCGGTCTGTAAACATGGCGATGTGGAGATTTTTGATTAGGCGTGAAAAATGCGACTATTCAAGCTGTCAAAATCCTATTTTCCGTTTAGGTTTTTCTTCTTCGTAAAGTAACTGCCTAAGGGCCTGGAAAATAATTTTGAAATCGTCGTCATGTTTGGCCAACTGTTTTTCAACGGCCTGTAATGTATCCGCAAATTCCCTGTTGCGGATAAATATTTCTCGCATTTTTATAAATGCTCTCATAATTGCAATGTTTACTTGAGCGGCTCGCTTGCTTTTTAAAACACTTGAAAGCATGGCCACACCCTGCTCTGTGAAAGCCAGAGGAGGGTGACGTAAGCCCATTTTTATTGAATTGGAGGTGCCAAAATGGCATCTCCAATTTTCCAGCTCCTTTTTTGTTAACTCGAACATGAAATCGTCAGGGAATCTGTCGGAATTCCTGCGGACCGCTCTCTTCAGTTGTGATGTCTCAACGCCATATAACTCCGCAAGGTCACGATCCAGGAGGACTTTCTGATTGCGGATCACATGGATTTTTTCAGTTATAGTTTCAATTGGAATAAGGTTGGTCATGATGTGCTCCATTATATATTTTACAGAAGCACAATATTTCAAAAAATAGACAGGATCAAGTGCTGGGTGCTAGAGATAACTCCAATATCTTCGTGGTCATTAAATAAATTCTGGGATCTTCACTGGCCCTTGAACCTGCAACGTTTAATACTTTGATTCCATTATCGGTCAACCATGTCTGGAACCTATGGACAGCAGGCAGTATTTCCATGGAGTCCATGTCAATATGCAGGAATGGTTTGTTATGTTTGTTGGCCAATTTTCTGGTGAGTTCCGACCCGCCTGTTAAAGTGCCATGGGAAATGATAAGTGTTCCATCGGATTCAATTATGTTCTTTTCTGTTCGTTTGGGGTAGCTCTTGGTGGGCATCTCCTGCAGGTCGTATTTTTTAGGCAAAGGGCCATCCTCTGTTAACCTGCCTTTAGGAATCCAGCCTCCATGTGGAATATTCATTTGAATGGCATAATCAAGGGCCGCTTGATCTGCACCGGTTTGTCCTCCTGATATGATTTTGATGGGCATATGTTCTCTTCTTAATGTGTGAGATTTCTAACTGTTTTCATCCCTTTGCATAAACCATAGACGGACATTGTAAGATAGACAATGAAAAGAGGTGTTTTTGCCGGCATGCCCTTTTGGGTAAAAACAAAGATCCACCCTATTTGTCCAGCAGACCAAATAATCCAGCATGAAGATATCTTCTGAATGTTTTGTCAGTTGCCGAGTAGGCTTAGCAGGGTCAGTAACCACTCCATCAGGATGCGACCATGACAACATCCCTATGAACTTTAAAAATTCCGACGATGTCATCAACAAGTTCATTGATGGTTGGATATTCCGAATGATCAATAATGTCATTGTGAAACGTTTCTTCACCCTTTTCGTTCTCGGCGACAATAAAACCACACCGTACACGATCTAAAAATTCTTGATGTTCGTTGTCCAGGTATACCGTGATGTTTCTGACCATGACATTCTCCTCTTTATTGAACAAAAAATCGGTTAATAGCGCATGGTGAGAGGATAGCACAGAGGGTGGGACAAAGGGTGTCCTCTGGTCGCGGTGTTTTAAAAAATAATGTTATCATAATGAGTTGGCTTGTTTTTCCCCTGCATGGAAACCACGTGATCAACTAGTGCGATTTAAATTATGGCGCTTGACTTTTCTCCATCAGCAGTCCGATAATGACCAAAAGAGGTGCTGCGGAATCTCAGACATTTTGGTGTTCCGAGGCGGGATTTTTTAAGGAGAAAATACCAACAAGGAGGCAGCCATGTCAGGAAGTGTTTATAAAATTATCGAGTTAGTGGGATCCAGTGAAGTGTCCTGGGAAGATGCAGCAAAAACGGCGGTTGAAACAGCAGGAGAAAGCCTCAAAGATCTTCGGGTAGCTGAAGTCGGTAAGCTGGATATGAAGGTAGAGAATGGCAAAGTTGTGGCCTATCGAGCCCGGGTTAGCCTTTCTTTCAAGTACCACACCTAATAAAAGTTTTGTCTGGGCAGGTTCTACTTTAAATAGAGGCCTGCCCGGCTCATATAATTACGATTAACTACCCCATTTATCACGGATTCGTTCTGTTGCTAATTCGACATTTTCCCGCGAGCCAAAAGCTGAAAGGCGGAAATAGCCTTCTCCAGAAGGACCGAAACCTGAGCCGGGTGTACCCACCACCTGACATTCGGTGAGCAGCTTATCAAAGAAATCCCAGCTCGCCATGCCCTGGGGAGTTTTCAGCCAGATATAGGGTGCATTGACTCCACCAAAACAGGTGATGCCGGCGGATTCAAGATTTTCCCGGATGATGCGGGCGTTTTCCATATAAAAGGAAACAACGTCCATGACCTCGGCCCAGCCCTGGTCGGAGTATACCGCAGCAGCCGCCTTTTGTACCGGATAGGAAACCCCGTTGAACTTTGTGCTTTGTCGGCGATTCCAGAGGGGATTCAGGGCTAATTTTTCACCGGAAGCAGTGGTTGCCATAAGTTCTTCCGGGACCACGGTGATTCCGCAGCGCACCCCGGTAAATCCAGCAGTTTTAGAAAAGGACCGGAACTCAATGGCGCATTGTCGAGCCCCTTCAATCTCGTATATAGAGTGAGGGATATCCGGCTCACTTATAAATGCTTCATAGGCCCCATCAAAGAGTATAATTGCATCGTTTTGAATGGCGTAGTCTACCCAGCCTTTCAGTTGTTCTTTGGTGGCCACAGTACCGGTTGGGTTGTTTGGATAGCAGAGATAGATGAGGTCAACCTTCTCTTCTGGAAAGGCAGGCGTAAAATTGTTTTCCTCTGTACAGGGCATGTAGACAAGCCCTTCATAATGGCCTTTCTCATTCGCCTCGCCGGAACGCCCCACCATTACATTGGTATCATTATAGACCGGATATACCGGGTCACATATGGCAACTTTGTTAGAAATATCAAATACATCAAGGATGTTGGCGCTATCGCATTTTGAACCGTCAGAAATGAAAATTTCACTTTTCTTCAGCTGTACCCCGAGAGGAGCATATGCTTTTTCAGCAATAACGCTGGCCAGCCAACCATATCCCTGCTCAGGGCCATAACCATGGAAAGTTTCCTCCCTGGCCATATCATCAACCCCTTCATGAAAAGCGGCTATAACAGTTGGGACCAAAGGCCTTGTCACATCACCGATTCCAAGGCGGATAACTTGAGCTTTGGGATTTGAAGAACAGTATTCTCCAACACGTCGAGCAATTTCCGGAAAAAGATATCCTGCTTTAAGTTTTAAATAGTTGTCGTTCAAGCGTGCCATGATTTTACAGTCTCCAATACTATTATGTAGGGAAAATATTCTACCGATTAGTACTGCTTCGGATCTTTTTAACTTCAGCGGTACTTTAAACCAGCGTCTACCCAACCTGTCAATGATTCTTTTAAGTGTGCCATGTATTGAGTTGCAACCAAACCAACCTGGTGTGTACAGATTGGCGCCCGAATCTGCTATCTACGAGATTTTCAAAGACTCAATCAAGCTTTAAATTTGTCAACTCGTCGGTTACTGCGTAATCATATTCTGGATATTCATATGCCGAGATCCTGGGCTCGGTCTCCCCTATGGAATACCCATAAATAGACTCGTATTCGGCGGGATCCTCTCCCATTTCTTCCAGTTGTTTGAGATACTCGCTGATGGATTTTGATTCAATGATTACCACTTTCCCCATTTGATGGATAATGGGGCTATGAACCCTGGTTGAATCATGGTCAAATTCAAGAATGCGCCTGCCGTACCGGGTAATGCCAATGACTCTAAAGGTGAGACTTTTACCTACGCCGGGCAAATTGAGAACGTTGCGGTCAGCTGCCAAAAATGGAATGTTTTCTTGGCTTTTCAGCTCTGCGATGGTACTGCCTATTCTTTCTGAGTTCATTGGCAGGGTGCGAATGGCCTCTTCTCGTTTTTTGGGTATGCGGCCAAGTATTTTTTCCTCCATTTGCTCCTGCACAGCTCTAGCATTAGTTGCGAAGTTATTAAAATTCTCCATGTAGCCTTTTACCGTGAAGGTATAGTATGGCAGTACTCCGATATCACTCAAGATCTCCCTCAATTTAGCAGTATGCCCCCGCCGGGAGGAGGCTGCTGTTAATACATGCTGATTTGTAATGAGCCATCCTGCCTTGATGAGTTGCTCCACCGCAGCTTTCGATTCTGGAGTTACTTCCATGGGGGATTCGTAGTGGGTCTGAATCAGAAATTGTTGTATCCCTAATTTTCTCCCATTTTTCACAAAGTCCTTTAACACACTGACAAGGCTCTCGGTTATCCGCATGGGAAGATATTGGATTAAACGGGTTCCAATTCTGACCCGGACTATTTCTGCATATTTTTTTCCGTCCGGTCTCTTTTTGTTGGCCTCTTTTTTCCGTTTTGTCATGCTCAAGATGGCTTGCAAGATATCCTTTAAAGCCTTGTCGGAACTCATCAAGCCATCACCCCCGGTGAGGAGAATGTCTCTGAGTTGAGCATCATTTTCAAAATACTCCATGAGCTTCTTTAGTTTTTTGGGCCAGCTCTTGGTAGATGGCTTGAGTTTTTCGAGGTTGAAGTTCAGGATGCCGCTTTGAAAATTATACATTCTCTGGCAGGAGGCACAGAGGCCACCGCAAGCCCTGCCCACCGTATCAGGAATGAGAATGGCCACCTCTGGATAACGACGGTGAACATTATGCTCTGACGGCAGCAGCCAGCCAGCAGCGTTTGGTTCGCCTGGTTTAACGATATCTTCTTTTTCCCAGGCAACGATATGACCGAATTCGTCAATGAGTTGTTTGCTGTATATTACGTAATCTCGTAGGGCCAGGTCTGCGCCAATGGCAAAATAGGGTACTCTGACATGAAGAAGAGAAAGATAGTATGGATTAACGAAAAATGGGATGCCTACCTTCTCAGCACCATAGAGCAAGTTCATGGTGTCGGGATCAAGTGAATGGCCAAGAAACTCATTGAGCAGATCAGGTGATCGGACCGCGAATTTAAGATGAAAAGAGCTTTCCTTCCACCAGTCAAGTGCGGTTAGGAATTTTTGTTCCTGGGACATTTCAGGCGAGAAAGTAAATTTCCCATCCTTGATCTCACCGTTATCGATTTTATCAATGATAATGGAGAGGATGCGGTCCCTGTTTTCCTCTCTGAGCTTGATTATGCGTGGATCAAGGCCTGAAGGGTGTCTTTCCATCCATTCCATGACCTGTTGTTTTCGAGGGATTCTCTTCTTTTGTCTGCCGGAAAATTGTCTGAATAATTGGATTACATCATCAAAAAAAGCAGGCTTTGCTCCTCCGGTACCGTGATTAACAGCAAGCCAGATGAGTTTGATTGGATTACTTAAGGCAATTTGGCCGCGTAGATTGAGATCCTTAAATGTCCTGCCAGCATTGTCGATGTAGTCGAGGATTCTGATCGCTGCATAATCCCGCCAGCTCAGAGCTTTAAAGGCTTTATGACCAGAAACCTCAGTCCGGTAGTATTGTAATGCCTGGGGCCTCTTTTCAAGCCATTCCATGACCCACTGTTTAACGCCTATCAACGCCTCGGTTTCATTTTTTGCCTGGTGCATGATTTCTTCAAGCTGAGGGTTCTCTGTCATCAACTGCTTGAGCAACTTATGGGAGCGGTTACTTATGGCAATTTTATCCAGGTCAGCGCCAGGGAGGTGTATGTCGTCCCATCTTCTTCTTGACTGAGTTGTATGTTCTTGCACGGCTTTATCCTGTTCCTGATAGTCTGTTTATCTCATACTCCAACAAGTAACTCTATTGTGGCAAAAGAAAAGAATCAAGGCAAGGTGGAAGGAGGAAAGTTATATATCATTATGAAGGAAAAAATAGACCGTAACGAGAAACAAGGGACCAGCGTTTTATTCTTGTTTTTTGTATAACTACTTGAAATATAAAGTGGTGATGGCGGGAGTAAATGCCCAAGCGGATCGGCTTAAACCCGCTACGCAGTTTCTCCTACCGTGCATAAAAAAGCCCCGTCAATGCGACGGGGCTTTCATTTCTGGTGGAGGCGGCGGGAGTCGAAAAAATAGCCTAACCAGCTAATTTTTAAGTATTTTTTGAAAGCGACACATCGTTGATACTGTGTTTTATACTGTATTTCGATTTAAAAACAATATTCTCGTGTCATATTTGCAACAAGGGTTGCCCCTAACTGCACACTCCCTTTTTCTTCTAATTAAAAAATAATGGTCACAAAGGTCACAACCATCATTTATGCAGCTATATTAAGCAAAAATGAAAATATACATTAAAAAACAGTTGGTCACAACCGTATCGACCAGCTAATTTTTTCTTCCCCATTTGAGAAAGGCACATCGGGGAGGAATGAGAACCAAAACAGCGGCGGTCCAGTGCTTGCACATGGTAAGCTGGTGTATGCTGCATCAGCATTTCTCAAAGAGAAAAATTTCACGACATCTTTTTTTAATGAGAAGCAACGATTGATTGCTAGAGCATATACACTACTCTGTGCTGAGATGAAGGATAGAAGGCACACATATTCCTCACCCGCTTGCAGGGCAACGTACAGAATGCAGAGCACCATTGCAGTAAGCTGAAAGCACCTGATCCCGGCAACTCATGAAATTACATTAAAAGTCAACAGTCGCCCAATGGGATACAAATCTATAATGCCCATCGATCAGGCCTCGGTTGCCATAAGGAATCGCTGCAGGCAGCATATGCGGATGAGGATCGATTGAAGAAATATTTACCCAAAACAGATTGATCAATACGAACCCTGACCCTTCAAGCTTTGATTCTCAGGTCTATTTTGGGTGAATTTTAGCTGGCACCGAGGTTGATATTATAGTCGAAGATGGGAACCACTTGGTCCCCATTGAGGTGAAATTATCTGCAACACCTAATCCCGCCTTTGCATCGTCCGTCAATATGTTCCGGCAAGACTATGCAAATAAAGTACAGACATGTGGTTCACCCAGTAGATGTTCGTCTTCCATTAAGGTCTAGGATCAGAGCTCTTTTTTTTTCAGACAGGAAAAAATAAACATTGAAAAAACCACCTGCGTTTGTGCCTCAACTATTCAGGATTCAAAATCTTGTCGATTTCAGCAATTCGCTGAAGAAGCCTCGCTCTTTCATTTTGAAGTAATTCTATGTCAATATTTTCTTCCAATAACTCTATACTCCACGGCCAGGATGGGGATAAAATTTCTTCTTGCATTTTTTGCTTTGGAATATCCCTAACAATAAACGAGACGCCATTTGCAACTTTAGTGTCTCCATTAGGTCGACACAAAAATTCCCCTTCAGTCATCACCACATTCTCTCCAAGTTTAGCCGGGGCTCTATACAGCCAAGACGCAATTAGGCTATTCCCAAAATAAAAACCCTTTTTTGCTGAACAATCTTCATCTAGAGTTACTTTTGCACTTTGCAACTCTGCCGGCATATCCTTCCAGTAGCCATAAAATTTGAGATACATCTCTTCAACCAATTTCTCATCTTTAGCATTATACCGCCAGACCTTTAAGCCTGGCATCCATTTGCCACCCATCCGCTTTGCTCGTGGTGGAAAAGAGGGGTGGTAAGGAGAACCTATCTCCAAATATTTTTCAGTTTTCTTAATTTTTAATTTTTTAGGCATGTTTTTCTCCTGTTTTTTCACACATCAATTAAGTCTATATAATTCTACAAAAGCTTTGCCATGGCTGGCACGCTGGTCAATGAAGCGAAAGCTGATTCCAGCGTCTTCAAGCGGGATACGAATGCGGAGAAGCTGATTTCTGAGCCCACGAGCTGATGGAAATGTTCGGTCCATTTTCAGCCTTTGCAATTCACCCAGGTTCCGATCAGGCACTAAGGTTTGCGTCAGTTTATCAACCACCTCGCCAAAAGAACCTGTCAGCATATCTTGCTCAGACTGGACAAATGTCTGCACAATGGCAGAAAACAGCGTATTTTCTTCCAGCAGTGATGATACTTGCGTGGATGTATTCAGCTTGTAGAGCCTTAAAAACTCATCTCCTTGTCCGCCCAGGGCTTCAGCAATAGCATAACCCCACCTGGCAAAACTTGCCATTCTGGGCAACTTGGGAAGATTGACCATTGGATGTATTTTTATCGCCTGGCAAATCAGATCAAATATTCCTGCCAATATATCCGGCAAGGCCTGCTTGAATGACGCAAACAGTTCGATTTCATCGAGCCTTTTTTCTGGAGGGACACGGTCCAGCTCGAAACGAATACTGCGCTCAATTAGGTCTGCCCGGGAGTGCAAACTGCCGATGCCCGTAAAAAAAATAATTGAGTTTGCCTTCAGCACAGTAGTTTCCAAATCCGTATGGAGGGTGCGCTTTTCAATCACGCCGCCTGTAATAAACGCACATAACCGATCACAAGTATCCGCACTCAATGTCGACAAATTATCCAGCACCAGAACATAGTGCCCGGCCAATAACAGGTCGAGATCTTCCGGCTTACGTGGCATCAATGATAAAATAACACTTGAGGGATCAACTATTGTTTTCCAGAGTGAAGAAAAAATTGACTTGCCGGCCCCTTGGCATCCACTTACATGTATTGCAGGGTGGGCTATATCCGGCACGAAACATGTAACAAGTGTTACAAGCAGGAGGAGTCTGTCTTGTTCATTTAAATGAAAAAATTTCCATAGCTTGTTGACATCACCGTGGATGGAGGGGTGAACCTGTGGTTTCTGGTGATTAAAGTGCTTAAAGAGCCAAGGGGATTGTGCAATTTGCCACTTATCAGGCTTCAGTTCTACCGCACGTCCATCTGCCAAATCGTAATAGATGGCCTCTGCCATTTTACCGCAACGGTTGGCAAGGTCTATATACTGACCATCTCTCCGCGCCATTGCCGATAAAAGATCCATTGCTGTGGCAATGGTTTCCCGGCTTGGCACCTTACCCGTTTGTTCTCGCCCTGCAAGCCGTAGGTCTTCAACGAGTTCTCTGTTTTTTATATCCAACATGAACAGCTTGCCATCTCTGACAATGTATCCGCTGCCGTCACCATTTTTAAAAAGCTCGTCATTCTTGACGACAGGCCAAAAGGCATCAAAACCGCTCACCTTTGTTTTACCGGAGGCTGTCCTTCTCGATGATTTATCGCTGCGAGCAGAAGTACCAGTTACTAGCTCAGCAGTACTGAGAAGATCGAGGAATTTTTGGCGTGCGAGCTCTTGCTTATCAGACATTTGCGAGCTCCTGCCGCAGCCAGTCAATAATATCTCCCTTTGGTGGCAGGTTGGGCAATCTCAATATTTTTACTGATTTTGCTATTGGCAGTATGTGCTTCCCAATTGTGCCAGCATAAAGTTCCCCTGGTTCGTCATTGTCTGGCAAAAGATAAATTTCTCGACCGGTAAAATAATGATTCCAATTTGGATTCCAGGAAGCCCCTTTACCACTTTGACTACCTGTATCTAGAGAGGTTGCGCAGAGCTGCCATTTAGTTAAAGCATCAGCTTTGGCCTCGCCTTCTGTAAAAAATATAGGCTCACCTTTATTAGCAGAAGCAAGTAAATGGCAGTTGTAGGGCACTGGTGCACCACCACGCCCCTTCTGCTCAACGCCATGAGGCCCTTCATGATAAAAAGCAAACGATTTTTTTCTGCCGTTGAATCCAGGCTCGTAACGCTTTTTGCGGTACAGTATATAGCCGTTTTCATCGTGGTATTCATAGACCGCAACAACCTCTGAGCGACGTCTCCGCGGGGAAACAGACGTCTTTTTTATACCTACTAAACTTTCCAAGTCGTGAAGTGCTGTAATAAAATCACAGCCCCTCAGTCGCATGTACAAATCAAAGCCATTGCCACTGACACCGCAACCAAAACAATGAAATTTGCCTGTCTTCGTATGAATTGATAATGATGGATTTGAATCATCATGAAAAGGACACAAGAGCAAAATTTGTTGACCCTTTCTTGCCTTTTGTACGCCCGGAAAGAGGTTACCAATCACCCGCTCAAAAACACCCGATCTGAGCACGGCTTTTTTTCTCTGATCATACATTGTCACTCTCCTCAAGCCGTTTAAGCAGCGCCATAACATCCGCTTCTTTCCAGGCAGTGCAACGCTCTGTTAGTTTGACAGGCTGAGGCCAAGTGGGGTCAGTCCGACAGCGATGCCACCAGGTGGTCTTACTAATCGGAATTAAAGGTGGTATGCCACGGCGCCGGTCACCAATTATCTGCCATATACGGAGATAGCCGCATTGTCTATTCATAATACCGATCCTTGGGCACAAGTTATTATCCCTTTCCATATTTCCCCTTCTCCAAATCGTTATCTCACTACAATTCCATTGTCTTTGTGGCGAGCACACGATAATCACTACAACTAAAGGTTGTCAAGTCTTTTGAAAAAATCACCATCATTAGTCAATAAACAAAATGCCAGCGAAAACTGTTGACTTTTTACTGCTAAGACGATATGTTTTAATGGTCGAATTAAGCTTGTAACCCCAACAATAGATAGGGAAGATTTATCATGACTCACTCAATTCTTACCGAGAATGAACTTGCAAGCTTCCCAGAGAGGCTGCGTGATCTTCTTTCAGCATTAGGCTGGAACCAGTCAAAACTGGCTAACGAGGCTGGAATTACAGTGACTACGATTTCGCGCTGGATGCACGGCAAGCAGCCACCTAGCACAAGTGCAATAACCAAAATTGTCGAGTCAACAAACTGCTCTCCTGCATGGCTAGTGTCGGGCGAAGGCCCGATGTGGGATGATGGAGACAGCGTGATCAGTGAGCAAGAGGCTGAATCGAGAAAGAAAATTTTGAGGAAAATTATGATAGCCGCTGACAATTTCTTCAAGATTAATAACATTGAATCGCATGGCGACGAGAAGGCAACACTTGTTACCAACCTGGCAGAAATCGCAGGCTCAGAACACTTCCACGAAAACACTTTAGATGAAATCTTTAATCTTGTTTTCCCAAACAAATCGAAATAACAACATGAATAAATTGAAACATTTTATTCTGAAGTTAGTCCATCAATACTTTCCAACCAGGAAAAAATATTATGCTAGATGCTCTCAAGAGGATGCCAAAAAAGCATATGTGCAGTCCAGAACATACAACAGGATTGATCCTTTTTTTGCCAACGGTAGTTACAAAAAAGCAGGTGAATTTTCATCACTTTTCTTAATATTTTCAATAGTTTTCTTTCCAGAAGAAGAAATACTTTATTTTACCATATCTTACTCGTTGTTTGTCTGGTCTTTTCTATACGCAATGTTCAGAAAACTGCACATAGAAAAGATATGCGAAGCTTTTGCAAATATGAAAAAGAAAAGAACTAAAGCAACCGAAATAATTACTGATATCATCGAAACTAAGACATATTTATTTTCTATCATCTCTTGCGTTTTTTTGATAAACGAAGGTGTCTGTTTCTATTCACAGTTGGCAATTCTACTCTCAATATTATCTATGTTCACAGACAGATGGATACTTTCAAAAGAATATTAATTGATACTAAAAATGCACAATTAAAAAGATTTACTGGAGAAAAAAATCAGGCGGACCAGTTTTCTACACGAGCAAAGCATTTTTTAATTTTCGTGAGCCAGGTATTCTGCAAAGATAAATCCGAGGAAGTGCATAGTAGCCGGGTAAATGAAGAGAAAGTCCTTCAACCACCGACCGTCAACAACATTGAAAAACATCGTTATCTTTCCTACGCGGAGGCTGATCTGCTCTTGCAGAAATTATCTGGAATGTATCCTTATATTCATTCTCTGAGCCTTCTAGCCCTCCATTGCGGCCTTAAGTTGGGGGAGATTAATAATCTGACCACAGGAGATCTTGATTTTCAAAACGACATAATGCTGGTTAGGGACCAGCAAGGAGGAAGCCGGCAGGTATATATGACTGAAGAGGTTCGAAAGATGCTCTTGGCTAGAAAATTAACTCGCCCAGAAGCTTCTGTTTTTCGAGGCATAAGGGGAAGAGAGGTAAAATATATTCCCAAGTCATTTTACAGAATTGTAAAAAAGCTTGGCCTAAATTATGGCTTACAGGATAAACGTGATAAAGTGGTATTCAAGACTCTTCGACGTACTTTTGGTTCCTGGCTGGCTCTACAGGGAACCCCACTTGATGTCATCAAAGATTTGATGGGCCATGAGTCAATCGAAGAGACCATGTGCTATGCTCACCTGGTTTCAGATCCAAAAAAGCAGGCTATTAAAAATTTGGAATGCCATTTACGGCTGGTACAAAGAAAAAATAAGGATACATAAATAGCATTGAATTGCCTAAATGAATTCAACTCCCCTTTTTATTGCTCTTGATTTCCTGCCATTGTAAAAACTTGCCCACACTGATAATAACTGATAAAAACAAACAGTATTCCTATTACTACCAATATGCCAGGGAACTTTTTATGAGAGATACACAACACAGTATTTTGACTGTCCAAGATCTTTCTACCTACCTCAAGATTCCCAAGTCAACGCTCTACAAACTCGCCCAAGAGGGAAAACTCCCAGGGCAGAAGATTGGGAAACACTGGCGATTCAGGAAAGACGTCATTGATCGTTGGTTAGAGGATCGTGATTCTCGAAAGGAGTAAGCCGTAATAATTTTTGCCTAATCACACTATTTTTTAGCGTAGGACATTGTTTGACCTACGTGACAATGTATAAAGAAGAATTCATGTCCAGAACCAGAGGGGCTGTAATTGACGGATAACAAATATAATATGTCCTTCACCACAGGAGGCCTTTTTTTTACTGAGTCATTAAAAATTCTGGAGGTTTATCTGATAGAGCAAAGCTGGGAAAAGACCCGGGAAAGGATATTAGTTGATAATCTTATTCAAGGAAGAACCCAGAGCAGTACTGCGCGCAGAGTTCGGGAGGTTTGTTTTCGCCTAAAAAAATTGACAGAAAGACAGCTACAACTTCTTGCCACAGGATCTGCCCAAGAGCAACTCTATCTGCTATGGGTTTCGGTTTGCAAAAAACACCGTTTTATCAGTGAGTTTGCAAGCAAGGTTCTGAGGGAAAAGTTCCTCCGTATGGATCTCCTGCTGGAGCCTGCTGATTATGATATTTTTTTTCAAGAAAGAGCCGAGTGGCATGACGAACTGGAGAAACTTACCGATTCAACCAAGGCCAAGTTACGGCAAATTCTGTTTAAAATATTGCGGGAAGCTGAAATTCTCTCAAAGGATAACATGATTATTCCGGGCTTACTCACCCAAGACCTGGCCATGGTGTTGGCAGAAGACAATCCGGTCTGGTTGACTGTTTTACCTGTTTCTGACGCAGAAATAAAAGGATGGTTTTAACATGATCCGCGATCATAATAGAATGTCAATCCAGGAACAGTATGACCATCTCTTGAAATTAATAGGAAGCGACCGTTTTTTACAAAAAGAAGGTCTGGGAAATGAGGTCCCATTTTTTATCTGCCCATATCTTCCTACAAAAGCTGTGGACATGGTCAAGATGCAAAGGCAGTTACAAAATCGTCTGCAGCAGCAGGGGGTGAGAATTCTAGCCATAAACCTCTACGACCTGGCCATTGAAATTCTCCAAAAACGCAATATCTGGGATCGTATTTTAGAAACTGAGAGGACCATGCCCAAGGAGCAACTAAAAGAACTGCTTCAAGGAGTTCTTGACTCGGAATCTCATCTCGTTCCGGCAATAGCAGAAAAAATGGCACATAGTCCTTTTGACGTCATGTTTATTTCCGGGGTCGGGGAGGTTTTTCCCTATATCCGCTCGCACAACGTCCTGAACAATCTCCAGAGTACTGCAAAAGACCAGCCCACCGTTATGTTCTTCCCTGGGGCCTATGCCCATTCTCTGGAAGATGGTGCATCACTGGATCTTTTTGGCCGTTTACGTGACGATAAATATTATCGGGCTTTTAATATCTTTCATTGCGAGGTGTAGGCCCGGATTAAATGTCACTTAACAAAAAAGGAAGAACCATGTATTTGAAAGAAATTTTCGAGAAACCGGTAGACCGTCATATAGAAGGCGTCATCAAAGCTGATGATGAGGCGAATCTCCGTCTTGAAGTTGAAGAATATGTGTTGACCAATGAGGTAGCCAAAAGGCTTGAAAACTTCCTTGATGCCTACAAGAATTATGAAGGGGCAAATGGCGTCTGGGTATCCGGTTTTTTTGGTTCGGGAAAATCACATCTTCTTAAAATTCTCTCGCTACTCTTGGAAAATTCTTCCATAGGCGGTTCTCCTGTTCTTGATCTCTTTCTACCAAAATGCAAAGATAATGAAATCCTGCGCGGCGATTTGAAGCGGGCCGCAGCCATTCCTTCCCAGTCGATTCTCTTCAATATTGATCAAAAGGCCGATGTCATTAGTAAGACCCAGATAGATGCACTTCTCTCTGTGTTCGTCAAAGTGTTTGATGAGATGTGCGGCTATTATGGCAAACAAGGTCATATTGCCCAGTTTGAGCGTGACCTGGACAGTCGAGACCTCTTTGAACCGTTCAAAGAAGTATATCAAGAAATTACATCCCAGGAATGGACCTTTGGCCGTGAACAGGCACTCCTGGAGGCAGAGAATATTGCCAAGGCTTACAGCCGGGTTACCGGTTCAGATGAAAAGTCCGCTTTGGGGATTCTCGATAAATACCGGAACGATTACAGGCTTTCCATTGAGGATTTCGCCAACCAAATCAACGCCTATGTGGAGAAACAAGGCCCGGATTTTCGTTTAAACTTTTTTGTCGATGAAGTTGGCCAGTATGTTGCAGACAATACCAAGCTCATGACCAACCTGCAGACGGTGGCAGAGAGCCTCGCGACTAAATGCCGGGGACGTGCCTGGGTCATAGTCACAGCCCAGGAAGACATGAATGCTGTGGTCGGCGAGATGGACAAGCAACAGGGGAATGATTTCTCAAAAATCCAGGCCCGGTTTGCCAACCGAATGAAACTGACCGGCGCTGATGTTGCCGAAGTTATCCAAAAACGCCTGCTCTTGAAAAACGAGCAAGGCATAGCTGAACTTTCTGAAGTGTATCATGAACAGGAAAACAATTTTAAAATTCTGTTCGATTTTGCCGATGGCTCCCAAACCTATAGAAATTTCAGGGATCGCGATCATTTCATTCACGCCTACCCTTTTATTCCATATCAGTTCACTCTATTTCAGGGAGCTATTCAGGCATTGTCACAGCATAACGCCTTTGAGGGAAAGCATACTTCCGTTGGAGAGCGGTCCATGCTCGGCGTGTTTCAGCATGTTGCAAAGCAGATTGCCGACAAGGGCATCAGGGAACTTGCCACTTTTGATCTTATGTTTGAAGGTGTCCGCACCGCCCTGAAAGCACAGATACAGCGTTCCGTTCTGGTGGCGGAAAAAAATCTGGGAAACGACTTTGCGGTTCAGGTATTAAAGGCCCTTTTTCTGGTCAAATATGTCAAGGAGTTCAAGGCGACCCTGCGCAATGTCAGTATCCTTATGCTCGATAATTTTGACAGCAATATTACCGCACTCACAAGAAAGGTTGAGGAAGCATTAAACCTTCTGGAACAGCAGACCTATATTCAGCGTAATGGCGAGGTCTATGAATTTCTGACCGACGAAGAAAAGGACGTTGAGGAGGAGATAAAAAACACTGACGTTGAAAACAGCGATGTCTCAGATGAGCTTGCCAAACTTGTTTTTGACCACATTCTGAAAACAAGAAAAATTCGTTACGACGACAATGGCCAGGACTATTCCTTTACCCGCAAACTTGATAACCGTCTCTGCGGCCGTGAACATGAACTGGCAATCCATATCATCAGTCCCTTCCATGAAAATGCAGACAACGAGACAACTCTCAGCATGCAGTCCATGGGGAAACCTGAGTTGCTGGTCATCATGTCGGCTGATGATCGGCTGGTTCGGGATCTCATGCTTTATAAAAAGACAGATAAATATGTTCGCCAGAACATGACACTCACCCAGCAGGAGACAGTGAAACGTATCCTGACTGATAAGAATTTCCAGAACAGGGAGCGGTATAAAGACCTACTGGATAAAACCAAAGAGTTGCTTGGCAAAGCAAAGCTCATTATCAACCTGAAAGAAGTCGAAAGCGCAAGCTCAGACCCGCTGTCAAGAATCACTTTAGGATTCTATGACCTGCTCCGCCGTACCTACCCGAACCTGAATATGTTGCGGGGAATTAAATATACCGAAAATGATGTTGCCACCTGCTTGAAATCAACGACTTCCATCCCATTTGGTGATGATGAAAAGATGATGAGTGAAGCAGAGCAGGAGATGCTTTCTTTCATCCAGGGAAACAGCCGCAGCGGTGTCCGCACAACGCTGAAGAGCCTAGTTGAACGGTTCGAGCGTAAACCATATGGCTGGTACTTTGCCGCCATCCTTTGTGTTATGGCCAAGCTGCTGGCCAGAGAAAAAGTTGAGGCCCGCTCAGACTCCAATATCCTCGAAGAAGGCGATCTTGAAAGAGCCTTAATAAACACCCAGAGTCATGGGAATGTTATTCTCGACCCCCAGATTGATTTTTCCGCCTCCCAGGTTCGACATTTAAAAGAATTCCATGAAGACTTTTTTGACGTCCCTGCCAAGGCAAGTGAAGCAAAGCCCCTTGCAAAAGAGACTGCAGCCGCATTAAAAAAACGGTTGCAGGCCATGGAATCGTTGGCATCCCAAGTCTCACAATACCAATTTCTCACAGCTCTATCAGACCCAATAACCCGTATCAGAGAACTTGTAGGCAAGGAGTACAGCTTTTACCTGACCGCTCTGTCTAAACAGCAAGACGACCTTATTGATATGAAGGAGGATGTGCTAGACCCGATAATGCGGTTCATGTCTGGTTCTCCAAAGACCATTTATGACGAAACTCGATTCTATCTTGAGGAACAGGACGCTAACTTTTCCTATGTGACAGGTGATGAAGGTCAACAGCTTCGCGACATTCTGGCGGATGATAATTGTTTTAAAGGCAACCGGATGCAACAGGCCAAAATCCTGATGGATGCCCTGCGTAAAAAGGTGAAATCCCAGATTAAAGAGGAAAGGGATAAAGCCATTACCGCGGTGCAAACACTTGCTGACCGGCTTTTCGGGATGGATGACTTTGCCAGCCTTAAGGCGGAAGACCAGGAGAAGCTGCAGGCACCCTTTGAAAATTTAGAGCAGGAATTGAAACAGCAGAAGCTTGTTGCTGTTATCCGTGACAGGTTACGAAGTTTTGAGGAGAGTGAGTATTCAGGGTTGTTGGCGGAGATTGGTCGATTGACGGCAGCCACTAAAAAGAAAGACAAAGTTAAGGAAGAGCCGGATAAAAAAGATATTGCTACCGGCGACTCTGGTGAACTTAATGATCCAGAGCCGGAATATGTATTTGGCAAGTCCATAAAAGTAAATTTTGCAAAACCAATGCTGGTCGATGCAGAGGATGTTGATGAGTACCTTTCTGCCCTTAGGGATGCGTATTTAAAAGAGATTCAGGAAGGGAAAAGGGTTCAGATATGAGCGAGGAGCGGATGTCGTTCACCAACCCAATCGATCAGGTATTCGACCCAGAAGTTCTTCTCAGAGCTATTGCTAGCTATCGCGCTCTGGATCTCAGAAATACTCCAATGAGCGAAGTGACAGAGATATTTCGATTTATCACCAGTTTTAACCTACTCACAACCAATTTTGGGAAATGCCCAATTTTCAGAGTGAGAAAAATCATACCAGGAGAAGAGCACAACACCAAAAGTGATATATGGGCGCCACCGCAAAAATATGCCCGTTTGTGCAGGGCAAATTGTGACGGGGAGCCAATCTTCTATGGCGCATTAGACCCAGTCACTGCAATTCGTGAAGTGAATCTGCAACCCGGTGATTGTTTTACATTGGGAATTTTCTGGTTATCTCCAATGAAAGATTTCTACCAAACAAGCATTATAGTAGCAATTCCGGAAAATACACACGCGAGAACACGAAACCAGCACCTCCACTCGATGATCCTCAGTGATTTTATGTTTTCTGAATTTACAAGGCCTATTGGACACGGTTCGGAATTTCAATACAAAGCGTCCTGCGCAATTTCAAAATTGCTGCTCGACCTTCCTTACAAAGACAGCCTGATTTATCCATCAATGTGTGATTTCAGGGCATACAATATTGTCATGAAAAATGAATCGGCAGCCAAACGGCTTCGTTTAACTCAACTCTTTAAATGTAGGATGGATGCATGGTCGGAGAACGACTATCCCACAATTAGTATCGAACTAGAAGGAAAATGTTTAGGAGATCGTAGGGATATTCAATATGGGGAGTTCCATCCTGATGCACGTGAATTTGAATTCAAACCGGGTAAGTTTTTCAAGGGGGAGAACCCCAATCAGCTTATCGCTGAAGCTCTAAAAAGTTACGCTTTATAGAGAGGTTTAAAATCATGGAAACAAGCAAACTCAAGAAATTCGCACAAGCGGCCAGAAGGCAGTTGATCGAGCAGGTTGGAGCTCGGCTGAAACTTATTCTTCAGATAGACACTGCTGAATTGCGGGAAAAAGAGAAAGCCGTCAAGGATCTTCAGGAACAAATTGCCAAGACTTCGAATGACGCGGTGATTGAGCGAGTGGCCTATATCTGGTTCAACCGTTTTTGCGCACTTCGCTTCATGGATGTAAACCGTTACACAAAAGTGGGAACTGTCAGCCCTGCAGAGGGGTTTTCTCAACCTGAAATATTGCAGGAGGCTAAACTGGGGCATATTGATGTTGATTTCCAGGTAAATCAACAAAAGGTTTTTGACCTGTTGGGCGGCAAATCGGTTTCAGTTGATCCTCAACAGGAAGCATACAGATTACTTTTAGTTGCGGTCTGCAATAGCCAGCATAAATTGATGCCTTTCATGTTCGAGCGCATAGCCGATTACACAGAACTACTCATACCAGAAGATCTCCTTTCCGAGAACTCTATTCTTCATACTGTGAGAGAAGCGATGACCGAGGAGAACTGCAAGGACGTCGAGATCATTGGCTGGTTATACCAATTTTATATCTCAGAAAAGAAAGATGAAGTAATTAATCGACGTTCAGTTGTTGCTAAAGACGAAATACCAGCAGCCACCCAGTTGTTCACCCCAAAGTGGATAGTAAAATATATGGTGGAAAACTCCCTAGGTCGCCTCTGGATGCTGAATCGTCCTCAATCTCGGTTGATCCAGCAAATGGATTATTATGTAAAACATGAGCAGGATAGCGCTGATTTTTTGCGCATCAGTAAGCCAGAGGAGATTAAACTCTGTGACCCAGCCTGTGGTTCTGGCCACATTTTAGTTTATGCCTTTGACCTGCTTTATGCGATATACGAAGAAGAGGGTTATGATCAAAAAGAGATCCCAAATTTGATCATTACCAAAAACCTCTCTGGAATTGAGATTGATGACCGAGCCGGTGCACTGGCTGCTTTCTCACTGACAATGAAGGCAAGGCAGAAATATCGTCGTTTTTTAAGAAAACCGGTTCAGCCCAATGTATGTGTATTGGAGAATGTAGAGTTTGATGAAAGGGAAATAAAAAATTACATGGATGTCGTTGGCAGGGACCTCTTCACTATGAACCTGCAAGCGACGCTTCATCAATTCGAGGAAGCAGATAATTTCGGTTCATTAATTCGACCGGATGAGACTAATGTGGGAGATGTCTTTAATCGGCTTGAAGCCAAAGGCATTGGCAGTAATTTATTTTTAGTTAATACCCACCAAAAGGTTCTTAAGATTCTAAACCAAGCTGACTACCTCAGCACTAAATATCATGTGGTTATTGCTAATCCACCATATATGGGTGGGAAGGCAATGAATGGGCGATTGAAAGCATTTTTACAGGATAATTATTCCAACACTAAAGCTGATCTGTTCGCGGCATTTATTATTCGAAATGTCGAATTAACTGTTCAAGGTGGGCAGTTAGGTTTTGTCGCCCCATTTGTATGGATGTTTATTTCTTCTTATGAAAACCTTCGGAATTTTATTTTAAGCAAAACGACAATTACATGTTTGGCACAGCTTGAGTATAACGCATTTGCTCCAGCTTGTATCCCTGTTGCAACATTTACATTAGAAAACGCCAATCATCCGAGCTTCAAAGGTGGATATATTAGGCTGTCCGACTTTCGAGGATGTGAAAATCAAGGGCCAAAGACTCTTGAAGCTATTAAGAACCCAAAATGCGATTGGTTCTATCGCGCCTCTGCTGCTGATCTTAAAAAGATCCCGGGGAGACCAATCGCCTATTGGGCAAGTAACCGCGTTAGAAAAGTTTTTGAAACCTCGGCTTCACTTGGCACAATTGGTTCACCAACACATGGTGTGGTAACTGGCGATAATAATCGTTTTTTAAAAAACTGGTCAGAAGTCTCAAAAAATAATATTTGTTTTACAGCTAAAACGCGGGAAGACTCTGTTTCGTCAGGAGTTCGGTGGTTCCCGGTGAGCAAAGGAGGACCATTTAGACGGTGGTTTGGTAACAATGAGTTTGTTATTGATTGGTTTAATGACGGGCATGAACTTAGAACGACTAAACATCATACGGGACGAATTAGAGCAACCAATTTCAACTTAGGACGGATATTTCAGCCAGGTATTACATGGTCAACTATATCTAGTAGTTCCCTTTCGATGAGGTACCTACCTGAAGGAATGATATTTGAGAGTAAAGGATCAGTCTGTTTTTCTGATATGGAAGAACAAAGGTTATTTTTGCTGGCATTAACAAATACTCATGTAATCAATGCGTTATTACTAATAATGTCACCGACTCTTGACTATCATGAAGGACCAATGAGTCGATTACCAATTGTTGATATTGATACTACCAAGCCAGTAGAAATTGCCGACGCTTGTTACCAACTGTCAAAACGAGATTGGGATTCACATGAAAGTTCATGGGATTTTTCTAGGCTCCCAATCCTACTACAAGAGTACCGCCAATCCACACTGAATAAAACCTACACCAAACTCAATACACACTGGCAAAAAGTTACGAGGGAGATGCGGTTGCTTGAAGAAGAGAATAATCGTATTTTTATAAACGGATATGGGGTGCAGGATGAACTTAAGCCAGAAGTGCCGGTTAAGGGAATTACCCTTTCCTGCAACCCTCATTATCGTTACGGAGGCGATAAAAGAGAAGAAGAACTAGAAGTGCGAATTCCAGACGATCCCGACCACCCATTCCATTTGATTCCGGCCACTGA